>JAHHQZ010000013.1 GCA_020026075.1 Actinobacillus sp. | reverse complement strand
TACAGAGCCCAGTCCTTAAATTAATTTAGTCTAAGTTTTTGGGGTCAGGTCAAAGTAGCGGTTTGTTGACAAGAATGTCTATTAAAGGGCTTCGGTGAATGTACGAGTGATAACATCACGTTGCTGTTCTGGGGTGAGAGAGTTGAAACGCACCGCATAGCCAGACACACGAATGGTCAACTGAGGGTATTTTTCAGGGTTCTCAACCGCATCAAGCAAGGTTTCACGGTTTAGCACGTTCACATTCAAATGTTGTCCGCCTTCGACTTCTTCTTCGTGGTGGAAGTAGCCGTCCATTAAGCCCGCAAGGTTACGTTTTTGTGCTTCATAATCCTTACCCAAAGCGTTCGGCACAATGGAGAAGGTGTATGAAATACCATCTTTTGCAAATTCAAATGGTAATTTCGCAACGGAAGTCAATGAGGCAACCGCACCTTTTTGATCACGTCCGTGCATTGGGTTCGCACCTGGGCCAAATGGTGCGCCTGAACGGCGACCGTCTGGGGTGTTACCGGTTTTTTTACCATAAACCACGTTTGATGTGATGGTAAGAACAGATTGTGTTGGCACGGCATTGCGGTAAGTTGGGTGTTTTTGAACTTTACGCATAAAACGTTCAACTAAGTCGCAAGCGATGTCGTCAACACGAGAATCGTTATTACCGAATTGTGGGTATTCGCCTTCGATTTCAAAATCAAGTGCCATATTGTCAGCAATTACGTTGCCGTCTTGGTCTTTGATGTCGCCACGAATTGGTTTTACTTTGGCGTATTTGATCGCTGCCAAAGAGTCCGCTGCCACAGAAAGCCCTGCGATACCGCAAGCCATTGTGCGGAATACATCACGGTCGTGTAAGGCCATTAACGCTGCTTCGTATGCGTATTTATCGTGCATAAAGTGAATGCAGTTTAATGCAGTAACGTATTGGGTGGCGAGCCAGTCCATAAACTCGTCCATACGAGCCATTACTTTGTCGTAATCAAGCACTTCATCAAGCATTGGTTCAGATTTAGGACCAACTTGCATACCTGATTTTTCATCACGTCCGCCATTGATTGCGTAAAGTAAGGTTTTTGCAAGGTTGGCACGTGCGCCGAAGAATTGCATTTGCTTACCGACAATCATTGGGCTTACACAGCAAGCGATAGCGTAATCATCGCTGTTGAAATCTGGACGCATTAAATCATCATTTTCATACTGTACAGATGAGGTGTCGATAGACACTTTTGCGGCAAAGCGTTTGAAAGCTTCTGGTAATTTTTCAGACCAAAGAATGGTTAAATTTGGCTCTGGTGAAGGCCCCATTGTGTAAAGGGTGTTTAGAATACGGAAGCTGTTTTTAGTAACAAGTGTACGACCATCTAAGCCCATACCTGCCAAGCTTTCAGTTGCCCACATAGGGTCGCCTGAGAAGAGTTGATCGTATTCTGGAGTACGCAAGAAACGCACCATACGTAATTTCATTACAAGGTGGTCGATCAATTCTTGAGCTTCTTGTTCAGTGATTTTGCCTGCTTTAAGATCACGTTCAATATAGATGTCTAAGAAAGTTGAGATACGACCGAAAGACATAGCCGCACCATTTTGTGATTTAATTGCAGCTAAATAGCCGAAATAAGTCCATTGCACAGCTTCTTGGGCATTTTTTGCAGGGTTAGAAATATCAAAACCATAGCTTGATGCCATTTCTTTCATTTTGCCCAATGCACGATATTGTTCACTGATTTCTTCACGTAATTGGATCGTTGTTTGAATATCTTCGCCTTTTTCCAATTTTTCTTGTAAAGAAGTGAACTGTGCGAATTTATCTTTCATTAAGAAATCGATACCGTAAAGAGCAACACGACGGTAGTCCCCAATGATACGACCACGACCGTACGCATCTGGTAAGCCAGTGATTACGCCTGATTTACGGCAGCGTAAAATATCAGGGGTGTAAACATCAAATACCCCTTGGTTGTGAGTTTTACGGTATTCCGTAAAGATATGTTCAATTTCTGGTTTCAATTCACGACGGTAAACATTACAAGAACCTTTAACCATTTTAATCCCACCGAAAGGCATAATGGCACGTTTTAATGGTTCATCTGTTTGCAAACCAACGATTTTTTCAAGGTCTTTATTAATGTAACCTGGTTTGTGAGAAGTGATTGTTGACGGGATATCCGTGTCGATGTCGTATGGTTCGTGGGTTTTGTTTTCCACTTTGATTTTTTCCATCACATCATTCCACAACGTGGTTGTGGCTTCCGTGGCACCAGCTAGGAAAGATTCATCACCTTCATAAGGGGTGTAGTTTTTTTGAATGAAATCACGAACGTTGACTTCTTGTTGCCAATCGCCGCCTTTAAAGCCTGCCCAGGCTTCGATTTGTTGTTCCGTAAGTTTGGTCATAAGACTATCCTTTTATGATTGAAATAACAAAATTTTGCCAAAAATTCCGACGTTACCGTTCTTCGTTTGACAAAATAAGAACATTTAATGTGCACGAGCTTTGCTGGTCGCGTACTGCACCAAGCCAATACAAACGCCGCCGCCCACTAAATTACCCAAAGTGACAGGAATAAGATTTTTCATCACAAAGTGATACCCGTCAATATCGGCAAACTGGGCTTGTGAAATCCCAATTTGCTGCCAAAAATCTGCACTGCCAAAATGTGCAATCAATATTCCCATAGGAATCATAAACATATTCGCAATGCTATGTTCAAAACCTGATGCCACAAACATACCAATTGGTAAAAGCATAATTAAAATTTTATCCGTTAGCGTTTTGCCAGCGTAGCTCATCCAAACGGCAGCACATACCATAATATTGCACAGCATTCCTAAGCTAAACGCTTCCCACCATTGGTGATGAATTTTATGTTGTGCAGTTTTTAAAATGGTCAAACCCCACTGACCGTGATCGACCATCATTTGCCCAGAAAACCAAATCAAGGCCACAATAAACAAAGCGCCTACAAAGTTACCTGCATAAACTACGCACCAATTACGCAACATTTGCGCTGTGGTAATTTTACCCGTAACACGGGAAACCATTGTCATTGTAGATGAAGTGAAAAGCTCAGTTCCCATTACAACAACCATAATTAAACCAAGCGAGAAAACCAAGCCACCCACGAGTTTTGCCAGTCCCCAAGAAACATCTTGAGAAAGCCCCGTTTGCGTAGTGGTATAGAAAACAAAAGCAAGTGCGATAAAAGCACCTGATGAAATGGCAGAAAGGAAAGAAAGCCACTGATTTTTGCGAGCTTTATAAGCACCTGCGTTATCGGCAATATCGACCATTTGTACAGGCGTTGCCATAAATTGAATCATTTTGTTCATAAAACTGCGGAATAAAGAATAAAACAGCCTATATTCTAAGGGATCTCATAGGGTTTTCAAAGCCTACATAAAGGGCTTTGGTTAATTTTGCAAAAAACGCCACGCCTTTTAACGTTCCATTAACCATATAGCATATATTTAACATTTAATTAACAACATTTAGAATTTGCCCAGCAGAATGGATAAAATCCCTGCGGCAATCAATGGCCCTACGGGTATACCGCCTAAGAAAGCCACGCCAATAATTGTACCGAGCAATAATCCGCTAATGAGCAACGGCTGCTGTTCCATTAAGGTTACACCTTTGCCGCCGAACCACGCAACCAAAATCCCCACACCAATGGCCACCAGCATTTTCACACTGATAATATTTGAAAATGACGGCAGGGCAACTTTGCCAGTAACAATAGGGCTTAATACGCCGATGGTTAAAATAATAATGCCAATATTCACACCATTTTTCGCCATAAAGGGAATGTATTTGGCGAGAAATGTTTGTTGCATCAAAAGCAAAACTAAGGATGAAACTGTAATGGCGCTGTTATTACTCAACACACCTAATAAAATGAGCATTACCAAAAGTAACGCCACAGGATTAAAAGTTAACGTCATAAAAATATCCAAAAAATCACAAAAAAATTACGGCGTAGGCAATACGCCGTAATTTCTACTCACCGATTAGTGAAGCGGCAGCACAATCACGTTGCCGTTTAGTTTCCATTCGCCGTCCTTAAATTCTAGCGTTCCGATTAGGTTCGCATCTTTTTCGCCACTTTGTTTTTGCAAAATCGGTCCTGTTTGTGGTTGCCATTCTTGAGCGTTTTTCAAACCATAAGCAACCAAGCCTGACACAGTCTGTACGGCTTGCTTATCTTGATAAAGACTCAATAAGTTTTGGGTAATGTTGACCAACTGTTGCGGGTTCAAGCTGGTTTTCACAGAAAAGCTTGCAACGTCTTTCTGCCCTTCGGCAATTAAGCTCGGATCTTTTTTCACGTTCCAGTTAAAGGCAATGTCGGATTTTTTGCCGTCCGTGGTGCTAATCACGAGCTCGCCATCACCTTTTGTTCCCATAAGGCTGGCAAGAATTTCTGGATCCTTCCACATATTTTTATTACCCCAGCTTTGGTCAGAGATTGCCGCCTGCAAAGCTGGTGGAATAATACCCTGTGAGGTTGAAGTCAATGTAAAAATTGGCGTGATTTTTCCAGCCTGCACCGCATTGAGATCAAGCGTAAATTTACCTTTGCCGAGATTATTTTTGTCCGTGTTTTGGTAAGAGGATAAATTGCGGATTTGATAGTAATCCTGCGTGCTTGGCTGCCAGCCATAGCCAGACAACATCGCCAACGCTAGGGTGGTAACATCAATTTCTTCCGCTTTCAAACGATGATCTGGCGAGTTGCCGATGATCTCATTAGGCACCGTACCGTTGGCAGCTAATTGCAACGGTTTGTTCAACTTCACCATTCCTTGCAAACCTTTTACGGTAAGCAGTGGCGATTGAAAATTTGCTACATCAAAGGCGAATTTCTTACCGCCATCAGTCACGGAGAAGTCCATCGTCAACAACGGCCAGTTTTTTTCGTAAATTTTGGTGTCTTTGTTCTCAATTTTTACACTAAAACCTGAGTTCAACACGCCGTTAATCAACCACACTGCCTGCGCCGTATTCAGTGCAGAATCATCGCCTTTGAAATTATCTGCCGTTGGGTATGGCGCCTCATTTTTAGGATAGCTAACATCTGCCAATATTTCGTATTGACCTCTTGAATTTGGCAGACGGAATAGACTTTTCACTTGGGTGTAAGCGTGCTGGGTTAGGTTATATTTTAAATGTTCGATTTCAGTATCAATGGTCGCTGTACCGCTGGCGGTGTAAATTTCCTGCACGATGTGCGAAGAAAAAACACCTCGTTCGTAGCGAACGATACCTATTTCTTTATCCTGCCCTAAGGCGTGTTCAATGGCTTTACCCGTTTGATTCGCCACGTAAGTGTAGCCGCCGCCGATCACGACCACAGTGCCACATAAAAGCCCAAGTGCGATTGTTGATTTTCTCATAAGAAATCCTTTTTTAACTGATGAAACATAGGTCGGAATTTTGGCAAAAATTCCGACCTATGTGATTTAATTTAATTTCAATTTATAGTCCGCCAAAACCTCTGGCGTAAATTCATAATGCGTGCCACAACATTCGCATTGCATATCCAATTTGCCATTTTGTTCGTCAAAAATTTGGGATAGCTCCGTCTCTGGCACCATTAGCAAGGCATTCATTGAGCGTTCTTTTGAACAGCCACAGAAAAACTCAATTTGCTGTGGTGGGTAAATTTCTACGGTTTCTTCGTGAAATAAACGGTACAGCAATTCGTGGGCAATTAAAGCAAACATTTCTTCCGCAGTGGCAGTGGCGGCGAGCGTGGTTAAATGCTCAAAATCTTCCGCCGAACCTGTACCGTCAGGCATTACTTGCAACAACAGCCCTGCCGTTACAGCCTCCCCTTGATGTTCACCGCTAAACAGCAATAGCTGAGTGGCGAGCTGTTCACTTTGGGCGAAGTAACGTTCTAGGCAGCCTGCAAAATTCGCTGTGCTTAATTCCACAACGCCTTGATAGCGTTCCCCTTCTTCTGGGGTCAAGGTAATGACTAATACGCCTTTGCCGAATAATTCTTGCAACGTGGCGGAGTCGCCAATGTGAGCAAATTGGCTTTCATCTAAACGCGCTACCGCACGCAAGGATTGTTCCGTATCCGTTGAGCCGTCCAGCGCTTTCACAGTGCCGTTGACTAACGCTAAGGATACAGGGCTTTTTTCGTCCCCTTGAAGTTGTAATGTAATTTGCCCTTTAAATTTCAACGTTGCCGTTAGTAGCGCTGTGGCGACCATCATTTCGCCGAGCAAATTTTGTACGACTTTCGGATAATGATGGGTGTTGAGCGTATCTTGAAAAGTTTTATTTAAACGAACCCATTCGCCACGCACGCCACGATGTTGAAATAAGTAGCGGTATAATTTGTCGTTATCTTGTTGATAATTTTCCATAAATTCTCCATTTTTGATTAAATTAAAAAACGTCACCCTATATAGTGGCGAGATTGCACATTAAAACTGTGCATTACAATCTTGCTTAAATTTCTGCAAATCTCGCCGTTCTTTTTTGGTTGGACGACGTTCAGGGTGCGGTAACGCTAAACTTAAACTTTTGCGAGCCAGCGCCATTTGCACACGTTTTTCCACGCTAGCGGCTGTTTCTTCGTACAAGGTTTGAGCAACAACCGCGCCGCCTCGTTTATCGCTTAGCCCCAACACTCGCACTTCTTTTTCATCATTGCCTTGACGCAGGCGAATTACCGCCCCAATTTGCACGGTTTTATTGGGTTTCGCACGGCTTTGGTTGTAATGCACCTTGCCGCCTTCGATCATCGCTTTCGCCAACGCACGAGTTTTGTAAAAACGTGCCGCCCAAAGCCATTTATCCAAACGTACCGCTTGCGCTTGCACTTCCCCTTTCATTCCTTTTCCTTACAAATCCTTACAAAATTTTAAAAAAAATTCCGGCCTACGGTTTTAGCCCTACTTCGCCCAAAAATCTGCACGGGTTTCGTAAACATCTAAGAATAGCCCTAGCGGCGGACGGCTGGATTTTTCTTTTTGGTCATCGGCATTGAACTTCTCATAATCGCCACGTGGGCTAATGTGATACTGCACATCATTCGGCGTAACGATGACGTTCCATTTGCCATTACCGAGCAATACCCATTGGTTGAGATTAGGATCAGCAACGTTCGGTAGCATCGCCATTAAATCTTTCCCTTGCGAGAATGCCCGTAACGGCTGTTGCACGCCAAGCACTTGTTTCATCAGCGTTGGCACGATATCCACGTGGCTGGTCAATGCATCAGATACTTGCCCTGTCTGCTGCGGCATAAAAATCCACAACGGTACGTGCACACGTTTTTGGGAAAAATCATCTTTTGCCCCAATCATTGGATACCCCATCGAGCCTGATAAAACAACCACTGTATTTTGCCAGTTGATTTGATGTAAAATCACGCTTAATTTTTTGTCAATGCGCTGTAAATACTGTTCATAATGAGCATTACCTAAATTCGGAGGAATTTGATAATCCACCAGTGCAAACCACGCTGGTTTTCCTTGAACCACTTTGGTTAAATCCTTGCCACATTGTTTGGAAAAATACGGCAACACACTACGTTTTAAGAAACTCGCTGAAACTCCATCATTAAAATAACAGCGCTCATAGCCCTGATGACGCAAGGCATCTAGCCATACTGGCGGTTGTTTTTCCTGCATAATGCTGTCTTTATAAAGAGGGAACAACCCGTACAGCCAGCCGAATAAGCCGTCTTGCGCTACGTTACTTGTGCTGTAATGATGATTAAATTGCAAGGCATTGGGGGCATAAGCCATTAGCTGCGGCATTGTTTGCGCATTCAATTTATCCGCACGCCAACCGCCGACATTTATCATTAAAATATTCCAGCCTTTAGGCGCATACGTTAAGGCTTGCTTAGGATATTCCACCAGCGGAACATCCGCTCGTCCTTGTGCATTCTGTTTTGCCGAAAAGGTTTGCGTGTCTAAAAAGCCGTGCTTTTGCAAGAAACGATGTGCCGTCATTGGATAAGACAGTGGGAAATTAGATTTTTGCATCGTAATGGGACGGTAATGCACCGCATCCGCCCAAGCGTACAATAAGTGAGTCGCTAAAAAAGCGACGAGATAAAATAAGCCAAAATATTTCAGCCAACGCTGGCGCTCTAGGCTGCGTAATTTCTGCCAAGACCAGCGAGAATACACCATTTGCAACAGCAAAATAATGGGCATAAATGCAAAAAATAGCTGCCAGCGCCGTGCTAGCTCACCATTTTCAGGGTTCACCAGCAAATTCCACACTAAGCTTGATAAATGCAAATGGAAACTGGCAAATACTTGTGAGTCCAGCAACACCAAACTCACGCCTAATGTTGCGAGAATGACACTAATGCCACGATAAGTACGTTCGTTTTTTATAAAAAACGCCAGCGGAAAAAGGAGAAGTAAATAAAAACCGAACGCCATAAACGTAAAGTGTCCGATTAAACTAATGAAAAAATACGCTCGCCCTAAAAGTTCACTCGGCCAATCAATTAAAAAAGCATAACGTGCACCTAAAATAATGCACCAAATACTGTTAAAAAAGAGAAACCAATGCCCCCATGCAATTTTTTTCGCAAAGTTCGTAAACAGGGCATTGTTTTTAAAAGGGAAACGTTCAAGCATAAATTAATTCATTTTATGGGAGGTTGGACTTTTTAAAGAACGCATTAGGGCATCACAAAATGCTTGTGCCATTGCTTGTTGTTTGGGTTCGTTTAAGCTACTGAGTAAGTGGGTCGTCATATTCCCTAACACCACGAGTGCTAACGGCACATCTGCACGGTGTTTTTCTAAAACGGCGACTAAGTCGGCTAAAATGCTGTTAATTTGTTCATCGGTAAATTTAGATTGTTTTGCCATATATTGGTTCCATAAGATCCAAAAATCGCCCAGTGGGGCAAAATTTATCAGGGTGAATAATTCGTGCATAGTAGCATATTTTGCGTTAAATACCTGTATAATCATGCACTAATTTTACGACAGATAAGTGAGAATTTTATGAGTATTACTGTAAAACAAGCGGTTTTGCACCAATTACAATACAGCGACCCAAGAAAGACGGCGCAAACCAACTTAGAAAATATCAACGCTCCGCAAGCCGTGCCATTAAAAGCCCACCTGCGCCATTCCCTGCTCCCTTTAACTGACGATGTGGATAATTTATTGCTGACCTTGCATCAAGCCTATCAAGGAAAAAGTAAAGGTTACGGCGTTTTTCAAGAAAATTCCCTTTTTGCTCAAAATCTCAACCTTTGGCTGGAAAATGACATCGATTTTTTACAATTCAGCGCCAGTAGCACAGAGGCCTTAGCGGCGGAGTTAAGCCAGCGAATTTTCGCTCAACCTGGTACGGTTATCGTGTGTCATTACAGCTTTCTCGCAACGGATTATCTTTTCTTCGCCCTGCTTGATCACAAAGAAGGAATGAGCGTTGACGATCACCTAGACATTCACCCAACCCACGCCCTTGAAGTGCAACGTTTTGATGTCGCCTGTCGCATCAATTTAAGTGAACTACAAAATAACGCCCAATCCAACCGCTATTTAACCTTTGCCAAAGGACGCATAGGCCGGAATATTGGCGATTTTTTTCTAACCTTTTTAGGCGCAGAAGAAGGGCTTGATGCCAAAGTGCAAAACCAATGTTTACTGCAAGCCGTACACGACTTCTGCACAGAAAACGAACTCTCCGCCCCTGCTCGCCAAGAAGTGAAAACGCAGGTGTTTGACTATTGCCAAGAACAAATAAAAAATGGCGAAGAAATCAAATTACAGGAACTTTCTGAGCAAATGCCTACTCTAAATAGCCGTTCTTTCGCAAACTTTACTGAAAACGCAGGCTATGACTTAGAGGCGGAATTTCCCCCTGTGAAAAACAGTTTAAAAACGCTGAAAAAATTCTCAGGTAGCGGAAAAGGCGTGACGATAAGTTTTGATGCCAGCTTGTTAAACGGTCGAGTGCAATGGGACGAAGAAAATGACCGCTTAATCATTCAAGATCTCCCCCCTAATTTACGTGATCAATTAGAGAAAGCGAAGTAACTTTTACGCACCATAAGTAAATAAAGATTGTTTTTTATGGTGCATTTTGTATTATTTAGACGTTTTATTCTTATGTTTATCGCTACATTAGTAGCTCTCAATAAAAGGTTTTAATCTTATGTGGCTTCAATCCTTGCCTTCCATTTTTCGTAAAAAATCCTTTCATTTATCTTTTTTAATGCTTTGTATCACCGCCCTCAGTGCCTGCTCTACCATTCAACGAGTGGTTTATCGCATTGACGTGCCACAAGGCAACTATTTAGAAGCAGACCAAGTCGCCCAAGTGAAAAAAGGCTTAACCAAAACCCAAGTACAATATTTGCTCGGCTCGCCTGTGTTGTCGACTTTCAACCAAGCGAATAAATGGTACTACGTTTTCCTACAACAAAATGCGTATAAAAAACCTGTACAGCACACGCTTATCGTGAATTTCAACAATCAAGGTATTGTTACCAGCACTGAACTTAGCAAAGCCTTGCCAGCTGACCCTGCGGCGGCGGTGAACAATACAGTGATTTCAACCAAAACCGTTGAGCCAAGTAAAGGATTATTTTCCTGGTAGTCAGCACAGACTGCCCATTTGTTCCACTCCCCCTAGGAGGTTTGTATGTTTCCAGAATATCGTGATTTAATCGCTCGTTTACGCCAAGAAGATGCGCATTTCCGCAATCTTTTTGATAAGCATAATGAACTGGATCACCGCATTAAAAATATCGAAAACAACATTGAACTCGGTACGCCACAAGAAGTGGAACAGCTCAAAAAAGAGAAATTACTTTTGAAAGATCAAATGTACATTATGCTAAAACATGCCAACGGCATCGATTAAATTTAACGTAATAAACGCATAAAAAACTAGGTCGGAATTTTTAAAAATATTCCGACCTAGTTTTTTTATAGGGCTAATGCCACGTTGGAATAGCGACGATGAAGTGACGGTAAAATTATGCTTTAACGAAAACCCATTCACCATTGACTGCCGTGCGTAGCACATTAAAGTCACGGTCAAACACTGTTAAATTCGCAACCTTACCAGCGGCAATATCGCCAAGTTCCTGCTCCATTTTCAACACGCGCGCAGGATACCAGTTCACCATTCGCAAGGCCTCGTGCAATGTGATACCAACCTGTTTCACTGCATTCTCCACAGATTGAATCATCGTTACGGAAGCCCCCGCCAGCGTTCCCGCCGCATCATAGCAATGACCGTCTTTTACAAATATTTGCTTACCCACGAAAGTAAAGGTTTCGATGTCTGAACCTGCTGCGGCGATAGCGTCTGTCACCATAAAGAGTTTGTCGCCTTTGATTTTCTTATCCAGCGCCACGTTGGCGTAATGCACGTGCAAGCCATCAACGATGATGCCAGCGTAAATATCGCTCGCCAGCACGGCACCCACTACGCCCAAATCACGCCCCGAACTAATCGGCGACATTGCGTTATGCAAATGCGTAGCACAGCTCGCCCCAAGTTCAATGGCGTGCATTGCTTGCTCAAAAGTGGCGTTAGAATGACCAAGAGAAACGACAATACCTTTTTGCACAAATTCCGGAATATATTCCGACGTAGGGTTTTCTGCTGCGAGTGTAATCATTGCAATGGCCTGATGGTGCGCACATAAAAACGCTTTCATCTCGTCATTTATCACTCGCACATACTGGGCTTGATGTACGCCTTTCTTCGCCTCACTCAAATAAGGTCCTTCTAAGTGCAGCCCCAATGCCTGATGTTTATAGCGAGATAAGTAATGTTCCATTACCGCCACTGCACCTTGCATATCTTGGTCAGGCGATGTGATAAATGTCGGTAAAAAACTAGTCGTTCCTGAACGCACATTTGTCGCTTGCATATGTTCAAGGGTTTCCACGCTAATGGCATCATTAAACATCAAACCGCCACAACCGTTGATTTGTAAATCAATAAAGCCTGCCGTAATGTTCGCCCCTTGCAAATCAAGTTTTTGAGCAGTTTTGCTGTCAGGATAACGCCCTTCCAGCTCATCCATTGGCACAACGTCTAAAATTCGCTCGCCTTGTAATACGATAGCGTGGTTGGGCAAAATTTTTTCCGCGGTGTAAATCACCCCATTATGTAAAATCTGCATAAAATGTCCTTACAGTTCTTTTTCAACCACAGAATGAATGGCGTTTTTTTCTAATTCGGTGAAATATTTCACGGTTTTCACTTTCAATTCTTGCGTGGCTGGCTCATCACACACCACGATATTATGACGATGTAATTGAAGAGCGGAAACCGTCCACATATGGTTGACACTGCCCTCCACGCAAGCTTGCAACGCCAGCGCCTTCGCATAGCCTGTAACTAAAATCATCACTTCCTGTGCGTCCAACAATGTCCCAACACCGATAGTCAAAGCATAGCGTGGCACTTTATTAATATCATTATCAAAAAAACGAGAGTTGGCGATGAGCGTGTCTTCTGTCAAGGTTTTAATGCGTGTGCGAGAAGCCAACGAACTGCCGGGTTCATTAAAGGCAATATGCCCATCGTTCCCCACACCGCCCATAAAGAGGTGAATTTTGCCGTAAGATTGAATTTTTTCTTCATAACGACGGCATTCTTCATCTAGATCTTCTGCATTGCCATTAAGAATATTGATATTTTCAGGGCGTATATCCACGTGGTTGAAGAAATTATGGTGCATAAAATAGTGGTAGCTTTGCGGATCATCTTCTGGCAAGCCCACATACTCGTCCATATTAAATGTAACCACATTTTGGAAACTCACTTCGCCTGCTTGGTAAAGACGAATTAACTCACGGTAAGTGGCAAGTGGCGTGCTGCCAGTGGGCAAGCCAAGCACAAACGGACGCTCCGCTGTTGGTTGAAATTGATTAATTCGCTCCACAATATGGCGCGCAGCCCATTTATTCACTTGATCAGCATTCTGTAGGGGGATTAAACGCATAGATAACTCCTTAATTAGTTTTTAAATGTAAAACTTCTAGCTATAAAATATTTTGAAGTTTTACTTCAAATCCTGCACAATTATAGGCTTTTTAAAAAGAATTTCTATTTATTTTTTGCACATTGTTCTACAACAAACGGACGAATTCTCTCCAACGCTTGTGGGATATCGATCAAGGTCAAATTCATTTCTGTTTTTTTACCCATTGGGGCGGAAAATGCCAAATGACGGCTCGGCTGATTGATCGGTTGCCAACGAACAGGTGTCGCAGAACGGCGACTTGGATAAAAAGCAATGGTTGGGCAATTTAATGCTGCGGCAACGTGCAATGGTCCTGTGGAGCCACTAATAAACAAATCCGCACAAGCCAGCGAATGAGTGAAATCTGCCAAGCCATCATTTTTTGCATATACAAAAACACAATGTTTTGTGTCCCATTGTGGATTTTGTTGAGCAACCAATGCCGCAAGTGCCTGTGCTTGCTCTGCTTCACCAGGCCCTGCGGTCAAAATAATCTGGGCCGGAATATTTTTCAATAAATCGGCAATAATCATCGCATATTGAGCCAAACTTAAATTGGTCGCACTCCCCCCAGAACCGCTATGCACAAACACCCACACCTTACTCGCATCTAACCCTGACAGCGCCTCCACCAACTTTTGACGCTGTGCATTGCGTGCGTTCATAGAAATTGGCAAATAAGGTGCGTCAATATGTTCAGGTATTTCAACACCATAGTAATGTAGAAATTCACGAGCCAAATCTTCATTGTAGGCAAATTCTGCTTTCAATGACTGTGAACGGCGTTGTTTTAAGCGGTGATTATAGAAAAATTGGTAGATTTTCGTGGCTGGGGCTAAGCGATACGGAATGCCACTACGAAAGACTAACTTGGCATTATGACGATTCGAGAAAAAGCTAATCACCGCATCAAATTGTTCATTTTTAATTTGTTGTTTGAGTGCCTGCACTGCGGTTTTATCGTCTTTATCGCAGTCTAGCAAAACCTCATCAATAAAGGGACAAAGCTGTGCCATCGGCGCCGTATAACTTGGCACCAGTGCGGTAATTTGCAGGCTTGGCATTGCTTTTTTGATTAAAGCCAACGCTGGAATAATGAGCATAAAATCGCCAAGTTTATCGTTACGGATAACCAATAATTTTTGGGGAAGCGTAGAAGAAATTTGAGCGTTGGACATAAAGGCTCCTAAAATGAACGAATGTGAATGGGGATATAATCAATAATAACGAAGAATTTTAGCAAAGTAAGTGCTTTATTTCTTGCATTTTTTGGACACTTCCGTATAATTCGCACGCTTTTTGTCTATATATACAGAGAAAAAAGTAAGCATTCCCACACCCTTGTGTGGGTTTTCTTTTTCATTTTAATTACTAGAGGAAGGTTATGGTAACCATTCGTTTATCTCGTGGCGGTGCTAAAAAACGCCCATTTTATCAAATCGTAGTTGCTGACAGTCGTTGCCCACGTGACGGTCATTTCATTGAACGTGTTGGCTTTTTCAACCCATTAGCACAAGGCAAAGCAGAACGTCTTCGCGTAAACTTAGACCGTGTTGATGCGTGGTTAGAAAAAGGTGCATCTTTATCTGATCGTGTTGCGACTTTGGTAAAAGAAGCTCGTAAAGCTGCCGCTTAATAGAGAAAGGTGAATAAGATGACACAGCGAATTGAAGTCGTAGGTAAACTTGGTTCAACTTATGGTATACGTGGCTGGGTTCGTGTTTATTCATCTACCGAACAAGCAGAAAGTATTTTTTCCTACCAGCCTTGGTTTTTAAAAATCAACGGCGAATGGCAGGAAGTTGTTTTAGAAAGTTTTAAACAGCATAATCACGAATTTATTGCCAAATTAAAAGGCATAGATAACCGTGAAGATGCACAAACCCTAACTAATACAGAAATCGGCGTTGATTTAGCCGCATTCCCAGCATTAGACGATGAAGACTTTTACTGGCACGATTTAATCGGCTGTGAAGTCGTCAACTTACAAGGCTATCGTTTAGGTAAAGTTTCCGAACTAATGGAAACAGGGTCAAACGATGTATTGGTGGTAAAAGCTAACTTAAATGATGCTTTCGGCAAACAAGAACGCTTAATTCCGTTCTTGTACAAAAATGTAGTTAAAAGAGTCGATCTCGCCACAAAAGAAATTGAAGTGGATTGGGACGCTGGTTTCTAATCTCAGTTAAACTGAACGGCTTTACTAAACATAAGGAATTTTTATGTGGATTGGGGTAATTAGTCTTTTCCCAGAGATGTTTAAAGCTGTTTCAGATTTTGGGGTAACAGGTCGTGCTGTAAAGCAGGATTTGCTACAAATTCAATGTTGGAATCCTCGTGATTTCACCTTTGATAAACATAAAACGGTCGATGATCGCCCATACGGTGGCGGGCCTGGTATGTTAATGATGGTGCAACCTTTGCGTGATGCCATTCAAGCTGCCAAAAATGCCGCACCGAAAAGCGTTGTTGACAAATCTGGCGAATGCCTTGAACGTAAAACGAAGGTGATTTATTTATCACCGCAAGGACGCAAATTAGATCAAGCGGGCGTGGAGACCTTAGCTCAAAATCAGAATTTAATTTTGGTTTGTGGGCGTTATGAAGGTATCGATGAACGTTTAATTGAAACTGAAATTGATGAAGAATGGTCCGTTGGCGACTATGTTCTCACTGGCGGTGAATTACCTGCAATGGTACTAATGGATTGTGTTGCACGTTTTATTCCAGGTGTGTTAGGCAAGCAAGCCTCCGCAGAAGAAGATTCTTTTGCACAGGGTTTACTTGATTGCCCGCACTACACTCGTCCAGAAGTTTTAGACAATTTAACCGTCCCAACGGTTTTAATGTCAGGCAACCACGAAAAAATTCGCCAGTGGCGATTACAACAATCGTTAAAGCGTACGTGGGAACGCCGCCCTGAGCTACTAGAAGGCCTAGCTCTGACTGACGAACAAAAACGATTGCTCGCAGAAATACAAGGCAATCAATCAGTTAATCCTAGGAAAAAGGTTTAAACATTATGAGTAACATCATCAAACAAATCGAACAAGAACAGTTAAAACAAAACGTACCTAGCTTCCGTCCAGGTGACACATTAGAAGTTAAAGTATGGGTTGTTGAAGGTAACAAACGTCGTCTTCAAGCATTTGAAGGTGTAGTTATCGCTATTCGTAACCGTGGTTTACACAGCGCATTCACTTTGCGTAAAGTATCTAACGGTGTTGGCGTTGAACGTGTTTTCCAAACACATTCTCCAATTATCGACAGCATTTCTGTTAAACGTAAAGGTGCAGTTCGTCAAGCGAAACTTTACTACTTACGTGAACGTTCAGGTAAATCTGCACGTATCAAAGAACGTCTTGGTAAAAAATAATCAATTATTAAAGACGATAAAGGCCGAACACTGTTCGGTCTTTTTTTTGTCAAAGCCCCCAAAAACGACCGCCGGAATTTCTGCAAGAATTTCGGCGGTCGTTTTTTCAACTATTTCACAGAGTTAATATCTAATCTCGACCAAATCTCATCGACTTTTTTCACGGTAGCAGGATCTTTTTTAATCGGCACGCCCCATTCACGGCTGGTTTCGCCTGCCCATTTATTGGTAGCATCGATCCCCATTTTGGAACCTAACCCTGCCACTGGTGAGGCAAAATCCAAATAATCAATCGGTGTATTTTCGATCATTGTGGTATCGCGTGCGGGATCACTACGGGTCGTAATCGCCCAAATCACGTCTTTCCAATCCCTTGCATTCACATCGTCATCGCACACGATCACATATTTCGTGTACATAAATTGACGTAAGAACGACCACACTCCCATCATCACACGCTTAGCGTGACCTGGATATTGCTTCTTCATCGTTACAATTGCCAAGCGGTATGAACAGCCTTCTGGCGGCAAATAAAAATCCACAATTTCAGGGAATTGTTTTTGTAGTAAGGGAATGAACACTTCATTTAACGCCTCGCCGAGAACCGCAGGCTCATCAGGTGGTCGCCCAGTATAGGTTGAATGATAAATCGGCTGATCACGCATTGTCATATGGGTTACAGTGAACACAGGAAAATATTCTTGTTCATTATAGTAGCCTGTGTGATCGCCATACGGTCCCTCCAACGCTTTTTCTTCTGGGTCAATGTATCCTTCCAGCACAATTTCCGCACTGGCTGGCACTTGCAAATCACAGCTTAGTGCCTTGACCACTTCTGTTTTATTGCCACGCAAAAGCCCTGCGAAAGCATACTCCGAAAGC
The DNA here is from genome assembly GCA_020026075.1 of Actinobacillus sp. Taxonomy (GTDB): domain Bacteria; phylum Pseudomonadota; class Gammaproteobacteria; order Enterobacterales; family Pasteurellaceae; genus Actinobacillus_C. The sequence goes on along the minus strand of JAHHQZ010000013.1, from coordinate 22,737 downwards.
GTATCAGGCACAGGCGTAACCGCCGCTAAAATGGTTGCAGGATCCGCCCCCAGCGCCACTACCACAGGAAATTTCTTGCCTGGATATGCTGCTTGCCACGCTTGGAAATCCGTCGCTCCGCCACGATGAGATAGCCAACGCATAATCAGTTTATTCTTGCCAAGCAACTGTTGGCGATAAATGCCTAAATTTTGACGAGGCTGGTTCGGTCCTTTGGTAATGGTTAGTCCCCAAGTGACCAGCGGTGCAACGTCCTCTTTCCAACATTGCATAATCGGCAGCAAACCGAGATCCACATCATCACCTGTTAACACTTTATCCTGACAAGGGGCGTGGCTAAGCACTTTGGTTGGCATATTGAGAATATTTTTGTACTTCGGCAAACTGCTTAGAAACGCTTTAAACCCTTTCGGCGGCGTAGGTTCTTTTAAGAAAGCAAGCAATTTTCCCACATCACGCAATGCACTAACCTCTTCTTGCCCCATTCCCATTGCCACACGGCGTGGCGTACCGAATAAATTGCACAGCACAGGCATTTTGTAGCCTTTGGGATTTTCAAAAAGCAATGCTGGACCATTCATTCGCAAGGTGCGATCAGCAATTTCCGTCATTTCCAAATAGGGATCCACTTCTACGCTTATGCGTTTTAACTCCCCCTGTTCTTCTAAGCATTGTAAAAAATCACGCAAATTTTTGTATTTCATTACCAAATTCCTTTCTCATTAATAGGCCAAGCAAGGTATCAAGCACGCATATAAATGCAAGTGTTTTTGCGATTTTTTCACGATTAACGTAAAATGCTCGGCAATTTTTTGGCTATTTTTACAAAGAGGTGCAACGTGGCAAAAAAGAAAATAAAACCCGGTAGCAACACCATTGCCCTAAACAAACGTGCGCGTCACGAATATTTTATTGAAGAAGAATTTGAAGCGGGTCTTGCCTTGCAGGGCTGGGAAGTGAAATCCATGCGTGCTGGCAAAGCCAATATTAGCGACAGCTATGTGATTTTCCAACACGGCGAGGCTTACTTATTTGGTGCCAATATTCAACCTCTGAACGTGGCATCAACCCACGTGGTCTGCGACCCAACACGCACTCGAAAATTACTTTTAAATAAACGTGAACTGGATAATTTAATGGGCAAAGCCCAGCGTGATGGCTTTACTGTCGTGACCTTATCCCTTTACTGGAAAGGGGCGTGGGCAAAAGTGAAAGTGGGCTTAGCGAAAGGTAAAAAATTACACGATAAACGTGACAGCATTAAAGATCGTGAATGGCAAGTCGCCAAACAACGCATTATGAAAAATGCTCAACGTGAATGAGGCTAGGTCGGAATTTTCGTAAAAATTTTGTATTCACCAAAAGGTTGGATTTTTAACAAATCCAACCTTTTTTATACTCCGAAAGATGCATTTCACATAAGTGCGAGTAATTTTCATTTGTAAAGAAATGGTTTCTTTGTTACATTTCGTCTGCTTTTGGCTACTTCAATAAAAGGACAACCCGATGAAAAAATCATTAACCCTTGTTTTAACTGGGCTTTCAGCCCTTGCTGCAACATCATCTGCATTCGCTGCGGACAACGAAGTCAACGTTTATTCCTACCGCCAACAATACTTAATCGAGCCAATTTTGAAAGATTTTACTGCTCAAACGGGCATTAAAGTGAACATCATTTTTGCGGAGAAAGGCTTGGTGGATCGTGTAGTACGTGAAGGCAAAGACAGCCCTGCGGACGTGTTATTGACTGTGGATATCTCTCGTCTGAAAGAAATTGTGGACGCAGGATTGGCACAGTCAGTCAAAAATGACATTTTAGAAAAAAATATTCCGGCCCACTTCCGTGGCAAAAATGATGAATGGTTTGCCCTTACCACGCGTGCGCGTGCGGTGTTTAGCTCAAAAGATCGTGTGGGTAAATTACCAGCATCATTCAATTATTACGATTTAGCTAAGCCGGAATATCGTGGCAAAATTTGTATTCGTTCTGGCAAACACCCATACAATGTTGGCTTGATCGCTTCAATGATCGCCCACGACGGCGAAGCCAAAGCGAAAGCCTTCCTAGTGGGATTAAAGGATAACTTAGCACGCCGTCCGCAAGGCAACGATCGTGGTCAAGTGAAAGCCATTCACGAGGGATTATGTGATTACTCTTTGGGCAATAGCTATTACTACGGCAAAATGCTCACGGATAAAGAACAAAAATCTTGGGCTGATGATGTATTCATCAACTTCCCTGATCAAGAATCCTACGGCACTCACGTTAATGTAAGCGGTATCGTGATTGCGAAATATGCACCGCACAAAGCCAATGCGATTAAACTCGCAGAATATTTGAGCAGTGATAAAGCCCAAAAATTGTATGCTGAGTTGAACTTTGAATACCCTGTGAAACCTGGTGTTCAGCCTTCAGAATTAGTTCAATCTTGGGGTACATTCAAAGCGGATAATATTCCATTAGCTGAAATCGCTGATAACTATGAGAAAGCTTTAAAACTCATCGATGAAGTGAAATTTGACTTATAACCAAACACAAGAAAACTGGCAGGTTCGCCTGTTAGTTTTCTTTTTTAGGGTAATCAATGGGACGATTTATTAAAAATGGTTGGGGATTGAGTGCCTTCCTGATCATTTTCTTTTTTGTGTTGCCTGTGGGGGCAGTTTTTTATCAATCAACTACATTAAATTTAGCCAATTTACAGCATCTATGGCAAACCGTTTTGTGGGATTACACTTGGAATAGTTTGCGTATTGTAGCTGGTACGCTCTTCTTTAGTTTGCTTTTTGCCTTACCGAGTGCGTGGTTTCTTTCTTACTATCAATTTCCAACCCGTAAAATTTTACAATGGGCAATGTGCCTTCCCTTAGCCATTCCCCCTTATTTGCTGGGCTATTTGTACACAGATTTACTGGATTTCACAGGCGGTGTGCAAGTTTTCTTACGCCAACTTTTTCATTGGCAAAGCATCAATGACTACTGGTTTCCTGATATTCGTTCTCTGTGGGGAGCGAGTTTTGTTTTAGCGTTAGTGCTTTATCCTTATATTTTTCTGCTAGTTCGCCTAGCCTTAATGGAGCAAGGTGAACAACTGCAACAAGCAGGGCGATTACTCGGTGCGAATAAACGCAAAGTTTTCTTTAAAATCCTCTTGCCTTTAACGCGCCCTGCCATCATTGCAGGCTGCGCCTTAGTGGCGATGGAAACACTGGGCGACTTCGGCACGGTAAGCTATTTCTCTATTCCAACGCTCACCACTGCCATTTATGACACTTGGCTAGGTTATGGCGATCTCGGCTCGGCGGCACAGATTTCAGCCTTTTTGCTGTTATTCGTGTTTAGTTTTTTATTTTTAGAACATTACAATCGCCGTAAACAAAAAATATTCCAGCGTAACCTTAATACTGCTCCACGTGTAAAATCCATTAGCAAAACGGCACAAGCTTTGATTTTAATTTTCTGCTGGGGCTTAGTAACTATTGGTTTTATCGCACCAATCGGCACGCTACTATATTGGGCAATTCGCAATTATGATCACACGGTATTTAGCGATTTCTTCATTTACGGCTACCATAGCTTGCTGGTGTCCTGCATTGCTGCCGTTATTTGCGTTGGGTTAGCCTTAGTGTTGCACTTTTATCATCGTTTAAATTTGCAACGTGGAAAACGCAGTCAGCGATTATCACAAACCTATCTCCAACTAGGGCGACTAAGCTACGCTATACCTGGCACCGTGCTTGCCATCGGCTTACTTATTCCTTTTACCTTTGCTGAACATCAGCTTAATAATTTACTGGAATATCTGCATTTATCTCGTGTGGGCTTAGTGTTTACTGGCACGATTGTTGGTTTAGTGTTGGCTTACGTTATTCGCTTTGCCGCAATGGCGTTAAGCAGTATTGAAACTGCAATGCAACAAATTCCGCCGAGTTTGGATCTCGCTAGTCGAAGTCTTGGGCATTCACCTGTAAAAACCTTACAAAAAGTACATCTCCCGCTCTTAAAAGGGGGAATGATCACTGCCCTGTTAATGGTGTTTATTGAAGCCATTAAAGAACTCAACGCCTCTTTATTACTGCGCCCATTTAACTTCGATACGCTCGTAACCTATGTGTTCGCCTACACATCTGACGAACAGCTTGAACAGGCGGCACTTCCCGCCTTAGTGCTAATTTTCGTGGGAATGATTCCTGTAATTTGGCTCACCTATTTCTTATTAAACACAAAAAAACAGAAAGCCTATGACTATTCTTAACATCAATCACCTGCAATGCCATTACGACACCCAACGGGTACTGCACGATCTCAACTTAACAATGGCGGAGAATGACATCGTTTGCCTGCTCGGTGCCAGTGGCTGCGGTAAAACAACCCTATTAAAAGCTATCGCTGGCTTGCAGCCCATCAGCGATGGTGAAATCATTTTCCAGCAAACTGACATCAGCCAACGTCCCATTGAGCAACGCAACATTGGCTTTATTTTTCAAGATTACGCCCTGTTTCCCCATTTAACGGTAGCAGAAAATATCGTGTTCGGCTTGCATAAACAATCCGCCGCTGAAAAGCAACAATGCCTTGAAAAAATGCTATCGCTTGTACGTTTACAAGGGTTAGAAAACCGCTATCCCTATGAGCTGTCGGGCGGTCAACAGCAACGTATAGCCATCGCTCGTGCCATCGCCTGCCAGCCTAAACTGCTCTTATTAGACGAGCCGTTTTCCAATATTGACACGCAAGTGCGCCAGCAAATGATCATTGAGATGAAAGCCATTTTAAAACAGCAAAAAATTGCGGCGATTTTCGTTACGCATAGCAAAGAAGAGGCTTTCGCTTTCGCCGATAAACTGGCGGTAATGGCGCAAGGGAAAATCGTGCAATACGACACGCCAGAACAGCTTTACCAGTACCCAAACTGCCCTTTTGTGGCAAATTTTCTCGGGGAAACAAACTATATCCCTTGTGAAATTACGACGGATAATCAATGGCTTAGCTTATTTTCCATGCCGAAAAATACCGTTTTACCGAACAAAGGCCAGTATCAATGGCTCGTGCGTCCGCACCAATTTACGCTAACGGCGGATAGCAACGGTCAAGGCAAAATCATCAATCGCTTATTTTTAGGGCAGTATTATTTGTACGATGTAGCGTATCAAACGCTCACCTTAAAAGTGCAAAGCCCACTTTCCCTTGTCATTGGCACCACCATCTCGCTGGAAGTAAAACCCAGCCCTGCGGTGCTTTTCAGCCAATAAACGAAGGCCGGAATTTTCTAAATTTTTTTGAAAATTCCGGCCTAGAAAAAATCCCCAATGTCGCAAAACGTTGGGGATTTATTTTCTTACCTTTTTATTTTTACGCTGGTCGATATTGCCCTACGCCGAGTTCATCTTCTTTGCGTGTGCGAGCGATCACTTCTTGCGGGGATTGGGCGATGCGTAAGCCCATATCTTTTTCACGGCGTACCACGTCGCCACGCAGGGAGTTGGTGTAAACGTCTGTGATTTTTACATCCACAAATTCGCCGATCATATCAGGCGTGCCAACGAAGTTTACGATACGGTTATTTTCCGTACGACCTGTCAATTCCATTAAATCTTTTTTCGATGGCCCTTCCACGAGAATGCGCTGTTCAGTGCCAAGCATCATTCGGCTAAACTGCATTGCTTGGTTGTTGATTTGCTGTTGCAAACGTTGCAAGCGGGCTTTTTTCTCATCTTCTGTTACGTCATCGTCCATTTCAGAGGCAGGCGTACCTGGACGTGCGGAGTAAATAAAGCTATAACTCATATCAAAATTGACTTGCTGAATAAGTTTCATCGTGTCTTCAAAATCCGCCGCACTTTCACCAGGGAACCCCACGATAAAGTCAGAGCTAATTTGAATATTTGGACGCACTTTGCGCAATTTACGAATAATTGATTTATATTCCAGTGCCGTGTGGTTGCGTTTCATCATATTCAACACACGATCCGAGCCAGACTGCACAGGCAAGTGCAAGAAACTCACCAATTCAGGCGTGTCGGCGTACACGTCCACAATATCATCGGTAAATTCAATCGGATGGCTAGTGGTAAAACGCAGACGATCGATACCGTCAATGCTCGCCACTAAACGCAGTAGCTCAGCAAATGTGCAAATGCCGCCATCAAACGTCGCCCCACGATAAGCGTTTACGTTTTGCCCTAGCAAATTCACTTCACGCACACCCTGTTCAGCCAGTTGTGCCACTTCAAATAGCACATCATCCACAGGACGGCTCACTTCCTCACCACGCGTATAAGGCACCACGCAGAATGAGCAGTATTTATTACAGCCTTCCATAATAGAAACGAATGCAGTTGCCCCTTCGGCACGAGGCTCAGGCAGGCAGTCGAATTTTTCAATTTCAGGGAAACTCACGTCCACGACATTTTTCTCGCCGCTGTGAATTTGGTTAATCATTGCTGGTAGACGGTGCAAGGTTTGCGGGCCAAAAATCACATCCACATAAGGCGCGCGCTTGCGAATATGCTCGCCCTCTTGACTTGCCACACAACCGCCCACGCCGATGATCAATTTAGGATTTTTCTTTTTAAGATCTTTCCAGCGCCCCAGTTGGTGAAACACTTTTTCTTGGGCCTTTTCACGGATAGAACAGGTATTTAGCAACACCACATCCGCATCTTCAGGATTTTCTGTCAAGGTCAAACCGTGTGTACTGTTCAATAAATCTGCCATTTTTGAACTGTCGTACTCGTTCATTTGGCAGCCCCACGTTTTAATATGTAGCTTTTTGGTTTCGTTCGTCATAATCATTCTTTGGTTAATAAAAAAATAAACGGAGCATTTTAACGACTTGCAGGGGGAATGGCTAGCGATTTGCATAAAAAACTACGCTGGAATTTTTATGGAAATTCCAGCGTAGTACTATGTTTTAAAAGATTAAGCTTTTTTCAAAAACTCTGATTTTAGTGAAAAACTTTGTCCGTCAATTTTACAATCAACATCGTGGTCAGCATCGACTAAGCGAATATTTTTCGCTTTTGTGCCTTTTTTCAATACGATTGATGAGCCTTTAACTTTCAAATCTTTAATTAAAATAACGGAATCTCCGTCTTGTAAAACATTGCCGTTGCTATCTTTTACCTCTCGGCTTCCTTCTTCGGCCACTTCATCACCGCTCCATTCGTGAGCACAGTCAGGGCAAACAAAATTCACGCTATCGTGGTAAACATACTCGCCATTACATTTTGGGCAACTTGGCATATCTTGCATATAACTTCCTTTTATAGGGTTAAAATTAAAAGGGGAAATTCTACCAGCTTTCTTGGTGTTTTTCATTAAAGGGAAAAATTAAAGTTGAAAACCATTAGCAAATAAGGTTATCAAATAATAATAGTTGTTATTAAAAACTTGTTAAAAATTAGTAGGTTAGTTTAAAAATGATTGCATTTATATAAAAAACACCTAAAATGGCGACTTTACGCTTTTGAGCAAATTTTTATCAATCTAACCAAGGAACAAACAATGTTAAATCCAACCATTTTGAATAAATTAAATGAGCAAATAAATTTAGAGTTTTATTCTTCTAACATTTATTTACAAATGAGTGCCTGGTGTGAAAAACACGGTTTTACGGGTGCTGCAAATTTCTTACTTCGCCATAGTGAAGAAGAAATGCAGCATATGCAAAAACTATTTAAATATGTGAGCGAAACAGGTGCGTTACCATTACTCGGAAAAATCCAAGCACCAAAAAACGACTACACCTCTTTAAAAGAAATTTTTGAAATCACGCTAGAACACGAAAAACTCGTTACTAAAAGTATCAATGAATTAGTTGATACGGCTATCGCAACACACGATCAAGCCACTTTCCACTTCTTACAATGGTATGTTGCAGAGCAACACGAAGAAGAAAAACTCTTTAGCCAAATTATTGATAAATTTAATTTACTTGGCACAGATGGTCGTGCTTTATACTTTATTGATCGTGATCTTCGTTCACTTTAATAATTAAGGAAAATATTATGTTATCTACAAACGTGACTAATTTATTAAATGCCCAAATGAATCTTGAAATGTATTCTGCAAACTTATATTTACAAATGAGTGCGTGGTGTGAATTAAAAGGTTTTGATGGCGCAGCAAAATTCTTAGCGGATCACGCAGCGGAAGAAATGCAACATATGCAAAAATTATTCACCTATTTAAATGATACAGGTGCAATGGCAGTAATTGGCGCGATTGAAGCCCCAACTCACGAATTTGAATCGCTTGGTGAAGTATTAAAACTAACTTATGAACACGAAAAATTAATTACGCAAAAAATCAATGAATTAGTAGATACTACATTTGCTGAAAAAGATTATTCTTCTTTTAATTTCCTACAATGGTATGTTGCAGAACAACACGAAGAAGAAAAACTCTTTAGTCAAATCTTAGATAAACTCAATATTCTCGGTAATGACGGTAAAGCAATGTTTTTTATTGATAAAGACTTAGGCGAATACCAACATACTGCATAATAGGCTTAAACATCAAGGCCGGAATATTTGCTAAAATTTTGAAAAATATTCCGGCCTTTTCTTTCTCATTCAGTTAATCTGTATTCTCATACCACGAATCATCTGTAAGTAATTTACCAAAATCCCCTTCAATTAGACGGCGAGTAATCTCGCTTTTAGGATCTGTAAATACTTCTCTTGTCGAGCCATATTCAATAGGTTTTCCGTTATCCATTACTAAAATATCATCTGAAATATGTTTAATAATACCTAAATGTTGCCCAACATAAATATAAGCGACTCCAAGTTTTTTCTGAACTTTGAGTAATAAATTCATCATTTGAATTTTTACTGTTGCGTCCAAACTTGCAAAAGCATCATCAATAATAATAATTTCAGGGTTTAAAATTAGCGCACGGGCAAAAGCTACACGTTGTTTTTGGCTAGCAGACATTGTCGTAATGCGAATGTTGGCGTGATCAGGATACAGCCCAACTAAGCGTAATGTTTCCGCTATTTTTTTATCTCGAGAGGCTTGATCTAAATCCGTCATTATTTTTAGTGGTTCATCTAAAATTTGTCCCACATTTAAACGAGTATTAAATAAAATTTGTGTATTTTGAAATAACATTCGTATATGTTTGGCTCGAAAATGATAATCGCCATATTGTAATGGCGTATTTTTAAACCGCATATTGCCACTGGTTGGCGATACTAAACCAACAATCATTTTCGCAACTGTTGATTTGCCCGAACTATTTTTCCCAATAATAGATAATGTTTTTCCACGATGAAGTTCAAATGCCACATTTTCTACGGCATTAAACGTTTTAGAATGCAATAATGATTTTGCTTCTACAAATTTTTTACTCAGTTGAGACACTGTCAATAAAGGGGTATCCATCATATCATTCCTAATTATTTATGGCGGAGAAACTATCATCTGTTGTTTCAGTATTAACGACTAATGGAGTAACTTCTTGGCATTTTTTCGCTGAATTTTCCCGCATATTTAGGGGGAAATAACACGCAAATGTTTGCTGTTTCAATTTCGTTAAACTAGGTTTATTGATGCAAACTTTTTGAGAAAAAGGACAACGAGGCCCTAAGCGACAGCCAATGGGCATTGCGTCTAGCAAAGGCACCGACCCTTTTAGTGTCCCAAGACGGCTTTTCGTTGGGATCGGCTGGGTGAAATCAGGCATTGAGTGCATTATGACATTGGTGTATGGATGACGTGGCGTTTTCAACAAAACCTCTGTGCTGCCTGATTCCATATTTTGACCGCAATATAAAATACTTAACGATGTGCAATATTCACGAATATAATTCACATCGTTACTGGCCAGTAAAATGGTCGTGCCGAGATTTTTATTCATACTCAGCAATAAACGGAAAATTTGCGTTTTCGTGATACCTTCTAGGGCATTCGTTGGCTCATCTGCCACCAGCAAGCGTGGGCGATTAGCCACCGCCATTGCGATCAACACTTTTTGGCGCTCCCCTTCTGTCAATTCATCAGGGTAGCTGTGCATAATTTCTTTGTGATTTTGAAACCCCACACGGTGCAAAAGCTCAACTGTGCGCCGCCATTTCCAGCCAAAATATTTCCACCATTTGCCTTTAAACGAGCTATGTTTTAAGTTTTGTTTCATTTGCACACCGATTTTCTGTGTTGGGTCAAGGCTACTCATTGCGGCCTGTGCCACCAGTGCAATTTTCTGACCAACCACTTTACGACGTTTACTTGGTGAAAGTTTAAGTAACTCTACTTCATCAAAACGAAAACGATCCGCTCGAATAATCCAGTTATCCTGAATTTCGTTACAAATAATTTTTGCGACAATACTTTTGCCAGAGCCAGATTCACCAATTAAGCCGCACACATCTCCCTCGTCAAGGCTTAAAGAAAGGCGGTCAATAATTCGCACTTTGCCGTTATCTGTTAGTACGTCCACACACAAATTGGCAATATCTAATAAAACCATTGATTATTCTCCACGCCGGAATTATTCGTAATATTTTTCAATGGTTCGGCATAAACCATTACTAAATAATAACCAAATCATCACCGTAAACAGCAAAGCAAGTCCAGGTAGAATCACAAGCCACGGTGCTAGGAACATTAAATCCACCGAGTCTCGAATCATCAGCCCCCATTCTGGCGTTGGGGGTTGCGCCCCAAGTGAAATAAAACTCAACGCAGCAATATCCACAATGGTTACCACAAAAACTTTGCTAATTTCACGAATATAACGCACCAGCACCTTTGGCACAAAGCAGGCTTTTAATTGCTGCCAATGCGTCGCCCCATCAAGGCGCAACATTGTTACATACTGCGTGTTTAACTCTTGGCGAACCACTTGGGAAATTTCGTGAATAAAATAAGGTAACAACGCTAATGTTATTGCCAGCATTGCGTTGACAAGACTTGGTTTCATCAAGGTTGCGATGATAATGGCGGTCAAAAGGGTGGGAATTGAAATGAAGCTATCAAAAAAATACCCCAACACACGAGAACGAATACCGTGAGAAAGCCCCGCCAATGTGCCAAAAATACCGCCGAGAATACTGGTAACCACCGCCACAATTACCGCAGTACCAAAGGTATAAGCACTGCCTACAATTAAACGACTTAGTACATCTCGACCAATATTATCTGTGCCTAAGAAAAAGGCGATTTTCCCATTATCAACCCAAGACGGTGGCAGCAATTCGTAACCCACGAACTGGCGACTAACGGAATAAGGGGCGATATACCGTGAAAAAATCGCCATAACAATTAACGATAAAAAAATATAAAGGCTGTAAAGTGCCACTTTATCTTGGTAAAACAACAGCCAAAGCTGTCGCACCGAACGGGAGTAGCGAAAGCCATCCACGGAATTATTTAACATACCAACCCTTTTTATTAAATGGATCCAACATAAACATAATAAATTGCACCATCACATTGACTAATAAAATGCACACACCGATCGCCAATACCCCCACAGAAATACTGTTGTAATCTTGGTTTGTTACGGCTGCAATGAGCCAATGACCAATGCCTGGCCAGCCAAACGTGCCTTCAATCAACATACATTGTGTAATCACTAAGGTAAACAAACGTGGAAATTGTGAAATCAGTTGCGGTAAGCTGTTACGTAAAATGTAACGTTTCCATACCACAAATTTTGATGTTTCTCGTGCGAGTGCCACTTTAATGTAATTTTCCGTTTGCAAAGCAAAGGTTCGATGCTGAATAAAACGCACAATTTCCATCATTGGTAAAATCGTTAGCACCAACGTCGCCAACACAAGATGCTGTAAAACGTTTTGAATAATTTTCAAACGATATGGTACATCCACAAACCACATATCAATAATAGGGAATCCTGTCCAGGTCGGAATATCGTACAATAAATTGTATTGTCCAATGGCGGAAATTTCCCAGCCGTTTGTCGCAGCCACATACAATAAAATCGGCGCAAGCCAGAAAATAGGAATCGATAGCCCCACTAAATAAGTGCCTCGTACCGTGCGCGCAAGCCAAGGTTTATCTGGCAGCGCACCCAAGTAGCCCAGCGGAATCCCAAACAACAGCGCCAAAAACATTGCCACCGCACAAAGTTCCAACGTAGGCGGTAACACTGCTAAAACAGTGTGAGTTAACGCCTCGCCCCCTTTATAGCTAATCCCCAATTTCCCCTGCAATAAACTTTCTACGTATACCACATAGCCAGAGAAAAAATGCGGCTGCGCAAAACTCGCATTGAGCGGATCTTTTAGTAAAATCGCATAACTAATTAAAGTTAAAATAAACAACGTAATGGACGCTAAAACCACACGGCGTACAAAATCAAGTAACATAGATAATGGTTTCTCCTAAGAATTTATTTTCCATTATTTTCTTGTTTCAAGGATAAGTCGGCAAAATGTACATTCCCAAAACTGGTAAGTTTCAAGCCTTGTACACGGTTATTGATCACTAGCATCCGTTTCACATTTGCTAGCGGCACAATCGGTACCTGAGCTAAGGCTATTTCTTGGGCAATATTATAAAACCGAGAACGTTCTTTTTTCTGCGGTGATTGCAAGGCTTGCGTTAATGCATTTTCAAAAGGCAAATAACACCAATGAGATAAGTTGGTTGATTCTTTGCGTGTGCTACAACTCAAAATAGGATGCATAAAGGTATCAGGATCAAGATTGCCCGTTAGCCAACCCGTTAATATGAGATCGTAATTCGCCTTTCCTTGCGCTAACTGCTGATTTAAAAAAGTGCGGGTTACATAGTGAATGCTAACCTGTACGCCCACATTGGCGAGATCATTTTGAATAAGTTCTGCCGTTGAAAGCGGCGCAGGGTTATAAATACGATCTTCGTTCACCGCCCATAAATTCAAATGAAGTTTCAACGGTGCTAATACTTTTTTCGCCTGTGCTGGCTGATAACCATAGGCAAAGTCAGGGGAATTTTGCCCTGATGCCCAAGAAACGATCGGAATAATCCGCTCTGCCACTGTTGCCGTACCGTGATAAATCTGGTTAATAATCCGTGTACGGTTAATCGCCTGTGCAATGGCGCGTCTAGTGTCTATATCTCGCATCGCAGGGCGGCTAAAATTAAACGCCAAATAGGCTAAATTCATACCGTCAGCAGATTTCAAATAATAGCGTTCGTGATTTTGGCGTAACAGCCCAAGCTGGCTCACTTCTGGTGCCGCCGCCACTTGGCATTCGTTGTTTAAAAATTTAAGCAAGCGCCCTGAACGGTTTGTTGAAAGATCGATAATAATATGCTCGATGTGCGGTTTTTTCCCCCAATAATGTGGATTACGCACTAAACGCACATAGCGATTACGAAAATAACTTTGCACCTGATAAGCCCCAGTCCCCACAGGCAGGCTATCTAGCTGTGAAAGATTGTCATCGGCACTCAACTGCAACGCATATTCTTGGGAAAACATAATGGCGTACTGGCTCGCCAAATGAGAAAGAATGGAATAGTCTGGCTGAAAAAGTGTTATTTTTACACGATATTTTCCGGCACTCTGCACGGATTTAATTTTTTCGTTTAGCTTAATGCTTTCAAAGTAAGGAAAGCGAACTTTCTTCGCTTGCTGATGATAAATATTCACTTGACGATCCGTGTACGTCATTCCTTGACTATTGCTGTCTTCCACACGATTAGCAATGTTGAAGTTAGGAAAATCTGGCACACGTTCGAGCATTCGATTTAACGAAAACACCACATCGTCTGCATTAAAATCTCGTGTTGGCGTAAACCACGGTGTGGTTTGGAATTTCACGCCGTGTCGTAGGTTGATCCACAGCGTTTTTCCATCCTTTGAATAGCTGTAACCCGTTGCCAAGACGGGGTTTACTTGGTCGCTATTATCTTTCGCTTCAAAGAGTTTATCGTAAATCTGCTCGGTTACAATATTCATACTGGTTCCAGCATCTGCGGTTTGCGGATTAAAGGAAAAATTGCTGCTGCTCGTACAATAGACTAAACCGTTATTCAGTACTACGTCAGGAATGCGTGGCGCCGCTTGGGCAGTTTTCCACGCCAACATTAGGCAAAATGCACTTATTATGACACGCATAAAAATGCCCTTTGCATAAGGGGAACATTGAGAAAAAAATATATGTCGCATAAAAATTTCTAACAATTAAGCTAGGCCGGAATATTCACAAAAATTTTAGGCGGCTATTCTAATGCAAAGCTTTCTAAAACGCCAACCACGCCCTGTGCCAAAAAGAAACCCCAAAAGTACTTCACTTTTGGGGCTTAAATTTAGCGAAAGGATTATTGTGGTAACACAAAACCCACTGCTTGATACACCTTATCTAAGGTTTTCTTCGCTTGTGCTTGGGCTTTTTTCGCTCCTTCTGCGGCAATTTTATTGAGTAACGTTTCGTTTTCACGGAATGTGTGGAAACGAGCTTGCAACTCTGTCAACATTTTGCTTACTTCATCTGCTACCGCACCTTTTAAATGGCCGTACATTTTGCCTTCAAACTCGCTTTCTAATTCAGGAATGCTTTTGCCTGTTACGCCTGACAAAATATCCAACAAGTTCGACACGCCAGCTTTATTTTGTAAATCATAACGCACCACAGGCGGCTCATCGCCATCGGTTTTCGCACGTTTGATTTTTTTCGCTACGGCTTTTGGATCTTCTAACAAACCGATTACGTTATTGCGGTTTTCATCGGATTTCGACATTTTTTTCTCAGGCTCAAGCAATGACATCACACGCGCGCCTGATTTCGGTACGAAAGCCTCTGGAATAGTGAAAATATCGCCGTAAATGTTGTTAAAACGGTTGGCAATATCACGAGTAATTTCCAAATGCTGGCGTTGGTCATCGCCCACTGGCACTTGGTTTGCTTGGTATAACAAAATATCGGCGGCCATTAGCACAGGGTAAGTAAATAGCCCCACGTTGATGTTATCGGCGTGGCGAGCGGATTTATCTTTAAACTGGGTCATTCGTCCCATTTCGCCAAAATAAGTGTAGCAATTTAACACCCACGCCAACTGGGCGTGTTCAGGCACTTGGGATTGAATAAAAATCGTGCTTTTTTCTGGGTCAATTCCGCAAGCTAAATAAAGTGCGAGTACATCTAAGGTTGCTTTACGTAATGCAGCTGGATCTTGGCGTACCGTAATGGCGTGCTGATCCACAATGCAGAATAAGCAATCGTAGTCATCTTGCATTTTTACCCATTGGCGCAACGCCCCTAAATAGTTACCGATGGTTAATTCACCTGAGGGTTGAACCCCACTAAAAACGATAGGTTTCGTCATTATTATTCGTCCTTATTTCAAAATTGTTAAAAGCTGTGAAAAGTCGTCCATTACCCAATCAGGTTTAGATTCAGCAATAGGAATGTTGTAGTTGTAGCCATACGTTAAACCGACCACTGGGCAGCCTGCATTATTCGCCGCCAAAATATCATTACGAGAATCCCCCACAAATAGCATTTGTTTTGGGTAAATCCCAAATTTTCCGCACAAATAATAAAGTGGTGCAGGATGCGGTTTAATAGACGGCAAAGACTGTCCCCCTAATAATTCGCTAAACAAATGGGCAATGCCAAAAGCTTTCAGCACCGGTTCAACGTGAACTGTTGGTTTATTAGTGACAACAGCTAAGATATAACCACGAGCTTTAAGGGTTTCTAAGGTTTCTTTGACCTTTGGAAATAGCACGCTTTCCGTACAAATATGTTCACCGTAAAAATGGGAAAAACGCTCACGAATGCGATCTTTCACTTCATCGCTTAGAATTTGCCCTGTTTCTTTTTGCACCCACTCCAATGCACGGCCAATTAAAATCGGTGCGCCGTTGCCAATCCAAGTTAAAACCAATGCCTGTGGCGCTGGGGGTAATTGTTGTTCTGCCAATGCACTGTTCACCGCAAGGGCTAAGTCTGGCAGGCTATTTACTAAGGTTCCGTCTAAGTCAAAAGCGACAACTTTAAATTGCGACATTTTTTGTTCCTTCCTTTCTTTTACATTTATTGTTCAACCGTAGCTAATTCGGCACGCATTTCATCAATCACCACTTTATAATCTGGTGCATCGAAAATCGCAGACCCTGCCACGAACATATCCGCACCTGCGGCTGCAATTTCTGCAATATTATTGGCTTTCACGCCGCCGTCTACTTCTAAACGAATATCACGTCCACTGGCGACAATGCGTGCTTTAACTTGTTTAATTTTTTCCAACGTCATTGGAATGAAAGACTGCCCGCCAAAGCCTGGATTAACCGACATTAGCAAAATCACGTCCACTTTATCCATTACATAATCTAAGTAGCTCAACGGCGTTGCTGGGTTGAACACAAGACCTGCTTTGCAGCCGAGATCTTTAATGAGTTGCAAACTGCGATCGATATGCTCTGTCGCCTCTGGGTGAAAGGAAATGTAAGTTGCCCCTGCTTTGGCAAAATCAGGAATAATGCGATCTACAGGTTTAACCATTAAATGCACATCAATAGGTGCGGTAATGCCGTAGTCACGCAAGGCTTTACAAACGGCGGGACCAAAAGTCAAATTCGGCACGTAATGGTTATCCATCACGTCAAAATGCACAACATCGGCGCCAGCTGCTAATACGTCCGCAACGTCATCACCTAAGCGTGCGAGATCCGCAGATAAAATAGAAGGGGCGATTAAATAAGGTCTCATTCTAAAACTCCATAGCAGAAAAATAGCGTAGAAATGGGCGTAGTTTACCACGAACTAAGTCATCGCCTGAAAGTACCACAGAAAAAAACAAAAAAAATCTGCAAAATTCCGACCTAGCCCGCTTGCCCCTTCTGCTCTTCGAGTTCCTTCTAACTCAAACACCAAAAATCGTTTTTTAGAAAGGTCGGAATATTTATTCTATTTTTCTCAAGAAATTTTCATATCTGTGAAGTAGATCACATTCTTTTTTGTAAAGTGTGAAGTAGCTCACAGAAATTCTTTAAAAATGTAAATAGAATGTACTAGCTTGTTAAGCAACGTACAAAGATTAGGCACGTCCTAAGCTTTTTTCAATTTTTTAGCCCAATATGGAGAATAAATTATGATTATTGGCTGCCCTAAAGAAATTAAAGTTCAAGAATACCGTGTAGGTTTAACCCCTGCAAACGTTCACACCTATGTTGAAAACGGTCACACTGTTTACATTGAAACAGGTGCAGGTGTTGGCGTTGGGTTCTCGGATGAAGACTACCGCGCTGCGGGAGCCATCATCACTGATAAAAAAGAACTTTTTGAAAAAGCCGAGATGATCGTGAAAGTCAAAGAGCCTATCGAAGAAGAATATCACTACTTCCGTGATAACCAAGTGCTATTCACTTACTTGCACTTAGCGGCAGATAAACCGTTAACGGATATGCTCGTTGAGAAAAAAATTCAATCTATCGCTTACGAAACCATTAAAACCAAAGACGGCTTACCGTGTTTGGCACCAATGAGTATGATCGCAGGCCGTTTAGCCACATTAGAAGGTGCGAAATACATTCAAAAAACCTTCGGTGGTGAGGGCGTGTTATTAAGCGGTACGGCAGGCACTCCGAAAGGTAAAGTAGTGATTATCGGTGGCGGCGTTGTTGGCTTAAATGCTGCACAAATCGCTGTGGGTATGGGCGCAGATGTTACGTTACTTGACATCAATGCAGCTCGTTTAGCCTATGTGGATCAAATGTTTGGTATGCACATCACCACGTTAACCAGTACTCGTGGCAACATTTTAAAATGCTTAGCAGAAGCAGACGTGGTTGTGGGTGCTGTGCTTATCCCTGGTGCGAAAGCGCCACACTTAGTGCGTCGTGAAGACTTAAAACTAATGAAACAAGGCGCTGTGCTTGTAGACGTGGCAATCGATCAAGGCGGCTGCTTTGAAACCTCTCACGCCACCACTCACAATGACCCAACTTACATTGTTGATGGCGTGATTCACTACTGTGTTGCCAATATGCCAGGTTGCGTGGCTCGCACATCAACATTGGGCTTAACAGACTCAACCTTACGTTACGGCTTAGAGATAGCAAAACTCGGCGTAAAAGAAGCTTGCTTACAAGACCCAGCCCTAATGTTCGGTTTAAATACATATAATGGCCATATCACATTCAAAGGTGTTTCTGACGCTTTCGATTTACCATATACGGCACCTGAAGTTGCGTTACAATAATTAAACCTTGCCCTCCCATTTGTGGAGGGCTTATTTTTCTATCGATTTTATTTTAAGAGGCTAAATATGAGTAAAAAAGAAAAACGACAGTCTTGGTCAAGCCAACTGACCTACATTATGACCGTTGCGGGTGCAACAGTCGGCTTTGGCGCAACCTGGCGTTTTCCCTATTTAGTAGGTGAAAACGGCGGCGGAGCCTATGTATTGCTATTCTGTTTAGCGATGATCGTCATCGGTATTCCTATGATCTTAGTGGAAAATGTCATCGGTCGCCGTATGCGCGTCAATGCCATTGATGCATTTTCTGGTAAAAAAATTAACCCAATGTGGAAAATTTTAGGTTATATGGGAATGCTCGGCGCTTTTGGGATTATGGCGTACTACACCGTTTTAGGCGGCTGGGTGATTGATTACATCGCCAGCCTTGTGAGCGGTAAAATGGACTTATCTATCCCTGTAACAGCAACCTACACTGCCGAATTTTTCACTAACAACATTAAAAACGACCCCATCAGTATTTTAATTGCCTCTTTTGCTTTCTGTGCGATTAACTACTTTATTTTAGTAAAAGGCATAATGGACGGTATTGAACGTGCAGTTCAATATTTAATGCCCATTCTTTTTATTTTCCTACTGATAATGGTGGTACGCAATGTAACCCTACCAGGTGCTTTGGAAGGGATTAGTTTCTATCTCGTGCCTGATTTCTCAAAAATTAACGGCAAACTATTTATTTTCGTTCTCGGACAAGTATTTTTTGCATTAAGTTTAGGCTTTGGTGTGCTTATTACACTTTCCAGTTATTTAAGCAAGTCCGAAAACTTAGTCAAAACAGCTACCATCACAGGCATTCTCAACACTTTAATCGCTGTAGTCGCTGGCTTTATGATTTTCCCATCATTATTCTCTTTCGGTGTAGAACCAAACGCAGGTCCAACGCTCGTATTCCAAAGCTTGCCAATCGTTTTCTCTCGTATGTGGCAAGGCACTCTGTTTGCAATTACTTTCTTCACCTTACTCACTATTGCAGCACTCACCACCTCCCTAACTATTTACGAAGTAATGGTTACTGCGTTGCAAGAAAAAACCCGTTTAAACCGTAAACAAGCGATCTTTGTCGCACTTGGCGGCGTGTTTATTCTCGGTAACGTGCCATCGGTTTTAGGCGACAATGTATGGAGCAACATCCACATCTTTGGAATGAGCATTTTTGATGCATTCGACTACATCAGCGGTAACATTCTCTTTATTCTCACCGCACTCGGCTCCGCTATTTTTGTCGGCTATGTATTAAAAGACGATGCCAAACATGAACTGGGCTTAGGTTTCCTTAAAGAAGGCGAAGATCCTGAAAAATCTACCTTCATCAAAGTGTGGTTCGCCTACGTACGCTATGTTATCCCATTGATCATCATCGTAATCTTCTATAGCGCCACCATCGGTTTCTAAGAAAATTTAACAACTGCTTAGGCTGGAATATTTTCAAAATTTTGTGAAATATTCCAGCCTTGCCATTTTGAACTTCCCCCCTCCCACTATTCCTGCTCATCTATCGTGCAAATAATAATTCCGTACAAATAACTATCACTCAGTGTCTGATAAATTTTAATTTTGTGATGATGATCACAGTATTCGCCCATAAAAATCGCTAGCATAATGCCGTTTTACACATAGCCTAACGGGAGGTGAGCAATGAAAAAATTAATCAACCAATGTGAAACCATTTTAGATGAACAGTTACAAGGGTTTGTCGCCGCACATCCGCAATGTGTGTTGCACCAATCCCCAACATTCATCACTCGCCACCAGCCATTGAAAGCCAATCAAGTTGCGCTGATTTCCGGCGGCGGTAGCGGACACGAGCCAATGCACGCTGGCTTTGTGGGTCAAGGAATGCTTGCTGGGGCTTGTCTTGGTGAAATTTTCACATCGCCAACACCTGATCAAATGCTTGCCTGTGCAATACAAGTAGACAGTGGTGCGGGAGTATTATTCCTTGTGAAAAATTACACAGGCGACATTTTAAACTTTGAAACAGCAACCGAGCTTTATGCGGATACCGGTGCGAATGTGGGCTTTGTGGTAAGCGATGATGATGTGGCTGTAAAAGACAGCCTATACACCGCAGGTCGCCGTGGCGTTGCCAATACGGTTTTAATGGAAAAAATTCTCGGTGCCGCCGCCGCACAAGGTTATTCACTTGATGCCTTAGAAAACTTAGGGGCGAAACTCAATAATCACGGTCATTCTATTGGCGTTGCCTTAAACGCTTGTACCGTGCCAGCCGCTGGGCAACCTTCTTTTACACTCACTGAGCAAGAAATGGAATTTGGCGTGGGCATTCACGGTGAACCAGGCATTGAACGCCGCCCATACGTAGATTTAAACACCACCGTAGAACAAATGTTTGACACGCTAATCACCAACGGCGACTACGAACGCACGCTCAGATGCTGGGATCGTCCAACGAGCCAATGGCAAGAGATGACCGTTCACAAGAAAGCATTACAAGCTGGCGATCGTGTTATTGCGCTAGTGAATAATCTAGGCTCGGTACCGCTTTCTGAGCTATACGCCGTTTACGGAAAACTCAGTCAATGTTGCCAAGCCTATGGCATTACTATTGCACGTAATTTAGTCGGTTCCTATTGCACTTCCCTTGATATGCAAGGCATTTCTATCACGTTGTTGAAAGTAGACGATGACGATCTCGCCCTATGGGATTTTCCAGTGAATACACCAGCGTTACGCTGGGGTGAATAATAAAGAGAGGAAACTATGCCAATCACCAAACCAGTAATTTTAGCATGGCTTAAACAATCGCAAATGTTATTTAACCAGCACCAAGCCTACTTAACGGATCTCGACCGCCAAATCGGCGATGCGGATCACGGTTTAAATATGCAACGTGGCTTTAACAAAGTCCTTGACGTGCTGCCTAGCGTAGAAGACCAATCCATCGGCGATATTTTAAAAAGCGTGGGAATGACGTTACTCTCCCAAGTCGGCGGTGCCAGCGGACCATTATTCGGCACTTTTTTTCTGAAAATGGCACAAAATATTGGCGAAAAATCCAGCCTAAGTCTGCACGAACTTTATGATGCCTTGAACGCTGGCACGACAGGCATTGTGGCTCGTGGGCGTGCGGACGTGGGCGACAAAACGCTGTGCGATGTGCTGATTCCCCTGCTAGCGGATTTCAAGCACGCATTAGCCAAAAATGAAACAGCGGCAGAAATTTTGACAATGCTGGCTAAACAAAGCCAAGTTTACGCCGAAGCGACGATCTCACTGCTCGCCAAAAAAGGTCGCGCCAGCTACCTCAAAGAACGCAGTGTTGGTCATCAAGATCCAGGTGCCACCTCCGTTAGCTATTTGTTCGCCGCCCTTAAAACGGCGTATGACGAGGTGAACAATGATTAACTTTGTCATCGTTTCCCATAGCGAGAAAATTGCGCAAGGTGTTGTGGATTTAGCCAGTCAAATGAAAGCCCCTGAATGTAAGATCATTGCCGCTGGCGGCATTGACGATCCAAACAACCCCATTGGCACCGATGCCGTGAAAATAATGCAAGCCATTGAAAGCGCATACACCCCTGATGGCGTTGTCGTGTTTGTGGATCTCGGCAGCGCAATACTCAGCACCCAAACGGCAGTCGAACTGCTTGATCCTACTATTGCGGAAAACGTAAAAATAAGCTCCGCCCCCCTCGTCGAAGGGGCGATCAGTGCTGTGGTCGCTGCCAGCGGTGGCGATAACCTTGAAAGCGTACTCGCCGAGGCTGCCATCGCCACTCAAAAGCAAGTTTTTTAACCTAACCCTAGGTCGGAATTTTTCACAAAATTTTGGAAAAAATTCCGGCCTACAAAAATAGAGATAGCGAATGGAAAAAAACGATTTTTCAGTCGAGTTTTTAATGGTGGAATGGGGCTGGCTGGATTGCCGAATTACAGCTGGCGACCAATGTTTTGACGAAAGTTTTTCACACGTTTACGACCCAATGCCTGATTTGCTCAAATGGCTCGAAGCCATCAGCATTGGCGTACAACAAACGTCCTTTGACTACGATAACGAACATGAATGGATCATTTTTGATTTTCACCACACCTATATGAATCAACAAAAATTCACGGTTCGTAAGTTGCTCGACAATAATACTGTTTTTTTGCAAACCAACGTTGATCGAAAAACGCTGGTCACCGCTTTTTATCAGGGGTTACGCCAGTTTGCTCGCTCGGATAACTATCGTCTTGTGCATTGGGAAACGCCCACTATTGGCAAATTGCTATGCCGAGAATTAAAGCAGGATCGCACCAAGCTGACGGAACAATTGCTCACATTGTCCAAAGAGAAATTAGCTTACTTTCTGGCAAGGGCTGAGGAAGGTGAAGTGCTTGATCCCAATGAGATCAATCCCGAACCATATAAACCTGAGGATTGGAACATACCTGACAATTACGAAAAATTGAATCTAGCAGAAAAAAATGCCTACCTGCAAGCTTGCTTAAACGAAGGAACCACCAGCGGATATGACGGCATGCCGTTGGATACTTTCAGTTCGCCAATCATC
>JAHHQZ010000012.1 GCA_020026075.1 Actinobacillus sp. | reverse complement strand
CGATTGTACCCACGTTAACGTGCGGTTTTGTACGTTCAAATTTTTCTTTAGACATAACTAAATTTCCTTTGTGTTGAAACTGTGATGCCTTATTGCATCACAGTTTTAGTCAAAATAATATTATTTACGACGAGCTTCAATAATTGCTTCAGCAACATTTTTCGGAGCTTCAGCATATTTGAATGGTTCCATTGAGTAAGATGCACGACCTTGAGTTTGTGAACGAAGATCAGTTGCATAACCAAACATTTCAGAAAGTGGAACTTCTGCGTTGATTTTAACTACGTGTTCACTCGCTTCTTGACCGTTAACCATCGCACGACGACGGCTCAAGTCACCAATTACATCACCAACGTATTCAGGCGGAGTTTCAACTTCCACTTTCATAATTGGTTCAAGTAATACTGGATCCGCTTTATTAAATGCTGCTTTAAATGCTAAAGATGCAGCAAGTTTAAATGCTAATTCGGAAGAGTCCACATCGTGGTATGAACCGAAGTGTAAACGAACACCGATATCAACAACTGGATAGCCTGCTAATGGACCAGATTTAAGTTGTTCTTGGATACCTTTATCAACAGCTGGAATATATTCTGTTGGAATAACACCACCTTTGATTTCATTTACAAATTCGTAACTTTCTTCACCGTCTGGATCAAGTGGATATAAGTCGATAACAACGTGACCGTATTGACCACGACCACCAGATTGTTTTGCGTGTTTACCTTCAACATCGTTAACACGTGAACGAATAGTTTCACGGTAAGATACTTGTGGTTTACCGATATTTGCTTCCACTTTGAATTCACGTTTCATACGATCAACGATGATATCTAAGTGTAATTCACCCATACCAGAAATGATAGTTTCACCAGACTCTTCATCAGTACGTACGCGGAAAGATGGATCTTCTTGTGCTAAGCGACCTAATGCTAAGCCCATTTTTTCTTGGTCAGCTTTAGTTTTAGGTTCAACAGCAACAGAGATAACTGGCTCTGGGAATTCCATACGTTCCAAAATGATAGGAGCGTTAAGATCACATAATGTATCACCAGTACCAACATCTTTTAAACCGATTGCAGCTGCAATATCACCTGCACGTACTTCTTTGATTTCTTCACGTTTGTTAGCGTGCATTTGTACGATACGACCAAGACGCTCACGTTTTTCTTTAACGGAGTTCATTACGGTATCACCTGAGTTGATAACACCTGAGTAAACACGGAAGAATGTTAAGTTACCAACAAATGGGTCAGTTGCAATTTTAAATGCCAATGATGAGAATGGCTCATCATCGCTTGCAATACGTTCATCAGGCTGATCAGTTAAGCTAACACCTTGAATTGCTGGAATGTCAGTTGGCGCTGGTAAGTATTCGATTACTGCATCAAGCATTGCTTGTACACCTTTGTTTTTAAAGGCAGAACCACAGCAAACTAAGATGATCTCAGTAGATAAAACACGTTGACGAAGACCTGCTTTGATTTCTGCTTCAGTTAATTCTTCACCACTAAGATATTTTTCCATTAACTCTTCAGAAGCTTCAGCCGCTGCTTCGATAAGGTTTTGACGCCACTCTTCGCAGTCAGCTTGCATATCAGCTGGGATATCTTCATACGTGAAAGTCATACCTTGATCAGCTTCGTTCCAGTTGATGGCACGCATTTTGATAAGGTCAACAACACCTTTAAAGTTGTCTTCAGCACCAATTGGTAATTGAAGAGGTACAGCATTACCACCTAAACGTGTTTTGATTTGTTCAACAACACGTAGGAAGTTTGCACCTGTACGGTCCATTTTGTTAACGAATGCGATACGTGGAACTTGATATTTGTTTGCTTGACGCCATACAGTTTCAGATTGAGGTTGTACGCCACCAACAGCACAGTACACCATTACCGCACCATCAAGCACACGCATAGAACGTTCTACTTCAACAGTAAAATCTACGTGTCCCGGAGTGTCGATAACGTTGATACGGTGTTGTGGGAATTGTTGAGACATACCGCTCCAGAAAGCAGTTGTTGCCGCAGAAGTGA
Organism: Actinobacillus sp.; assembly: GCA_020026075.1. Taxonomy (GTDB): domain Bacteria; phylum Pseudomonadota; class Gammaproteobacteria; order Enterobacterales; family Pasteurellaceae; genus Actinobacillus_C. Next base: position 39,258 of record JAHHQZ010000012.1, on the reverse strand, counting down.
TAGTAATACCACGTTCTTGTTCTTGTTCCATCCAGTCCATAGTTGCCGCACCATCGTGAACTTCACCGATTTTGTGGCTGACGCCTGTGTAGAACAAAATACGCTCAGTCGTTGTGGTTTTACCAGCATCGATATGAGCACTGATACCGATATTACGGTAACGCTCAATAGGAGTTGTACGAGCCATTTGTTTTTCCTTTTTTTGGAATCAATAAATTGAATTTTTAAATATGGATAAGGCTCCATCACAGTATTATGAGATGAAGCCTGAAAAGATGCACTTTAAAGTATTACCAACGGTAATGAGCAAATGCTTTGTTCGCTTCTGCCATACGATGAACATCTTCACGTTTTTTCACCGCTGCACCTTTATTTTCAGACGCATCTGATAATTCATTAGCTAAACGTAAAGCCATTGATTTATCACCACGTTTGCGAGCTGCGTCAACAATCCAACGCATAGCTAATGCGTTACGACGAACAGGGCGAACTTCTACAGGTACTTGGTAAGTTGAACCACCAACACGGCGGGATTTAACTTCCACAGTAGGGCGAACATTTTCCAATGCAATATCAAATGCTTCTAAAGGTTCTTTACCTGTACGTTGAGCAAGAGTATCTAATGCATTGTAAACGATTTTTTCAGCGATAGATTTTTTACCATCTACCATTAAAACATTAATAAATTTAGCAAGTAATTCTGAACCGAATTTCGGATCTGGAAGGATCTTGCGCTGTCCAATAACACGACGACGTGGCATTGTAAATTCTCCGTAATAATTTTTTCAGGATTATCCAAAACTCAATGTGAGCTAATGCTCAAAACTGGAGTTGAGGGATTAAATGTAATATAGCGTTTGGCCTTACTTAACGGAGATCCATTAAGCTTTAGGACGTTTAACGCCGTATTTAGAGCGTGCTTGTTTACGATCTTTAACGCCTGCACAGTCAAGTGCACCACGTACAGTGTGATAACGCACACCTGGTAAATCTTTCACACGTCCACCACGGATAAGCACAACACTGTGCTCTTGAAGGTTATGACCTTCACCGCCGATGTAAGAAGTTACTTCGAAGCCGTTAGTTAAACGGACACGACATACTTTACGTAACGCAGAGTTAGGTTTTTTAGGGGTTGTAGTGTATACGCGAGTACACACACCACGTTTCTGTGGACAAGCTTCCAATGCAGGAACGAGGTTTTTTGCAACCTTTTTAACACGCGGTTTGCGTACTAGCTGGTTGATAGTTGCCATTAAAAAGCTCCAGTTAAAAGTTATTCATAAAAGAATGGTTTGTTCTGTTCGACAATGAACAGGCGGCGAATTTTAGGCTTATGACATAGCAAAGTCAAGTCATTTATAGCCTTCTTTTTCGTCATTAGGCATTAAAAATACTCGATAATTTTAAATATATCTACTCAAATTTATTATTATCCCCTTCATTTATTTTATTTAAATAAATAATTTTCTTAATTTAATTCAAACTATAATTTCATAGTTTATAAAAAAAATATTTGCATTATCTAAAATAATTTCTAATAATATTGGCGAAAGTTTTCAAGTTACACTTAAATATTAGGGAGCAAATTATGCCAATGACAGAAAATACTACCTTCAAACTATTAAACAATAAACGCAGCATTCGTAAATTCCTTAGTGAAATGCCACTTGAACAAGCTGAAATTTTGTTTGAAAAGTTCAGTGAAGCCATTGCTGCGCGCCGTGAGGAAGAAGAACAGCTTGTGCAAGAACGTATGCAAAAAGAACGTGTATTGAACGAATTACGCGACAAAATGCGTGAACTCGGTATTTCTCCAGAAGATCTTGCCTTTGAGCAAATGCCTGTTGAGAAAAAGCGCACACAAAAAGTTATGCCTAAATACGAATGGACTAACGAAGATGGTAGCGTTCAGCAATGGTCTGGTCGTGGTTTAATGCCAAAAGCAATGCAAGCGGCAATGGAACGTAGCGGCAAAAGTAAAGAAGATTTCTTACTTTAATCCACAAAAAAGCTAACCTACTAGGGTTAGCTTTTATTTTATCTAATGTTACTTAACTATCTTAGGCTGGAATTTTCCTAAAAATTCCGGCCTTGTTATTTTTAGAAATTTACCAAATAAAGTTGGATTTTGCCGCCTCACCGTTATCAATCAGCAGATCCTGCGCAGTCATTGAACGGTTCACGACAGCCACAAAATAAGTCCATTGAGCGATTTCTTTTACGCTTGCCCAGCGGTTAAGCATCGTTTCGTCCAGCACCGCACGCATTAGCGTGGGATTTTCAATAATATGAGCATTCAAATCGGTCAAAACACCACCTGGTGATAAGGCGTTGGACGTTGCGCCAAAAGGCGCTACACGCAATGCCACATTTTTCATGTAAGCGATCATCCCGCCTTTGCTTGCCGCATACAGTGGGAACTCCGCCCCTGTTCGCCCACTTGCAGAGGCCATAAATAGCACACTTTTAATGGTAGGTTGAATGGCGTAATGTTCGGTAACACGGATGGTTGCTTTCAAATTGATATCAATGTCGTCCGCCCCATCGTCATAATTTTGCACGCCCGCATTGTTAATTAGCACGTGAATTTCTGGCAATTCTGGCAAATCATCACGAAAAATATCACATTCATAGTGGGTGTAATTGGGGTGTTCTAGCCCACTCGGTAAAATATCTAGACCAATCACCGTAGCGCCTTGTGCTAGAAATTCTTCAGCCACACCTAAACCGATACCTTGAGAACTTCCTGTTATCAATACATTCATTTTATCGTCCCGACTTTTGTTGTTTCAAATAGTCAAAATAGACCTGCCCTACGCCATTTTGTTTCCAGCGATTGCACACTTTATAACCTTGTAGAGAGAAAATCGCCTCGCATAACAGTTCTAAGCCCATTCCAAAAAATGAGCAAACGATACACTGCTCCAACGTCCAGCCAAAAAATGTGCGGCTAACCAAAAACGCAAACAGGAAATTGTCTACAAATTGTGCAAAAAATGTTGACACATACGAGCGCGTTAAATAGGCAAAACGGCTATCTGGGTTCTTTTTAAACGCTTTCCCCACAAAAAAATTTAAAAAATTGTTCACCACTGATGAGGCCAAAAAGGCCACCGTACTCCCCGCGATGATGAACCAAGTACCGCCAAAGGTTTGATTTAAGGCGGTGCTAATCGCCTGCTCGTGGCCAGGAACAAAAGATTCGCCCCATGTACCTGGCACAAGGCTAACTAAATAGAACATCAAACATAATGAAAGATTGACCACTGTGGCGAATACCGCAAGTTGCGTGGCGGCTTTAGGGCCAAAATGTTTTGTGAGCATATCCATCGCCAGCGACACAAACCAAGACACGAGAAAACCGCAATCCAGCGCAATCCAGCTATAAGGTAAATCAATACTTTTATTCGCCATTAAATTCATTGCAAATAATGCTAAAACGAAAAAAGTTAGCGTAACAGGCGGCACGGCACCGATTAATACACGAAAAGTTGTGTACTCCTGTTTAATACGAGCAAGTAAAGTTGGCGTTTGGGATATTGTAGTGTTGGGTATTGTTGAAATATTTTGCATTGTGTTCTCCCTGCGTTTACTGACATTTTTGAGAGACACATAGCCAAAAGCACGCCGATACAGCGTGCTGAGCCTAGTTTTGTTTATAGACAGGATGGTTACGAACTGTCTCTCAAAAAAGGTGGCTATTCTAGCAGTATTTTTATTTTGATCTAGTCTCTGAATAGAATTTCTGCCCTATACGTACGCTTTTAAAACAAACGTTGCTAGGCCGGAATTTTTTCTAAAAAAATGCTTGACGCTATTTAGTGAAGTCTTTATAGTGCGCCCCTATTCGGTGAGATGTCCGAGTGGTTGAAGGAGCACGCCTGGAAAGCGTGTATGTGCGAAAGCGCATCGGGGGTTCGAATCCCCCTCTCACCGCCATTCATTTTTTTCTTTTCTTCTATATATTACCTATTTTATCCATTTTCTACTTTTCCCCAATCCTTAATCTAGCAAGTTGTTTTTCTATCACATTTTTAGAAAAAAGCTGAACTTTTTGCAGGTTTACCGTAGAATAACCAAATTTTTATGAATGAGTGATTAGTATGACAAAAGAAACCTTTCTCGCCGAAATTGGCACCGAAGAATTACCACCAAAAGCCCTAAAAAAACTTGCAATGGCCTTTGCACAAAACGTAGAAAGCGGCCTTAAAAAAGCAGATCTTAGCTTTGATCGCATTGAATGGTTCGCAAGCCCACGCCGTTTAGCGATAAAAGTTTTAGGTCTTTCCACCGAACAACCAAGCAAAACCATCGAAAAACGAGGCCCTGCCCTAAGTGCTGCTTTTGATGTTGATGGCAATCCAACCAAAGCGGCATTAGGTTGGGCAAGAGGTTGCGGTATTGATATCCAACAAGCAGAACATTTTAAAACCGACAAAGGTGAATGGCTAATGCACCGTGCCACTGTGGAAGGAAAAGCCAGTAAAGATTTACTCGCAGGTTTGGTTCAAGAGGCGTTAAATGCTTTACCGATTCCAAAAACAATGCGCTGGGGCGATAAAAATGACCAATTCGTGCGTCCTGTTCACACTGTAACAATGTTACTCGGCGATGAACTCATTCCAGGCGAATTATTCGGCATTGCTAATGACCGTATCATTCGTGGTCATCGTTTCTTAGGCGAATCTTCTTTTAGCCTGCCACAAGCAGACGACTACCCACAAATGCTCGCCGAACGTGGTCAAGTCTTCGCTGACTTCAACCAACGTAAAGCTATTATTTTAGAAAAAGCTCAAACCAAAGCAGCTGAACTAGGCGGTGTTGCCGATATTCAAGAAGACTTACTTGAAGAAGTTACCGCACTTGTTGAATACCCAAATGTATTAACCGCTAACTTTGAAGAACGTTTCCTAAAAGTCCCTGCCGAAGCCTTAGTTTACACAATGAAAGGCGACCAAAAATACTTCCCTGTTTACGATAAAAATGGCAAATTGCTACCGCACTTTATTTTTGTGTCAAACATCAATCCAGAGGATCCACAGGCTATCATCGCAGGTAATGAAAAAGTGGTGCGCCCACGTTTAGCTGACGCAGAATTTTTCTTTGAACAAGATCTCAAACAACCGCTGTCTGCTAACTTAGAACGTTTAGAAACCGTATTATTCCAAAAACAACTCGGTACGTTGCGTGATAAAACTCAACGCATTGAAGCCTTGGCCGGAATAATTGCAGAAAAAATCGGAGCAGACGCAGCCCTTGCCAAACGTGCTGGTTTACTTTCTAAATGTGATTTAATGACCAATATGGTGTTTGAATTTACCGACACGCAAGGCGTAATGGGTATGCACTATGCCCGTGCTAACGACGAAGATGAAACAGTGGCAGTTGCTTTAAATGAACAATATATGCCACGTTTTGCTGGCGATGATTTACCGCATTCACTCGTTGCGTGCAGTGTTGCTCTCGCAGATAAAATGGACACCCTCGTTGGGATTTTCGGCATTGGTCAGTTACCAAAAGGGGATAAAGATCCATTCGCCTTACGCCGTGCAGCACTCGGTGCGTTACGCATTATGGTAGAAAAACAACTACCGTTGGATTTAACCGACTTAGTCGTACAAGCTCAAACTCTATTCGGCGATAAACTAACGAATGCCAACGTGGCAAATGATGTGGTTGATTTTATGCTTGGTCGTTTCCGTGCATGGTACCAAGATGCAGGTGTACCTGTGGATGTTATTCAAGCCGTACTTGCCCGCCGTCCAACCACACCTGTGGATTTTGACGCTCGCATTCGTGCAGTGGATCAATTCCGCCACTTAGAGGCCGCCACCGCTCTCGCTGCCGCCAATAAACGCGTTAGCAATATTTTAGCTAAAGCGAAAGATCCTATTGGCAACATTGATCTCAGCCTATGCGTTGAACCAGCGGAAAAAGCATTAGCAGAGCAAGTTCTCGCCTTACAAGCTGAAATTGCACCATTAATCGAACAACGTGATTACACCCAAGTGTTAGAAAAACTTGCCGCCTTGCGTACGCCAATCGATGCTTTCTTTGATGGCGTAATGGTGAACGCCGAAGAAGACAAACTGCGTCAAAACCGTCTAGCAATTCTCAACGCATTGCAAGCCCTTTTCTTACAAGTGGCTGACATTTCACTTTTACAATAACCAACCTCGCCCAGTGCCCATACAACCAAGTGATGGGCGCTGGCTTTTTATTTTAAAGCACCCTATGCCCTCAACATTTTCCAGCACAAGCAAACGCCTACAATGGCAACAAGAACTTGCTCAGGCCATAAAATCCCCTAGCGAATTGTTACAAGCCCTTGAACTTACACCGTTTTTCACCGCCCAAGACGAGGCGGCACGTTCGCTTTTTCCTTTGCTTGTACCAAAGCCTTTTGTTGAAAAAATGCAAAAAGGCAACCCACGTGATCCACTGTTTTTACAAGCAATGTGCCGCCAAGAGGAATTTCAAGCCGCCGAAGGTTTCGTTACCGATCCTCTTGATGAACAGCATCCCCCCGTGCCGAATATTTTGCACAAATACAAAAATCGTCTGCTGTTTATGATCAAAAATAGCTGTGCGATTAACTGTCGCTACTGCTTTCGCCGCCACTTCCCTTACCACGCACAAAAAGGCAGCAAAGCCCACTGGCAGCAGGCACTGACTTACATTGCCAATCACCCAGACATTGAAGAAGTGGTTTTTTCAGGAGGCGATCCTATGATGGCAAGTGATCATGAATGGAACTATTTGTTTCAAGCGTTAAGCCGCATTCCGCACGTCCAACGCCTGCGCATTCACAGCCGTTTACCTGTCGTTTTACCGAGCCGTATCACAGAAGAATTTTGTGCCTTATGCCAACAATGGCAAGCACGTTTTCAAATTATGCTGGTTACACACATCAATCACTGCAATGAAATTGATGAAACCTTAGCCAACCAACTAAAAAAACTCAAAAATTCCGGCGTAACCTTATTGAACCAATCCGTCTTTTTGAAAGGGGTGAACGACAACGCCGCCACGCTCAAAGCGTTAAGTGATGCATTATTCAAGGCCGGAATTTTGCCCTATTATTTGCACTTACTCGATAAAGTTGCTGGGGCCAGCCATTTTTATGTGCCAGATGACAAAGCCCTAGCGGTGTACCGAGAATTACAAGCCATCACTAGCGGCTACCTCGTGCCCAAATTGGCCCGAGAAATTGGCGGTGAGAAAAATAAGACCCTTATTAGCTAGTCATTTTTTAAGTAAAAATTCCAGCGTGACAGATGATAAAAAATCCCATTTCATTTAAAATACGAACTTTGATTCTAGACAAAATCCATTCCCCCAACTAAGGATGCCCTAATGCAAGACAACCAAAAAAATGAAGGTTTTGTGCCAGATGATCCCATCATTTCCAGCCAAAAAACCAATAAAATTCACCAAGCAATGCAAGATCTTAAACAAGATTTCACTCATCTCACCGAAAAAGAAAATGAGCAAGCTCATATTGGTGCAGCCCAAGCGATTGAAGAAGTGGTTTACCCAGCGGATGAATTAAATCCGCCACACACGGCAAAACCCAAAGCGAGCGAAGAAATGGTGTATCCAAAAGTGGAACTAAATCGCAAGCCAAAGCCACAAGAACAGGAACAAGAAAACAAAACCGAAACACTCAGAACCAGCACGAAAAATCGCCGTTTCAGCCCTGAAAATTGGAAAGTGTTAGGCTTTTTGCCACCAAAATCCCGCCGTTTCTTTGTGATTCTTTTCGCTGTGTTGCTCGTTGGTGTTGTCCTTTATTTATTGCGTCCTACCAGCCAACCAGTGCATAGTTTTGATCCGTCCCAGCCAGCCTTGACCAACAAACCTAACGCCAAACCTGAAAACAGCTTTGTAACCTTGCAAGATCTTACAGGTGAGCAAAATAGTGTTGAATTTACACAAGCCAATACGGCGGGTAATTTGGATCAAACAACAAACAATGTGCCAAATCAATTTGCTCAAACAAACCAAGCCATTGCCCAGCCAAATGTGGATAACAATTTAAGTAGCGATACTTTGCCATTGGCAGGGGAAAACCCAACATTGCCAGCAAATGAAAGCTCGCCAGCCGCCTTACCTGACACAACGCCAAGCTTGCCAAGCACAACGGAAATCAAACAAACCAGCCAGCAAGTGCAAGCTGATGTGTTTTCAGCAGCCGAACAGGCAAATTTATTGCAAGCCCCAGCGCCAAAAACCAGCGCCAAAAAACAAGAAATGCAGACCTTAACCATTCGTAAAGGTCAAAGTTTGATGCAAGTTTTCCGTAATCATCATTTAAAAATTGCTGATGTGACTGCGATGAACAAGGTAAATTCTCGTGCATTGAGCCGTTTCCGTGCGGGCGATAACATCAATATTTGGCTAAACGCACAAGGTCACGTGCAAAAAATGCAATTACCAAATGGTGCAAGTTTTATCCGTTATGGTAACAGCTACCGCTACCAACAATAAAAAAGCAAGGCTGGAATTTTCGTCAAAATTTTGTCAAAAATTCCAGCCTAAAATAAATCGTCAAAAAGAATTTAATCCGCCAACCCAGCATCTAGCCGAGCCACAAGTCGCTCGCCATAAGGTTTACGCCAGGTTTTCAGTAGGCGTGGCAATTTGTTGGGATCTTTATCCTGCAAAAAGTACCACTTCAACATTCCTTCAAGTAGGCGCTTGCTCACCAGCAAATCCAATGGCATATCCTCAGCAGCTTGCTGTTCCAACGTATGATGCAACACTGTTAACCATTTTTTATAATCAGGCAACGAGTGAACCAGCAATGGACGTGGCAAATCTACAGATTCCTCCTTGCATTCCTCTACAATGCGCAACATTTTTTTGCCGTGAATGCGTACTTCGTGCGCTGGTAGCCCCAGTTCCAGTAAATCAAATGGCGTTTTAGCCGAACTACGAGCCACTTTCGCCAAATTTTCACCTCGCACGACAAAATTTACTGCTAAATTCCGACGTTGCGCCTCAACATAACGCCACTTCGCCAAAGCCTGTAAACGACAAAGCGCCCATTCATCTAAACGTTGCACCCCAGCAATTTTCAAATACAGTTTGTCTAAATCTACCGCTCGCTTAGCATTCTGCACGAGCCAATCGCTTTCCTGCTGAGCAGCCTGTGCTTTGTAATCGTCTAATGCGGTATTTAATTTTTCGTATAAATCCCACAAATACCACACATCAGCCGCCGCATAATGCAGTTGCTCTGCCGTCAAAGGACGAGCGAGCCAATTCGTACGCGATGCCCCTTTGTCCATTTCAAATTGGAAATAATGTTTTAACAACATCGCCAACCCAGCGGAATTGCCAAAGCCTAAAAATTGTGCCATTACTTGCGTATCGATCATAGGCTCTGGTAACTGCTGAAAATTATGCCAAAGCACCTCTAAATCTTCCGAGCAAGCGTGCAACACTTTCAGCACTTTGGGATTTTTCAGCAAAGCAACGAAAGGGCTAAAATCCTGTATAGTCAGCGGATCAATAAGGCTAACCTGCTCGCCATCAAACAACTGGATCAACCCCAACTTCGCATAAAAGGTTCTCGTGCGAACAAATTCAGTATCCAGCATAATGTAAGTTTTTTCCGCTGCCAAAGCACAGCAAGCAGATAATTTTTCATCATTATCCACCATAATAAATGGGATTTTAGTTTTATCGTCCATTAGGTTACCTTTTAATTTATTCTCAATTTTTAATTAAACCAACAAAATAATAGACCTTTATTTGTGCAAATAAAGGTCTTTATTATTCGTTTCTTATTCTGTCGTAAAGCTATTTAGCGTTTATTGATGCGCTTTCATCACTATTTGCTTGACTCAACTTCGCCAATTCTTGTTCACGTACGACTCGGCGTAGGATTTTGCCGACGTTACTTTTTGGTAGTTCATCGTAAAATTCAATGAGTTTTGGTACTTTGTAGCCAGTTAGGTGTTTACGGCAATGTTTGCGTAATTCATCGGCGGTGAGTTTTTGATCTTTGCGCACGACACAAACTTTAATTTGTTCGCCTGAAACTGGATGCGGTATGCCGATGGCGGCGACTTCCATTACTTTTAGATTGAGCATTACGACATCTTCAATTTCGTTTGGATACACATTGAAACCTGACACGATTATCAGATCTTTTTTGCGATCGACGATGCGCAGGCTGTAATCTTTGTCCATTACAACAACATCCCCAGAGGCTACCCAGCCGTCATTTAAGACTTTTTCGCTTTCTTCAGGACGGTTCCAGTAGCCTTGCATTACTTGTGGACCTTTAATCCAAAGCTCGCCAGCCTCGCCAATTTTCGCCTCTTTGCCATCCTCTTTGATGATTTTAATATCCGTATTCGGCATTGGAACACCGATAGATCCTGTATGCTCGGCACTCGGGTCCACACAGGCAGAAATAAGCGGCGAACATTCAGTCATTCCGTAGCCTTCCGTAATCGGTACGCCTGTTAATTCAAACCAGCGTTTCGCCACAGAACGTTGTACTGCCATTCCGCCACCAACAGTAAAGCGCAGTTGAGAGAAATCTACATCTTTGAAATTTTCGTTATTTAACAAGGCGTTAAATAAGGTGTTCACCCCTGTAATCGCAATGACTGGGTATTTTTTCAAGTCTTTAATGAAGCCATCAATATCACGAGGATTGGTGATGAGTAAGCCCGTAATGCCCATTTCTACAAACAATAATGCATTCACCGTCAATGCAAACACGTGGTACATCGGTAGTGCTATCACCGCAATACGTTCTTTATTATTTTTGCCAAATGCAATTTGTGCCAGCCATTTCGCTTGTTGTACATTCGCCACTAAATTACCGTGAGTGAGCATCGCCCCTTTGGCAACGCCAGTCGTTCCGCCTGTATATTGTAAAAAAGCGAGATCATCGCTATTAACTTGTGGGCGAATATATTGGCGATATTTCCCCACCGCTAGCACTTCACGGAAAGATACAGCGTGCGGTAATTTATATTTTGGTACCAGTTTTTTCACATATTTCACCACAAAATTGACCAGCGTACGTTTACCGAAAGAAAGCTGGTCGCCCATTCGGGTTAAAATCACGTGCTGAACGTCAGTGTTAAACACCACTTTTTCTACGGTTTGTGCAAAGTTTGATACCACAACAATAGCTTTTGCACCGCTATCTTTTAACTGATGTTCCAACTCTCGTGGCGTGTACAGTGGATTAACGTTTACGACCACCATTCCTGCACGCAAGGCACCGAATAACGCAATAGGATATTGCAGAATATTTGGCATCATCAACGCCACACGGTCGCCTTTTTCGAGTTTCAATTCATTTTGTAAATAAGCGGCGAAAGCACGGCTGCGTTCCTCTAATTTACGAAATGTTAAGGTTTGCCCCATATTGATGTACGCCGCACGGTCAGGGTGTGCCGCTACCGCTGCGTCAAACATATCTAAGAGATTTTCATAAGGTGCTGTGTTGATATTTTTTTCCGCACCTTTGGGATACAGTTTTTGCCAAGGTCTTGCACGAGTTGCTTTTTTGTTTTTCAAAAACTGGGTAAATTTTTTCATAGTATCCTCTACTTTTTTACCGTGATAACGGCTGTCATAAAATTGGTTAAGCCTTTTTCAACGCCACATTATTGCGCAGATAAATTGGCTCAATGGTGAGCGGATCTTGCAAGCGTCCTGCTACAACATCTGCTAGCGCCAACGGCAACATAAATTGCGCCGATGGCAAAAGAATTTCGCTATTGCGTGGCAAACTGGCAAGCTCGGCATAAGCCTCCCAACCTGTTCCCACACGTTGCCAATCATTTGGGTTAAAGCCTTGTTCGGCTTGTAACATTTCCAGCACAAGACTTGGCGACACCACTTGCTCTTCCAAGCGTGCTTGCCATTCCCCTACCATTCCTAAGGTTTGGGCTAGGTCGGAATTTTGGACAAAATTTTGACAAGGTTTGAAAATTAATTGCGAAAAATAAACTTCCTGCATTCTGGCATCAATGACCGCCAGCACCTGCTGCGCCCCTGTTTGTGCCAACGCTGCTTGTGCCATTGCCGTTAGGTTGGAAACTGGCACGACAGGCAAATCCGCACCGAGTGCTAGCCCTTGCACAATGCCTGTGGCAATACGCACACCAGTAAAACTGCCCGGCCCTCGCCCAAACACGAGGGCATCCACTTGATTTAAACGCAGCCCAGCTTCGCTTAATACTTCGTCCACTAAGGGCAAAATGCGTTGAGTGTGGGCTCGGCTGGCAATTTCATCACGAGCCAGCACGGCATTATTGTGTAAAAGTGCCACAGAGCAGGCTTCGGTGCAGGTGTCTAGGGCAAGTAAGGTTGTCATAATTTTTCCTAATAAAACAAGAAACTAGCCCTTTTTCTGGGCTGATGAAGTGAGAAATTCTACCACGTTCTGCAAACTTCGGGTACGTTTTGCCGGCGGTAAACTTTTTAAAAACTGTACGCCGTAATTTTTCATCACTAAACGGCTATCACAAATCATTATGACGCCACGATCTGCCACATCGCGGATCAACCGCCCTACGCCTTGCTTGAGCGTAATCACTGCCTCTGGAATTTGAATGCCGTTAAAGGCGTTGAAGTTTTTTTCTTTGGCATCACGAATACGTGCTTCGAGTAGCGGATCATCAGGTGAGGCGAAAGGCAGTTTGTCAATAATCACCAGCGATAACGCTTGCCCTCGCACATCAATTCCTTCCCAAAAACTGCTTGTGGCCACCAGTACGGTATTTTCCGTATTAACGAACGTATCCAGTAGCTGCCCTTTGGGGCATTCGCCTTGCATTAGCACGTTCAGTTCACTATGTTCACGAAAATACGCCGCTAGCCCTTGCATCATATAGTTGGAGGTGCAAAGCACAAAGCAACGGCCGTGATTTTGCTCGATCACAGGCAACAGCATTTTACCGAGTGCAACAGGCGTGTCTTTTTGGTTATTGGGCGGCAGAAAACGTGGCACGCACAACAAGGCCTGATTTTCGTAATCAAATGGGCTAGAAAGCGTTAAGGTATGCGCATTGCCTAAGCCTAAACGGCTACAAAAATAGTTGAATTTGCCTGCTACTTCTAAGGTTGCAGAAGTGAAAATCCACGCCGATGGCGTACGCTCACGAAAGTGTGTAAAACTTTTCGCTACAGATAATGGCGTGATGTGCAAAGCAAAATGCCGTCCATGCGTGTCAAGCCAAATACAATGACCAGGCAGTTCCTGTTCATCTAAACGACTTAAAAATTCGTGCATCGCACACAGGCGATCATAGGCATTTTCGAGATCTTTTGAGCGAGCAATCGCCCCTTTTAAAACCTCAATCGCAAAGGCCATTTTATCCAGCAACAAGCCGCGTGCATCTTCCATCGTTTCACTTTCAGCAAGATTACGCCAATTCACACGCACGTCGCCATCGCCCACCGCCAAGCGGAAATCCTGCGCCGCTTTTTTTACGCTATCCGACACCGCACCAAGCTGTTTAACATCCTTTAACTGCGTACGGTAAATTAAATAAATATCTCTCGTCAGATCAAAAATTTGATGACTGCTCAAACTTTCGCCTAAATGCTGGCAAGCAATGTCTGGCACTTGATGAGCTTCATCAAAAATTACCACATCCGCTTGCGGTAGTAGTTCGCCAAAGCCGCCGTCTTTTACCATCATATCGGAGAAAAAAAGATGATGGTTCGCCACCACAACATCCGCTTCTATCGCTCGCTTGCGGGCTTTCATTACAAAGCAGTCTTCCCAATGTTTACATTCCCGCCCTAAGCAACTTTCTTTGGTGCTGATGAGCTGTTTAAAGATTGGGCTATCTTCACTCACGGTTTGGCATTCAGCAAAATCGCCTGTTTCTGTGGTTGGTCGCCATTTTCTAATGCGTTTTAAATCTGCAAGGGTGTCTTTATCACCAAGTACGCCCTGATGCGAGGCTATTTCCAAGCGTTCCAAACACAAATAATTGCCACGCCCTTTGAGCAACGCCGTACGACCACGATAGCCTAATGCTTTCACCACTGTGGGCAAATCACGGTTAAATAATTGATCTTGTAAGTTTTTTGAACCTGTGGAAATCACGGTTTTCTTATTCGCTACAAGGGCTGGAATGAGATAAGCAAAGGTTTTCCCTGTGCCAGTAGGTGCTTCAATGACCCATTCTTGTGCCCCTTTTATGGCACGCTGCACGGCATCCGCCATTTCCAACTGTTGTGCACGAGGCTGGAACCCCGGAATCACTTTGCCCAAAGCCCCTGTCGCACTAAAAATTCGTTGTATTTGCTCACTCGCCATTGCTTATCCTTTATCGCCTTTTGGGCAAAACTGCTACGCTGGAATTTTCAAGAAAATTTTGTAAAAAGGCACATTTTAGCAAAAACTCACTGCAGCTGGGATTTTATTTTCTTGCCTGTTGTCTTAGCTATAACTTTCTTTCATTAAACTTCTTTTATACAATCGCACCCTTGTAATGTTTTATTGGATGATTTATGGAGACTTCCCTTCTACTCGCCCTTGTGGTCGCACTCGGTATTGGCGCACAATGGCTCGGCTGGTACAGCAAGCAGCCTGCCATTTTATTTTTACTCGCCACAGGTATTCTCATTGGACCTGTTTTGCATGTTTTTCAGCCAGATCAAGTGTTGGGTGATTTACTGTTTCCGTTTATTTCCTTAGGCGTTGCCGTAATTTTATTTGAGGGTGCGCTGACGCTGGAATTTGAGGAAATTACCCATCACGGATGCATAATCCACCTGCTGGTGTCGGTAGGAATGCTCATTACCATCACTGTGCTTTCAATCACTTGCTACTTTTTATTTGATGTGGATTGGCGCATTGCCTTGCTGTTCGGCTCCCTTGTATGCGTAACGGGGCCAACGGTTATCGCACCGCTCATTCGTAGCGTTCACCCAACGAAAAAAATTGCTAACATTTTGAAATGGGAAGGGATTCTCGTGGATCCTGTGGGAGCAATCGCTGTGGTTTTGGTGTACGAGTACATCATTTCCGAAGGACAAAGCAACGAATTTACTTCTTTTGCGAAAATTATTTTAATCGCCACAGGTTTGGGGCTAATCAGTGCCTTCTTGCTTGCCAAATTGATCAAACGCCATCTCGTACCAGAATATTTACGCAATGTTTTTGTGTTAGCGTATATTTTAACCATTTTCACATTTTCCAACCATTTAGCCCACGAATCAGGCTTACTTACCGTAACCATTCTCGGCGTGGCACTGGCGAACTGGAAAGGCTTTCCCAAAGAACATATTTTGGAATTTAAAGAATCGCTCACCATTTTACTGGTGTCCATTTTGTTCATTATTTTAGCCGCTCGTGTGAATTTAACGGATCTTGTCGCCACTGGCTGGGCAGGCGTGGCATTGCTAGCTGTTGCGATGTTCGTGGCTCGCCCATTGGCCATTTGGGTCAGTGCCATCGGTTCTAACTTGACGACACAAGAAAAACTAATGATTAGCTGGATTGGTCCTCGTGGCATTGTCGCTGCGGCGATTTCCTCTTTATTCGCCATTCGTTTGCAAAATTCTGGTATTCAAGGGGTCAATATGCTCGTGCCGTTGGTGTTTGTGATCATCATCGGTACGGTGTTTATTCAAGGCTTAGGGGCAAAGAAAATGGCTAAACTGCTCGGCGTGTGCAAAGTGGCAGATACTGGCGTTCTCGTGGTTGGGGCAAACCCTGTGGCTCGTATGCTCGCCAAATCCTTACAAGATGCAGACGTGGAAGTCATCATTGCATCCAGCCACTACGAAGACATCGCCAAAGCTCGAATGCTCGGCTTACGCACCTACTTCGGTAGCCCAATTTCTACCCATGCGGATAACAATTTGGACTTGCTGGGCTTGGGCTATTTATTCGCAATGAGTACGGATAAAGAAATCAACACCCTATGCCAATGGCATTACAGCCACGAATTTGGCGACAAAAATATTTACCGTATGCGTTGTTGTGATGATGTGGCACAAAATCCCGCCAGCCGTTTGGATCTGCAAGAAAACTACCAGCCAAACTGGCTATTCTCCACACAAAACACCTATCACTACTTAGCCGACTGTATTGAAAATGGCGCAAGAACAAAAGTGACGAACCTCACCGAAAACTACACCTTCGCCCAATACCAAGCCGATAACGAAAAAGCCATCCCGCTTTACATTATTGATGAAAATAATTTTATTACGGTATGCAACGAAAACAGCGTAAATATCCCAGTGAAATGCCGCTTGGTTTCTTTGGTAAAACCATAGCAACACTATAAAAAAAACCTAGGCCGGAATTTTTGCAAAAATTTTGTCAAAAATTCCAGCCTTCGTTTATGAATGGATTTATAGGCTATTTAAACGCACTTGGATAAGTGGTTTGGATTCGGGATCCGCGATTGATAAAGCCTGTTGCAAAGTAGCTTTGGCTTGCTCGGTTTTACCCTGTGCTTGTTCAATTTCACCTTGTAGCAAAAGTTTACTTGCTGCCCAACTTTGATCATTGATTTTCTGCAAGCTTGCTAATGCAGCATTGTATTTTTTCAACTGTAACTGTACCGCACTTAAACGCAGTGCCGCTACTGCTTGCAAGACAGGATCAGTCGTTTGTGCTAATGCGCTTTCTAAGCTAACTTCCGCCTGTTTAAATTTAAAGGCTTGAACTTCTGCTTTGGCCTGTGCAAGCAGTGCGAAAACGGCATAGCTTGAGCCACTATTCTCGCTCACAAACATTTCCGTAGGCTTAGCATCTGCTGCCATTTTGCCTTGCGTGCTGTTTAACAACATTTCATAAGCAGCAGACTGATTTTGTGCTTTCGCCACTTGCGATGTTTGCCAATAACGCCAACCGTAAACGACTGCAAGGGTTAATACAAAAACAATAATGATGCCTTTGTAATTTTCTTTCCACCAAGATTTAAACTGGTTAATCTCTTGTTCTTCTTCAATGGTATAAGCCATATGATCCCCCTTACCTTATTGATTTTCTTCTAAAAAACTTACAATTTCATTGAGTGCGACAGTTTGCTGTGAGCGATCTTCACGTAAGAATTTAACTAAAACATTGCCTGTTTTAGCCTCGTCTTCGCCAATCACTAAGGCAATTTTAGCACCACTTTTATCAGCACGTTTAAACTGTTTCTTAAAGTTGCCACCACTGCAATTTAATTGTGTACGTTGGTTTGGCAATGCACTACGGAGCATTTCTGCCAAATTAAAGGCAGCAATATCAGTATTTTCACCTGCAAACACAATGTAGTTATCTACGGTTGCTGAGCTTGGAATATGTTTGTTGACTTCTTGAACCAAAAGAACCAAACGTTCTAAGCCAATGGCAAAGCCAACGCCGCACGTTGCGTGTCCGCCCAACTGTGCCACTAAACCATCGTAGCGTCCACCACCACAAATTGTACCTTGTGCGCCCAGTGCGTCTGTTACCCATTCAAATACGGTTTTGTTGTAGTAATCTAAGCCACGCACAAGTTTTTGGTTAATTTCATAACGAACGCCAAGATTATCCAACAGTTTGCACAGCACTTGGAAGTGAATCAGGCTGTCTTCGTCCAAATAATCCATTAGTTTTGGCGCATCGTTTAAGATCACCTGAACATCAGGATTTTTACTATCTAAAATGCGCAGTGGATTTGTGGTTAAACGGCGTTTGCAATCTTCATCTAGCACATCTAAATGTTGTTGTAGAAAATCGACTAGCGCTTGACGGTAATTTTTGCGTGCTTCTAGGGAACCAATGGAGTTAAGTTGTAGCGTTACGGCATCCAAAATACCCAATTTTTTCCATAGACGAGCGGTCAGTAAAATCAATTCTGCGTCAATGTGCGGATTGGCAATGCCAAAAATTTCCACACCAAGTTGATGAAATTGACGATAACGCCCTTTTTGTGGACGTTCATAGCGAAACATCGGCCCCATATACCAAAGGCGCTGTTCTTGGTTATACAGCAAACCGTGCTGGATCCCTGCGCGTACACAGCCAGCGGTTCCTTCTGGACGTAAACTTAAACTTTCATCATCACGATCATTAAAAGTGAACATTTCTTTTTCCACCACATCGGTAACTTCACCGATGGCTCGTGCAAAAAGTGGGGTATTTTCCACGATAGGCATACGGATTTCACTGTAACCGTAGCTTGCAAGTGTGTTACGGATTTGTCCTTCTACCCATTGCCACACTGGGGTTTCTGTCGGAAGACAGTCGTTCATTCCTCGAATTGCTTGAATTGTTTTTGCCACAATTTTTCCTTAATACTTGTGCTTTAATTAAATAATACGTTGTGCTGGATCTTCTTTACTTAGTCTAGCTCGAATTTTCGCTTCAAGTTGATCCACTAAATTATCGTTATCAAAACGTTCTTTTTGGCGAGTGCCATCCAAATAAAAACCGCTTTTTTTATTACCGCCTGTAACGCCTAAATCAGAAATTAACGCCTCACCAGGCCCATTGACTACGCAGCCGATAATGGAAACGTCCAACGGTGTTAATACATCTTCTAGGCGTTGTTCTAAGGCATTGACTGTGCCGATAACGTCAAATTCTTGACGAGAACAGGTTGGACAGGCGATAAAATTGATTCCACGAGAACGAATACGCAATGATTTCAAAATATCAAAGCCTACTTTAATTTCTTCCACTGGCGGCGCAGCCAGTGAAACTCGCAAGGTGTCGCCAATACCTTCAGAAAGCAGTAAACCTAAGCCAATCGCTGACTTCACTGCACCTGCTCTGGCTCCGCCTGCCTCTGTAATGCCTAAATGTAAAGGCTGTTTGATGGCTTTGGCGAGCAGACGATAACTCTCGACAGCAAGGAATACATCACTGGCTTTCACGCTCACTTTAAATTGATCAAAATTAAGACGATCCAAAATATCCACGTGACGCAATGCACTTTCAAGCAACGCTTCTGGCGTTGGTTCGCCATAACGTTCTTGAATATCTCGTTCTAGAGAACCTGCATTTACCCCAATACGGATAGGAATATTTTTGTCCTTCGCACAGTCAACAACGGCACGAATGCGATCTTCACGGCCAATATTACCTGGATTTATGCGTAAACAATCCACACCGTACTCAGCCACTTTCAAGGCAATACGGTAGTCAAAATGAATATCCGCCACCAATGGCACTGAAACTTGTTGTTTAATCGCTTTGAAAGCTTCCGCTGCGTCCATTGTTGGCACGGAAACACGAACAATATCCGCCCCCACACGCTCCAAAGCTTTAATTTGTTCAACAGTCGCTTCAACATCTGTGGTTCTTGTATTGGTCATTGATTGGACAGCAATAGGCGCATCGCCACCCACTGGCACATTACCTACCCAAATTTTGGTTGATTCTCGGCGTTTAATTTTATTCTCTACGGACATAAGGTTCTCGTTTTTATCTGGTCTTTTATTGTGGCTGTGATGGTGGTGTGTCAGAGTTTAATAGCAAATTAGCACCACTATCATCTTGTGTAGGAAGGGTTAATTCTGATGGTGCAGAATGAATCAATGCGGGGGTAGCTTGTTGAGTTTTCTCATAATTTGACACCATTTGCGTGCGTTCAACGCTTTGCTGTTGATGGTTTTCCCACCACCATAATCCAGTGATGCCAAGTAAAATCAACAAAATAATAATGGTCAAAATTCCGACCCAGCGGCTACGGTGTTCTTCCACTGGAATTGTTTTTTGTTTTGCCACAGCCTTAGCAATAGATGGGCTATTATCTTGAAAATTTACTAAATATGGTGTGTAAATATCTTCGGGAATACGCAAAAAACGAGAATAGCTCACTAAATAACCACGCACTAAACTTGGAGCAAAATTAGGAATTTGCCAATCATCATTTTCTAAGCGTTTCAACACGTCTACGTGTAAACGTGTGCGTTTACAAACATCATCAAGGGAAAGCCCTCGTTCGGTACGAGTTTTGGCAAGAAGTTTGCCCAGTGTTGCGGTATCATCGACTGTTTTGTCGGAAACGGTTTGAGTATTCACGAATTGCGCCTTGTTGTTAGCAACGGATCGCAGTTGACCCATTTAGTCATCAGAAATCAAAATGAAAGACTAAATTTTAAAGATAAGGGGGCTATTTTGCAATAACTTTCCCTGTCTGCGAACCGATTCCCAGACAACACTTAATTTTCTGTCAGCATTGGCTGTAACTGTTGGCGAAATTGCTCATAGCGCTGAAAATCCTTAGCTTTTAACGCACAACGAGCCTGATTTTCATAAGTTTGTTTTTGGTGAAAATATTCCGGCGTAGCTAACGCTTGATGAAATTGCTCGTACGCTTTTTGAAATTGTCCTGCCTCACATAACATTACGCCAAAATTGTGATGAATATCACCAGCAAGTCCTGCGATATTCGGCATTGGTTGGCGTAACGCCTGTACATAAAATTGCGTAGCTTTGGGGAAATTTTGTTGTGCTTGATAAAAAGCCGCAAAGGCGGCTAGCACTTGCGGACTTTTGGGCGCATAGGCCAGCGCCTTATCTAAATTACGTTTTGCCGCCGCCCAAGAATGTTGTTCGAGATAGGCATAAGCTAAGGCTACGCGTGCTTTGGCGGCAGCGTTCGGATTAAAATCAGTAAATGCCGTTGGTTTGTCCGCACAGGCTGTGATTACACTCATTAAAAGCACGAGCCACAGCCTTTTGTAATAAGTTGAACGTTTTGGGTGCTGCATAAAATTTTCCTTAAAATTCCAGCCTAGCCTTTGCACACCCAAAACCATTATTACGACTGGCGAACGTTTAAGTTCTCACCAAATTGGCGTTTTTGGAGGGTGCGTTTAGTACGGTCGATTACATCACCTGCTAATTGCCCACAAGCAGCATCAATGTCATCGCCTCGTGTACGGCGAATAATCACAGTTAATCCGTATTCCATTAAAGTTTTTTGAAAACGATCAATGCGTGAGTTTGAGCTTTTTGCATAAGGTGCATTAGGGAACGGATTCCACGGAATCAAATTGATTTTGCACGGTGTATTTTTTAGTACTTTCGCCAATTCGTGGGCGTGTTCTACGCCATCATTTACGTGATCGAGCATTACATATTCAATGGTCACTTTGCCGTGATTGGCATTGGATACTTTCAAATAATCGTTCACCGAACGCATTAGGGTTTCAATATTATATTTCTTGTTGATCGGCACGATTTCATCTCGAATTTCATCGTTCGGCGCGTGCAGTGAGATCGCTAAGGCAACGTCAATTTGACTAGCGAGTTTATCCAACGCTGGCACCACGCCTGATGTAGAAAGTGTTACTCGGCGTTTAGATAAACCGTAAGCGAAGTCATCAAGCATAATTTCCATCGCTGGCACCACATTGGCGACATTGAGTAGCGGTTCACCCATACCCATCATCACTACATTGGTGATAGGACGCACGCCTGTTACGCCAAAATTACCGATAATTTTAGAGGCTCGCCACACTTGTCCAATAATTTCAGACACGGTCAAATTACGGTTAAACCCTTGCTGTGCCGTAGAACAGAACGTACAAGCCAACGCACAGCCTACCTGTGATGATACGCAAAGCGTGGCACGGTCGCCGTCTGGAATATACACCGTTTCCACTTGCTGGTTACCCACTTGCATTGCCCATTTGATCGTGCCATCGCTGGAACGCTGTTCTACCGCCACTTCTGGGGCTTGAATGTAGGAAAGGCGTTTTAATTTTTCTCGTAACTTTTTGTTTAAGTTGGTCATATTGTCAAAATTATCTTCACCAAAATGGTAAATCCATTTCACAATTTGATCCGCACGGAAAGGCTTTTCGCCAATTTCCTGTAAGAAATCACGCATTTGTTGGCGTGTTAAATTCATTAAGTTTACTTTTTCTTTCTCTTCTTTCTGTACGGCGACGGTATCGTTGCTCACTTGCATTGTCATAAAATTCTCGTTATTGCTTGATAAAATTCAAAACGGCTGATTCTACTGATTTCCGCTAATCCTTGCTAGCGATTTTTATTGCTTTGTACCTTTTTAAATTACTCGCATTCTATCCTAGAAAACACTTAGACTGGAATTTTCCTGCTCATTTTGCGATGCCGATCGCAAAATTTTGGCGAATATTCCAGCCTAGGGGTTATGGAATGGCTTTTGTGTAACATTTGTCTGTGATTAAAAGTCTTTTACCCACCACCTAACAATAAAAAACGCCAAAATTGATCTGCCCCAAAAAAGTTGGACTAAACAATCCGCTAATTAAGGTGCGGATTTTTTATGACCAAATACATTTCAAAAAACAAGTGATAGCATTTTATCTTAACAATGGTAAAAATCGCTCGCTTACAATTTGGCGAAATATCCGAATTTTGAGCAAATTACTCGAATGATGACGCAAGCTATGGCAAAGCTTGCTGGGGCAAAACCGATATTACATTCCGATCAAAGCTGGCAGTATCAGACGTCAGGTTTTAGAGCGATTTGCCAACAAAATAGCATTACGCAAATATGTCGAGAAAGAGAAATGGCTCAGACAATGGTGCAACGGAGAGTTTTTTTGATGTCTTAAAACAGAATGCTATTTTGGTAAACGATTTGAGATTTTTGCAGAACTTGAACACCAAATTCACCGCTACATTCACTACTACAACAGTGAGCGTATTCAGGTGAAATTAAAAGAACTAAGCCCTGTGGAGTACAGAACTCAGTCCTTAAATTAAGTCAGTCCAGCTTTTGAGGGCTGATCATTTTTGGGTTCGTGTCATTTGCAACGAGATTTTTCTAGTTTTTGATGGCTTATTTAATAAGTTCTGCGCCGCCCATATACGGTCTTAAAACTTCTGGTACGGTGATGGAGCCGTCAGCATTTTGGTAGTTTTCAAGTACCGCAACGAGCGTTCGACCTACGGCTAAGCCTGACCCGTTTAAGGTGTGAACGAGGCGTGGTTTTTTCTCGCCTTTCACACGGTAACGGGCTTGCATACGGCGGGCTTGGAAATCCCACATATTAGAGCAAGAGGAAATTTCACGGTAGGTGTTTTGTGCTGGCACCCACACTTCTAAATCGTAGGTTTTGCAAGAACCAAAGCCCATATCGCCTGTGCAAAGCAGAACTTTGCGGTATGGCAAGCCTAAAAGTTGCAATACTTTTTCAGCGTGTCCTGTGAGTTCTTCAAGCGCTTGCATTGAATGTTCTGGCTCAACGATTTGCACGAGTTCCACTTTGTCAAATTGATGCATACGAATTAAGCCACGTGTATCACGTCCGTAAGAACCAGCCTCGCTACGGAAACACGGCGTGTGGGCGGTCATTTTGCGTGGTAAATCAGCTTGCTCAAGAATTTCACCACGTACAAGGTTTGTTACTGGTACTTCTGCGGTTGGAATAAGCGCATAAGGCTGTTCGCCTTCAAGGGCTTGGGTATGGAATAGATCTTCACCAAATTTTGGTAACTGCCCTGTACCGTAAAGGGTTTCGTGGTTCACTAAATACGGTACGTAAGTTTCGCTATAGCCGTGCTGTTCAGTGTGCAAATCCAACATAAATTGCGATAACGCACGGTGTAATTTTGCGATTTTGCCTTGCATTACCACAAAACGAGCACCTGCCAATTTCGCCCCTGCGGCAAAATCTAATCCCGCAAGATCTTCGCCAAGCGTTACGTGATCTTTGATTTCAAAATCAAAGGTTCGTGGTGTTCCCCAGCGCATAATTTCTAGGTTGTCATTTTCATCTTTACCCAGAGGCACTTCATCAGCAGGTAAATTTGGAATCGCCAACGCAATGTCATTTAAGGCTTTTTGCACCGCCTCAAGTTCTGCTTTTGCGGCATTTAATTGATCGCCTAGCGTATCCACTTCAGCCAACAATGGTGCAATATCTTCACCACGAGCTTTGGCGGCACCGATATTTTTAGAACGAGTATTACGCTCACTTTGCAATGTTTCCGTTTTAACCTGTAAGCTTTTACGTTGCGCTTCAAGCTCGTTGATTTGCTCAAAGTTTAAATCAAAATTGCGTTTGCTTTTTAAAAGAGCAACGATATTTGCTAAATCGTTACGGAGTAAATTTGGATCGATCATAAAAATTCCTCAATATTTTGTAAAACCTGCCTATTCTAGTCAAAAACTGCACGCAGTTAAACCGCAAAGATTGCCAGTTTTTCATATTTTTTCTAAAAAATTCCAGCCTAGATAAATTAGCGTTTCCGCTGTAATAAAATAAGGGAGCGCCCCCTTACGGATAACGTTTTTTCGCCGCTTGCTCGTCCCATTCCTGTAAGCGTTGCATTTTTTGTTTGAGCTGAATTTCCAAACCACGCTCCACAGGAAAATAAAACTGCGTGTCTTTGAGTGGCGCTGGGAAATAATTTTCCCCTGCGGCGTAAGCGTTAGGTTCGTTGTGGGCGTAGCGATATTCTTCGCCATAGCCCAATTCTTTCATTAAATGGGTTGGGGCGTTGCGTAAATGCACTGGCACATCGTAATCAGGGGCCTCTTGAGTGAGTTTTTTCGCCGCATTAAACGCCTGATACACGGCGTTACTTTTCGGCGCTAAGGCTAGATACACCACCGCTTGCGCAATGGCTCGTTCGCCTTCTTTCGCCCCCACACGAGTGAAACAATCCCACGCATTCACCGCAAGCTGCATAGCTCTAGGGTCCGCATTGCCCACATCTTCTGAGGCGATAGCCAGTAAACGGCGAGCCACCACAAGCGGATCGCCGCCTGCGGTGATAATGCGAGCGTACCAATACAGCGCAGCATCTGGGGCAGAGCCACGAATGGATTTGTGCAAGGCGGATAACAGATCGTAAAACCGATCGCCATTTTTATCCAAACGTGCCACTCGCTGCCCTA
This sequence comes from Actinobacillus sp., assembly GCA_020026075.1. GTDB lineage: Bacteria > Pseudomonadota > Gammaproteobacteria > Enterobacterales > Pasteurellaceae > Actinobacillus_C. Next base: position 14,434 of record JAHHQZ010000012.1, on the reverse strand, counting down.
AAATTTCCGCGAGTAACGGCAAGGTCAACTGTTTAATGCCTGCTTTTTCTGGGGCGTTATCCGTTAAAATTTGCAAATAATTCAACGCATTGCGAGCGTCGCCATTCACAAATTCTGCCAAATATTCCAGCGTACCCGATTCGATTTGAAAACGCTCATCACCTAAGCCGTTTTCTTTATCCGTCAACGCAGCATTTAGCACATTCAGCACGTCTTGCGTTTGCAAAGCTCGCAAAACATACACTCTCGCACGTGAAAGTAAGGCGTTGTTCAATTCAAAGGACGGATTTTCTGTGGTTGCCCCAATGAAAATAATGGTGCCGTTTTCAATATGTGGCAAAAAAGCGTCCTGCTGGCTTTTGTTAAAACGATGCACTTCGTCTACAAATAGCACCGTTTGAATGCCTGCTTGGCGGTTCTGCTCTGCTCGCTCAATGGCGGTGCGAATTTCTTTAATGCCAGAAGTTACCGCAGACAAACGCTCCACACGTGCGTGAATGCGACTGGCGATAATTTCTGCCAGCGTGGTTTTACCCGTACCCGGCGGCCCCCATAAAATCATCGAGTGAATGTGGCCAGTTTCGATGGCACGGCGTAGCGGTTTGCCTTCGCCAAGCAAATGCTGTTGGCCATAATAATTTTTAAGGGTTGTGGGACGCATTCTCGCGGCAAGGGGTTGAAAAACGTTACCGCCAAAATCAAAACTCAAATTCTCCATTGCGCCACCTTAACGTTGGTCGTCAATTTCCGTGCCTTCTGGTGGCGTGAAACGAAACGTGCTATCAGGCAATGCAGCGTAGCTAGCTTTCGTCAAAACGTAGTTATTTTGCTGACCACTTTTTTCTGTAGTGGAAAAGCCCAATAATTCGCCTTTTGCAGTAATCGCTAAGGAAAAACGTGCGATGTGGTTTTGTGGCATTTTAGGTGTCAAGGTAAATTGGTTCCCCTTTTGCACCACGTTATATTGTTGCCAAGCTCGCTGATTATTCGCCCCTGTTATCAGCACAAAGGGCGTGTTTTGCAAGGTAACACGCAAAGGACGGGCTGTGGCTTGCTCCACAAATGGATCGTAAAACCATAAGGTTTTACCGTCGCTTATCAATTCACTTTCCTGTGGCGTTAGGCTTTGAATGCGAAACTGGGCAGGACGTTTTAAAAACAGCTCGCCTGTACCACGCTGTAAAATATCACCTTTGGGGCTGCGCAGGGTTTGTTCATAGTCTGCGTGAAAATGTTGTAGCTGTTTTAAACGAGCCTGTAATACCAAAGCCGCATCCTGTGCCAGTGCGTTAAGGGAAAATGCTAAGAAAGCCAAACTGAGGAGCGTTTTACATTTAAACCATTGAAATTTCATTGATTTATCCTTTTCATTTTTTCTGAAAATATTCCGGCCTAGCCGTCTAGGCTGGAATATTTTTTAATTTTTTGATCAGTAATCGCTTTGGCGAGCCAGCACTTCACGCTGTTTGTTGCTCTGCGGTGCGGAAACGATCCCTTGAGCCTCGAGCTGATCCACAATACGTGCCGCTCGTGGGAAACCGATGCGGAAATGACGCTGAATACTGGAAGTGGATACCGTGCCAGTGTTGATAACAAAGTCCACCACTTCGTCAAACAGCGCATCCAGTTCATCACTATCGTAAGCACTATTCGCCTTGTCATCGCCATCATCGCCGTATTCTAAAATGCCATCGACATACTGTGGTTTGCCCCTTGCACGCCAATCTTGCGCCACGCTGACCACTTCGTCATCGGTCATAAAGGCACCGTGTACACGGCGTAGTTCCATCGCCCCTTTACCAGCGTACAGCATATCGCCGTTGCCGAGCAGTGCCTCTGCACCAGAGCGATCCAAAATCGTACGAGAGTCCACTTTACTCGCCACTGAGAAGGCAATGCGAGTTGGTACGTTCGCTTTAATCAGCCCAGTGATTACGTCCACAGACGGACGTTGCGTTGCCAAAATTAAATGAATGCCTACGGCGCGGGCTTTTTGGGCAAGGCGTGCGATAAGCTCTTCAATTTGTTTGCCTTCTTGCATCATCAAGTCGGCAAATTCGTCCACGATAACCACAATGTACGGTAATGTTTTTAAATACGGCGGCATTTTGTCCATTGTATCGCCTGGTCGCCACGTTGGATCAGGAATTGGATTGCCGAGTTCATCGTACTTGCGAACCAGTTTGTTGTAGCCTTCAATATTACGCACGCTAAGGGCGGCGAGCAGTTGATAACGGCGTTCCATTTCATCAACGCACCAACGCAGGGCGTTGGCGGCTTTTTTCATATCCGTAACCACTGGCGTGAGCAAATGCGGAATGTGGTTGTACACTTCCAGCTCCACCACTTTTGGATCGATCATTATGAATTTGACATCTTCTGCTTTCACTTTGAAAAGCAAACTCAAAATCATACTGTTGATCCCAACAGATTTCCCTGAACCCGTTTCCCCTGCGACCAATAAATGGGGCATTTTGGCTAAATCCACCACCACTGGCTCACCGCTAATATCTTCCCCCAGTGCCATTGGCAAAATGGCGTTTGTGTCACGAAACGCTGGGCTGTCTAGCACATCACGCAAATACACCGTTTGACGGCTGGCGTTTGGTGCCTCAATGCCCACATAAGGCTTACCTGGAATAACTTCCGCTACACGAATAGACGAAAACAGCAAACCACGAGCGAGATCACTTTCTAAATTGGTGATCTTGGCTGCTTTCGTACCTGGTTGCAAGCCCAGCTCATAACGTGTTACCACAGGTCCCACAAGCACTTCTTCCACTTGTGCCTTCACGCCAAAATCATTTAGTACTTTTTCAATGCGAGCGGAGGTATCTTCAATAACCTCTGAGGTGATCGTTTGTTGACGGTGCGGATGCGTATTAAGCAAATCCAGCGTTGGCAACGGTGTGGTTGGTTTTTGCACCTGATCATGTTTTTTCTGCAATGCTGGGTGAATCAATGTGGTTGGAATTACCGTACTTGGTGCTGGTTTTTCAACTGTTGGCACGAGCGTGCTTACATTTGCCATTTCTACGCCAGTAGACTTTGGACGAGGCGTGAAGGCGCTCGGTTCTGACATTTCTAGTTCGTCATCTCCGTCATCGTCAAAAAAGGTTTCGCTCGCCACTGTTTCTGGGGCGAAGTTCGGACGAGAAAAGTTTTTTTGTAGCTCAGCAAAAGGATAAGCCCCTGAAATAATTTCATCTTTTTCCTCGTTTTCACTTTCCGCCATCGCCAGCTGTGCGGTTGTTGCCGTTTTCATAGGCTGAACCTGCGATACAGGCATATCCACAGGCGATGGTGCGGTTTCCGTGAAGTGCTGGTTGTCTAGCGTAGCCTCATTGGCAATGTGGCTTGGCGCTGCTACTGAAATATCTCTTGGGCGTTGGGTCGGAATTTCTACAGAAATTCCGGCGTAGGGATTTTCTGTAGGATGGCTGGCTTGTGGCTCGTCAATAGGCTTGCTGTTTTCTTGTTGTTGCATTTGTTGCAAACGTTCAAGGCGTGCCTTTTGTCTTGCTCGCAAAATGGTTTGCTGCACGCTCAAATTATCATCTTTCAAAAAACTCGGAATATTATCCGCTTGGTGCGTTTGTGGTTTTTCTTCTTCGGCTTTTGGGGTTTGCTTTTGCACTTGCGCACGCACACGCTGTGCCATTAAACGGCGCCACGCTTGATGTTGAATTCGATCTTTTATAGACATTTCTGTTTCTTCCTTTCCGTCAATTTCATCAATATCATCAATTTGTTCTGTCAATGTATTTGGTTTTTTCGAGGACATTTCCAATACTGGCACTTGCTGAACCGTAGTTTGCACCACTTTCGGTTCTACTGACACAGCGTGTGTCGGCACGCAAACAGGCTCATCTTGCCATTCATTTTCTTCAGGCTCATCTCTATTCGTTTCAACAGCCACTGCCGTTTGTGCCTGTGAGGTAAATGACGGCTTATCCAAACCATGAATTTTAAGTTTTGGGCGTGGACTACTTGGCGAAAGGTTAGCCGTTTCGCTTGTTGCCGTTAAGCCATCGGCTGTTATCGGTTGATGAATAAAGTAGCTTGGATTCACACAAGGAATCGGCTCTGCTCGCACGGTATCCGCCATAGTATCTTGTGTCGCTAGGTCGGAATTTTCTGCATTTTTTTGTGCATCGTGATGGCTCGTTTGGAAGGTCAACCAGCGATAACAACGCCCAACCCATTGCAAAATTTGCCAGCCATAACAAAGCCAAAAGCCGAGTAAACAAAGCACCAGCGCCATTGCAAAGGTTGCGTAGCGTGTGGGATACAAGGTAAAAAACTGCTGTGCCAGCACAGAACCCACAATCCCCCCTGCGGTGTAGTTCACGGCAAGGTTCGCTGGCAACGCCCAAAATGCACTGATGACACAAAGACCTGCAAGCAGTAATAACACGCCGAAAGCACCACGCACAAAGGCGAGCGGACGGAATTTTTTATACCGCCAGCTTTTAGCTTGATCAAACCAAAACAATAATGGGCAAATGAACACAAAAAAAGGCAGCCAATAGCCTACTCGTCCAAAGGTCATTAGCAAGAAATCCATCGCCCACGCACCGTATATTCCCCCTTTGTTTTGAATTTCATCTTGGCTTGTGCCGACCGCCCAACTGGCATCTGTGGGGTGGTAGCTTGTCCAAGCTAATAATAAAAATAATCCCAACCCTGCGCACAAAAAAACAAGCACGGTTGTGAAAATATAGGGCTTTTTCTTGGCCATAAGCGTGGATAATCCTTTTATTTAGCGTTTTTGGCAGGCGTTCCTTGCGTTCGTGTCGTGTAACGTTTTACCGCTTTACGAATTTGGCTAGTTTTCACACGGCGGCGTGTATGCGTTTGGTCGAGTTTTGTTTCTGTTTCAGGCGCTAAATCCACTAGCTCACGTAGATAATTGACATCTTTTAATGCCAACTCTTCCCAGCCGCCACGTGGCAAACTTTTCATTAGTTCAATGTTGCCGTAGCGTGTGCGAATCAGGCGGCTCACTTGGATTTCTTGCGATTCCCAAAGGCGGCGCACTTCACGGTTGCGACCTTCCATTAAGGTCACGTTAAACCATTGGTTAAGGCCAGTGCCACCTGCTGGTTTAATGCTGGTAAAGCGTGCTAAGCCGTCTTCTAACTGCACGCCTTTACGCAAACGGTGCAACATTGCATCATCTACTTCACCGAATACTCGTACGGCATATTCACGTTCCACTTCGTGGCGTGGGTGCATTAAGCGGTTAGCCAGTTCGCCATCAGTAGTGAATAACAATAAGCCAGAGGTGTTGATGTCTAACCGTCCAACAGCCACCCAGCGTGATCCTGTTAAACGTGGCAAGCGATCGAATACGGTCGCACGACCTTCTGGGTCGTGGCGTGTGCAAACTTCGCCTTCTGGTTTGTAATACATCAGCACTCGGCACATTTCTTTTTGGGCTTGGGCTAAATTGATGATTTGCCCACGCACACGAATTTTTACGCCTGAATGCACGTCAACACGATCCCCTAACTGGGCGATTTTGCCGTCAACACTGACTAAACCGTCAGCAATTAGACGTTCCATTTCACGGCGTGATCCTTGCCCTGCACGTGCTAATACTTTTTGTAATTTTTCACCCTCACCAGCTTGAAGTGCTGGGCCGGAATTTTTATTTATTTTTTGTTTATTTTTGGGGCTTGGTTTCATTATGTGTCCTTGTTGAAATGAAAATTAGATGAAAGGTGTTGCATCGCCACTACCTTGACGGAGAATTTCTGGGCTGTCCGTAGTGAGATCCACAACAGTGGTTGGTTCGGGGCTTAAATTGCCGCCGTGAATGATCAGATCAACACGTTTTTCTAGGCGATCACGAATTTCTTCGGGATCACTTTGCGTGGTGAAATCTTCATCTGGCAGCATTAGGGAGCAAGATAAAATCGGCTCACCTAAGGCTTTCAAAAGCGCTAAGGTCGTTGGATTGTCAGGCACACGGATACCAATCGTTTTACGTTTGCTCACGGTTAAACGGCGTGGCAGTTCCTTAGTGGCGGTCAAAATAAAGGTGTAAGGGCCTGGTGTGTTATTTTTTAGTAAACGGTAGGCGGTATTATCCACACGAGCATAATGTGATAGCTCCGATAAATCACTGCATACTAACGTAAAGTTGTGGTTTTCCGCTAATTGACGAATGGCCACAATGCGATCGATGCCTTGTTTATTATTCATCAACGTACCCAGTGCATAGCCTGAATCCGTTGGATATACGATAACTCCGCCGTCACGCAAAATATCAACCGCTTGATTGATCAAGCGGACTTGCGGGTTTTCAGGGTGAATATAGAAAAATTGGCTCACGGTATGCCTCTATTTGTTTTGCAACGCTTCTAAGGCGCGTAATAGGCGATCAGGTGGCATATAGCCATTAATCATTTCGCCACTTGAAGTAATGATCGCTGGTGTGCCTTGCACGCCAAACTGCACGCCAAGATCGTACTGTGCTTTAACGATGTTTGGTTGTTTCAATGTTTCTGGATAAACACGATCATTTTCTGCTTGATTTAATGCTTGAACAGGATCAGGCGATGCCCAAATCGCCTCCATACGCTGAGCATTTTGCGAATGCAAACCTTGACGTGGGAAAGCGAGATAACGAATGGTGATACCTAAGTCGTTATACTTTTGATTTTGCTCAAATAAAATATGGCAATAATGGCAAGTAATATCTAAGAATACATACACGACATATTTTTCATTTTTCGCAGGGTATGTAATGGCGTTCGCTTTTTGTGCGTTGAGTTTTTTCACGAGGGATTTCAACGCAATATCTTCCACGCCTTTTGGCGTGATGTGGAATAATTTGCCATCAAACAAATACTCGCCATTGTCCGAAGCGTAAAAAATACCACGATCAGTATCAATGGTTTTAATGCCTTCTAATGGCGATGGTGTAATAGAAACTTGTCCAAAACCAAGGTCTTGGAATTTTTTCTGCAAGCTGGCATCAGTGGATGCGGCCGTGGCGAAGCTAGAAAATAAGCCCATTAGCAACACTCCTAGGCTTGCTTTACGAATCATTGTCAACATTGTCATTTCTCTTTAATCGATGATAAAAGGATGGATTAATCGGCTGGCTTGGTAAACCTTATTGCACAGCACAGAAAGGCAGAAGTTTACCACATTGTGAAATAATTATAATACTGTATAAAACGAAAGAAGGTCGAAATTTAGCAAGGCTGGAATTTTGCAGAAAATTTTGTAAAAAAAAACAAGGCACCGTGCCTTGTTTTTTTATGTTGCGAATTAACAATTCGTTAATTATTGATTTTTGTTCACGTAGTCAACAGCAGATTGAACTGTAGTGATTTTTTCAGCATCTTCATCTGGAATTTCGATATCGAATGCTTCTTCTAAAGCCATCACTAATTCTACTGTGTCAAGAGAATCTGCGCCTAGATCTTCTACAAAAGAAGACTCTGGTTTTACATCTTCCTCTTTAACGCCAAGTTGTTCAACAACGATTTGTTTTACGCGATCTTCAATACTCATTTGGTTTTCCTATTATGGTTGTGAGAAAAAGATAGGGCGATAGTTTAGTGTTTTTTAGCAAAGTTGCAAGTGGTTTTTCGGCTCAATCATTGCCAATATCCTAGATTTAAATGTAATCCCATCACAATGGCGTGTTCTCGCTTGCCATCTAAGGTTGGGTAATAGTTTTTGCGTAAGCCTACAGCATTAAAACCTAATTTCTCATAGAGATAACGTGCAGAGGCGTTGCTTTCTCTGACTTCTAGCCATAAATCAGCGACCTTTTTTTCCTGCAAATTTTTCACGACATATTGTAATAAATATCCCCCAATACCCTGATTTTGTACAGTGGGATCCACGGCAATATTTAGCAACGTGGCATCTGTTCCGACCACTTGGCACACTGCAAATGCACAAGCAGGCAAATGTGCATTTTTTTGTAATTTCACATTAAAGTAATGTTCGCCTGCGCAATTTTTGAAAGTACCTTCCGTCCAAGGAATTGCGTGTGCAGCTTGTTCAATGGCGTAAAGTTGCGGGAAATCTTCGACTGAAAATGGTGTGATGATAAAGTTTTGGCTCATAAGGATTACTCAAAAAATGGAATTTGTTGAATTTGCTGCCACAACGCTCGTTTTTGCGTGCTGGATTGCTGTAAATGTTCAAGTGTTGATGTGGTAATTTTCGGAGAGGCTCGCCATACGTCGTTTTGTGGCAAGTCGGCTGGTGCGGTTTCCAGTTGATTTTTATCGTCAAGGAAAAACATTACCACAGGTTGGCTCAAATTTAAGGTTTGTAACATTTCAAACGACAGGGTTCGCCACGCATTTTCAGCAATGCCAAAAGGTGCAAGTGCCTGCTTTACATCTTGCCAAAAAGGCGTTTGCAAATTCATATTTTCATCCGTTATAACCAAACAGCGTGCCGTTTCATCCACGCTCACCGCCGCCACTGTTGCTAAGCCTTTTAAACGCTCTGGGTGGGCTAATTGCCATTGGGAAATGCCCATCGCACGTAGGCGTTTACTTCGAGCCTGTTCTGCTAACATAAAAAATCCTTTTGATTTTTAACAAAATTTTTAAAAATATTCCGACCTAGCATTTTGTGCTTGTAAATCGTTTAATGTATTCAAGTTGACAAACGCATTCGCCGCATCGTGAAAATCCACTGCCACTGCATTTTGACTTTCAAAAAATTGCAACAAACGGCGTTCGCCGCTGGCTAAATATTGACGCAGTGGTTCTAACACTTTGCGTGATACCAAGCAGAACGTAGGGTGCGCTCGTTCGCCGTCGTGAGCGTAGCTAATCAGTGCGTTAGCTCGTTGGCAAGGTTTGCTTAAACGTTCCAACAAATCCATTGGAAAAAAAGGGCTGTCGCAAGGAACAAATAATAAATAATCGCTCTGTGTATGGCTTAATGCGGTCAATATGCCGCTTAGTGGGCCTTGATAATCCGCCAATTCATCGCCAAACACCGCATAGCCAGCTTGAGCATATTCACCATGATGACGATTTGCGTTAATGGCAACGGACTCCACTTGCAACGGTAAACGTTTCGCAGCGTGTAGAAAAAGCGGTTGACCGTACAATAACTGTAAGCCTTTATCCACGCCGCCCATTCGCCGTCCTTTCCCGCCCGCTAAAATGACGGCACTCACGGAAAGAATTTGATGTCGCATATTTTATTCCTTAGCACTTTAAAGTATGATTTGCATCCCGTTGATCATAAGGAAATTACTATGAAATGTCATCGTCTAAATGAGATTTTGGAACTTCTTCAACCTTATTGGGTCGAAAAACCTGATCTCAATTTAACTGAAATTTTGCAACAAATTGCCAAAGAGGCGGGATTTACAGGTAGCCTAGACAGCCTCAGTGATGAAGTGATTATTTATCAATTAAAAATGGGGGATAAAAGCAAAAGTGAACCCATTCCAGGTTTAGCCAAAGACTACGAAGAAGATTTTAAAACCGCCCTGCTCAAAGCACGTGGCATTATTTCTTAATCCATTATTAGAAGGAACAGCTATGTTACAACAAGTAAAACAACAACTCCGTAAAGCTCATCTTGCCGCTGCGGCACTGGTAGCATTTTCTGCCTTTTCCAGTGCACAAGCCGCCGATGCTTATGTGAAAGTCGATCACGCACCATCAGCACAACCACAAGTGGTTGAATTTTTCTCTTTTTACTGTCCGCACTGTTATAGCTTTGAGTATAACGAAAAAATCCCTGAAAAAGTGGCTGCTGCCTTACCTAAAGACGTTAAATTTAAACAGTATTTTTTAAATTTGGGCTACCCACAAGATGCGCTTTTAGCCAAAGCGTGGGCACTTGCAATGGCTTTAGGCGTGGAAGATAAAGTGCGTCAACCATTATTTGAAGTGGCACAAAAAGCCGTTCGTAGCCGTAACTTTGCAGAGCCAACCCTTGCACAAGTAAAACAAATTTTTCTTGATGCTGGCGTGAGCGAAGCACAGTTTAATGCTTTAGATAGTTTCAGTGTGAATGCACTGGTCAACCAACAAGCACAATTAGCAAAAGAATTAAACGTTCACGGTGTGCCTGATTTCTACGTCAATAACCAATATCGTATCAATCCAGAAGCATTGCCACGCACCCCAGAGGGTTTCGTACAAGGTTATGTAAACACCATTAAAGAATTATTGCAAAAATAGTAAAAAACTGTTTTAATTCGCCCCTTTTAAACAAGGGGCTTTTTTTCCCCACAGCATTGTTAGAGAACAGAGAGGACATTATGGCAAACAGTTTTAGCGTTACTCGTCGTTTTTATGACGACAAAAATTACCCTCGTGGCTTTGCACGTCACGGCGATTACACCATTAAAGAAGCACAAGTATTAGAGCAATACGGGCAAGCCTTCAAAGCACTTGATTTAGGCGAACGCAACCCCGTTACCGCAGAAGAAGAATCCTTCGTTGCTTTCTGTCGTGGTAAACACCCCGCTGAAAATTTCTTTGAAAAAACTTGGGGCAAATACTGTACAAAAATTTCAACAACAAAACGTGTGTACACTTTATCTAGCATTATCAACGAAAGCGAAGACGATTACAGTGCAGAATAATCTGCTCATTTAAAAAGGCGCTCATTGCGCCTTTTTCTCTTTTCTTTTGGTTACATTTTTCTCGTTTTTTCTGGCGTCTGCCCTTTACCAGCTTAATTTCCTACGCCGTCACCACTTTCCACATCGGCTAATTTAGCGTTTACTAACGTTGCAAGATCCTGTGGTGCAATCGCCAGCTGTAAGCCTATTTTCCCTGCGGAAACAAATATGTTTTGCCATTGGCTTGCGGATTGATCAATCACCGTTGGAAACGGCTTTTTCATTCCCACAGGCGAGCAGCCGCCGTGAACGTAGCCAGTAAGTGGCAGCAGATCTTTTTGTTTCAGCATTTCTAACTTCTTCACACCAGCCACTTTTGCTGCTTTTTTTAAATCCAAATTCGCATCACTTTGCACGCAAAACACAAAATATTGACCGTGATTATCCGTCGTCACCAATGTTTTAAATACTTGCCCACAAGCAACGCCGAGATATTCCGCCACTTCTGTCGCAGGAATTGCCGTATCCGTTGGCAGTTCGTGGGTTTTATAAACAACTTTTGCTTTGTCCAATAAACGCATCGCATTGGTTTTATGTATTTTTTTCGCCATCACTGCTCCATTTTTGTTTTCTATTTTTCCGTTCTATTTTTTATTTTCTTTTATAGCGTCCATTTGGCTAGGCCGGAATTTTTTCCAAAATTTTGACCTTGCTCAATGCAATAAAAAAAGCAGATCCGAAGATCTGCTTTTTCAAAAGAATCAAAACTTATTTAGCCATTGCAGCAACTTCTGCAGCGAAATCAGTTTCTTCTTTTTCGATACCTTCACCCACTTCTAAGCGAACGAAACCAGTAACGTCAGCGCCGTTTTGTTTCAAGAATTCACCTACAGTGATAGAAGGATCCATTACAAATGGTTGACCAGTTAAAGACACTTCACCAGTGAATTTTTTCATACGGCCTTCAACCATTTTTTCAGCGATCGCTTGTGGTTTGCCTGATTGCATTGCGATGTCGATTTGAATTTGACGTTCGTGTTCTACAACGTCTGCTGGAACATCTTCAGGTTTAACAAATTCTGGACGGCTTGCTGCAACGTGCATTGCGATTTTTTTCAATACGTCTTCGTTTGCGTTTTCACCAGCCACTAATACAGCGATTTTTTGACCGTGTTTGTAAGAACCAAGCTCTTTACCATTTAAGAATTGAACACGGCGAATTGTCATATTTTCACCGATTTTTGCGACTAATGCAGTACGTTGTTCTTCAAACTGTGCTTGAAGAGCTTCGATAGTGATACCTGGGTTAGCAAGTGCATAGTCTGCAACTGCGTTTGCTAAATCTAAGAAGCCAGCATCTTTTGCAACGAAGTCAGTTTCGCAGTTCATTTCAACCATCACACCGTGATCGTCAGCGATACGAACAACAACAACACCTTCCGCCGCTACACGACCTGCTTTTTTAGCTGCTTTTGCTTGACCAGATTTACGCATATTGTCGATAGCAAGTTCAATGTCCCCTGCTGCTTCAACTAATGCTTTTTTACATTCCATCATACCCGCGCCAGTACGTTCGCGAAGTTCTTTTACTAATTTTGCTGTGATTTCAGCCATTATTTATTCCTCTGTTGAATCGTTGTGAAAGGAACTTTTCTCCCAGCAAGCTGAGAGAAAAGTAAAACAGATTGGTTTTAAGAATTATTCAGCGTCGGCTGCGATGTCGGCGATGATTTCTTCAGTTACATTTTCTTCTGTTTGACGACCTTCGTTTACTGCTTTTGCAGCGAAGTCTAAGTAAAGATTGATCGCACGGCTTGCGTCATCGTTACCAGGGATAATGTAATCTACACCTTCTGGGCTTGCGTTTGAGTCAACTACGGAAATAACGGTTACACCTAGGTTGTTTGCTTCTTTAATCGCAATGTGTTCGTAGTCAGCACCGATAACAAAAATTGCGTCTGGAATACCAGCCATATTTTTGATACCACCAAGACTTTTCTCAAGTTTTTCCATTTCACGGGTACGCATTAACGCTTCTTTTTTAGTAAGTTTGTCAAAAGTACCGTCAAGTGCTTGAGCTTCTAAGTCTTTTAAACGTTTGATAGATTGACGAACGGTTTTCCAGTTAGTCAACATACCACCTAACCAACGGTGATTTACGTAGAATTGACCGCAAGCAAGTGCTGCTTTTTCTACAGGTTCAGATGCTGCACGTTTTGTACCAACAAATAACACTTTACCGCCGTTTGCTGCGATACGTGTTAATTCTGCTAATGCATCGTTGAACATTGGAACCGTTTTTTCAAGGTTGATAATGCTAATGCCGTTGCGAGTACCGAAAATGAACGGTTTCATTTTTGGATTCCAGTAACGTTTTTGGTGACCGAAATGAACGCCTGCTTGAAGCATTTCACGCATTGTAACTTGTGCCATAATTGTTTCCTTATTTAATTGGGTTTAGCCTCCGCATACCAAGTAAAACGACCGTTTGGCACCCCGTTCTACCCTTGTGATATGCGTGTGTTTTCGAGTTAAAAATAAAAATGTTATTTTGGCAACCAAAATAACGGCGCACTTTATATCATATTGTTGTTTTTTTGGCGATGTTTTTTTACGTTTATTTGCAAAAAGTTAGGCTGGAATTTTTGCAAAAATTTTGCAAAAAAATCCAGCCTAGGGCTATGTAACCAATTAATGGACTAGATTCAACGTTTCGATCTAATCGATCTAAACTCCTTCTTTCGCTAAATGGCGCCAGTTGACGTAACCATACAGAGAGTTAAGCAAGTAAGCACCGTACATAATGTACATTGCTGGCGTGTTCGCCCATAAGCAAATAGAAAGAATATTGATAGAAATCCATAAAATCCATTGTTCGCTGTAACGCAAAATCATCAATAATTGTGCAGCAACCACAAGCACGGTGGTTAAGCCGTCTAAGCCGATGGAATTACCATCCGTAGTGCGCAAGAAACTATAAAATGCCAAAGTACCAATAGCGACTGCAAGGATCAACGTTCCCCAGCCTTTGAGGGTAAGCATTTTGGACTTTACCAATTCGCCATCGCTGGAATTTTGCACCATATTTTGTTTCCACAAGAAATAGCCGATAAATTGCGCAGGAATGTAAACAAATAATGTGGTGGTCATTTCACCATAGAATTTGTTATCCCACGCCATATAGAAATAGGTATACGCAAAAATCAAGCCAAATAAATAATTACTGATTTTCCCTTTTCCAACAAAAACTACGCACAAAATTCCAGCGATGCCTGAAATCATTCCTAGAATAGAATCCGGAGAAAGAATATAAGCCCCAATTTGTGCGGCTAAAAATAAGCAAATCCAAACCACTTCAAAGGGTTTCCAGCCACAAAAAAATTCTTGGCGTAAACTGTGCCAAGATGACCAAAAATTTTGCGATGGATTGACGATGGTTGTTGATGGAGAGTCGTTAGATGTTGGCATAAAATGCTCCTTGAATGTATTGATAATAATGGCGCGAATTTTACTGAACTTTTCTTAAAAAATCTAGCATATATGCTACAAAATAAAGTATAGATACTATTCCTAATGCGAAAATAAAAACTATCTATTTTTAGGTATGCAAAATGACGGTAAAGGCTAAACGCAATGATATTCTTACTTAATGAAAAAATAGAAAATGGGAAATGGGAAAGAGAAAATGTTTTAAATGGCACGCCCTATTGGATTCGAACCAATGACCTACGGCTTAGAAGGCCGTTGCTCTATCCAACTGAGCTAAGGGCGCATATCAAATGGATTGGCTTACAATAGATAAAAAAAAATGGTCGGCGAGATAGGATTTGAACCTACGACCCACTGGTCCCAAACCAGTTG
>JAHHQZ010000011.1 GCA_020026075.1 Actinobacillus sp. | reverse complement strand
ACGCCGATGGTAGTGTGGGGGTAACCCCATGTGAGAGTAGGACACCCCCAGTTACTAAACAAAGCAAAGCCTCTCAACGGAAACGTTGAGAGGTTTTTTGCATCTAAAACCAAGCAAAATCAATTATCTCAACGGCTTATGTTTTTCCTGAGTATTCCTTCTACATAACACAAGGTCGGAATATTTTTCATTTTTTTGAGAAATATTCCAGCCTAGTTTATCTGTCATAAAAATTCTATTTATGAATAAAAGTTTGACACTTTTCTTTTTATAATTGATAATTATTCGCAACAATTTGTTGTTTATTGGATGGATATGAAAATGAATAGAAACAGCAGCTATCATTTGAGTCTTGAAGAAATCAATAATACGGTTTCTCTTCCAGGACGTAAGAAAGGTTTTTTAGCGAATATTATGGCTTTCTCTGGGCCTGGTGCATTGGTCGCCGTTGGTTATATGGATCCAGGAAACTGGATTGCTTCAATTCAAGGTGGCTCCCTTTATGGGTATTTGCTGCTTTCTGTAATTTTACTTTCAAGTTTAATTGCAATGCTGTTACAGGCAATGTGTGCCAAACTTGGCATTGTTAAGGGCATGGATTTAGCACAGGCAACAAAGGCAATGGTTGGTCCTAAAACAGCAAGAGTTTTATGGATAACAACTGAGCTTGCGATTATGGCAACAGAAATTGCAGAAATTATCGGTTCAGCAGTGGCTTTGAATCTTTTATTTGATATTCCACTTTTGATGGGCGCATTAATTACGATTACGGATGTTTTTTTATTGCTGATCTTAATGCGATTAGGTTTTAGAAAAATAGAAGCTTTTGTCTTTGTGCTAATTATGACAATTTCTGTTATTTTTGGGTATGAAGTAGCATTAGCTCAGCCTGATTTAGCTGCAACTTTAAATGGATTTATCCCTAAAACGAATATTTTTACTGAACATGTTATAGGGCAAGATTCTGCATTAGTGATTGCGCTGGGGATTGTGGGGGCTACGGTGATGCCACATAATTTATATTTACATTCATCAATCGTGCAAACTCGTCAATATAATAGAAACGACCCTGCTGATATTAAAAATGCGGTGAAATTTGCCATTATTGATTCGAATATTCAGTTAAGTTTCTCTTTTGTAATTAACTGTTTATTGTTATTGCTCGGTGCATCATTATTTTTTGGTAATGATCCAGAGCAGTTAGGAAAATTCACGCAATTATATGATGCCTTGAAAAATCCAGAAATCGTTGGCCCTATTGCCAGCGGAACATTGGCCACTTTATTCGCTATAGCGCTACTGGCATCTGGGCAAAATGCCACGATCACTGGCACCTTAACGGGACAAATCGTGATGGAAGGCTTTATTAATTTACGAGTACCAATGTGGGTACGCAGAGTGGTTACACGTTTACTCGCGGTATTGCCTGTGATTATATGTATTATGATTTGGGGCGATCGTGGTGATGTAGTTGAATCTCTGCTCATCTATTCACAAGTCTTTTTATGTATTGCGCTACCAATTTCTATTATTCCTTTAATTAAAATTACATCCAGTAAAAAAGAAATGGGCGAGTATGCAAATTCAAAGATTGTTACAACACTTGGTATTGTTTCAACCATAGTTTTAATTATTTTAAATATGCAGCTTATTTATGAAATATTAGCTATGTTGTTCTAGTATAATATTTGTAGTAAATATATAATTTAAAACTTTCTGATAGCAATATTGGAAAGTTTTTTATTTGTAAAGATTAAATTGAATATAATATCTTTATACTCTTTTTAGTAATAATCTTATCAGATTGTAATGCAATAAATAAAAATAGTATTGCCAGTATTTATTAAACATCAATAATACAAAATAGCAATTGGTAGCGTCTTAAATTAACACCTACTGGGACATATACAACTGTAGACATTACAGTCAGTTTAATCAATGGTTATCCTAATTGTGAGTTTACAGGAAAAAGTTATTGGTATAGGAATAAACTGATTGTGCCGTTGGGACAAATTGATGGTGAAATGTATATTCAGCTGCTTGCTAAGAATATTATTCGTATTACAGAAAATCATTTTGATTAACGTTTTAAATTAATGTGGTTTTGTGGCAGCGGTGCCCTACTAGCTGGGGAGTATGTTAGAAAATAACGTAGGTCGGAATATTTAATTCCTGTATTTGGTATTTGTTTGAGGAATAAATATTCTTTACATGCTTATGGTTTATATATTACTTGTTTTATATTTAATCAGGATTATTTTTTTATGTGATCTACGTCACACTTCTGCATTTTGCTGCTTGTATATTTAAAAAGAAAAGCTATGATTTGCAACCTTCGATTTTCATTCATTTTTAGGAGACTCTATGTCAGGGAAAGTTAAATGGAATAAATTTGACTTTGTTTGGTCATTAAATTTATTTGGTACTGCTGTTGGTGCAGGGGTTTTATTTTTACCGATTAATGCGGGCATGAAAGGTTTCTGGCCTTTAGTAGTGTTAGCACTTTTGGCGGGACCTATGACTTATTTAGCCCACCAAGGCTTATCTCGCTTTGTATTATCATCTTCTCAAAAAGGTGATGATATTACTGTGGTTGCGGGTGAATATTTTGGAGCGAATGCAGCGAAAGTAATTACCCTTTTATATTTCTTCGCAATTTTCCCAATTCTACTTATTTATGGTAATGGGATTACTAATACCGTAGGTTCATTCTTAGTAAACCAATTAGGAATGGAAAACTTTTCACACGTTATGAATAAAGGTTTAAGCGGTATTTCTGTAGAACGTATTGTTCTTTCAGGTGTGTTAATTAGTTTATTAATCGGAGTAATGTTGGTTGGTGAAAAATTAATGCTTCGCTTAACTGAATACTTAGTTTACCCACTATTAGCAATCTTATTAGGGCTTTCACTTTATTTAATTCCACACTGGAATACCAGTATGTTGAATGAATTCCCAAGCTTTGGCGATTTCTTCAAAACAATTTGGTTGGCTTTGCCTGTTATTGTTTTCTCATTCAACCACAGCCCTGCGATTTCACAATTCTCACTTTCACAAGAACGCCAATATGGCACGGAAGAAGAAGCAGAACGCCATGCTAGTCATACTTTGAAAGGTACAGCGACTCTATTAACTTTATTCGTTATGCTATTCGTGTTTAGCTGTGTGTTAAGCTTAACTCCAGAACAACTTACTGAAGCGAAAGAAGAAAACATCAGTATTCTTTCTTATTTAGCAAATAAATTCGATAACCCATGGATCACTTACCTTGGACCTGCCGTTGCATTCTTAGCGATTACAAGTTCATTCTTTGGGCATTATTTAGGTGCTCGTGAAGGTATTGAAGGTTTATATTTACAAGCAATTGGTAAAGATAATGGTGAAAAAGTTGATCGTAAAAAACTGAACAAAATCACTGCTATTATTTTCTTCATTATCCTTTGGATTGTTGCAGTTTTAAATCCATCAATCTTAGGTACAATTGAGTCACTTGGTGGTCCATTCATCGCTACTATCTTATTCTTAATGCCGATGTATGCGATTGCGAAAGTGCCCGCAATGAAAAAATACTCAGGACGCATCACTAACGTGTTTGTTACCGTAATGGGGGTTTTAGCGGTAAGTGCGGTTGTTTTAAATTTATTTTAATTTGATTTGACTCAAAAAGATCCCTTGAATGAGGGATCTTTTTTATAGGTAGGAAAAAATGATTAGTGTATTTGATATGTTCAAAATTGGCATTGGCCCGTCTAGTTCGCATACGGTGGGACCAATGAAAGCAGGCTGGGATTTTCTAGAAAAATTGAAAACTCAGGGGCTTTTGGAAAAAGTCGCTCATATTCGTGCAGATGTTTACGGCTCGCTGTCAATGACAGGGCGTGGGCATAATACGGATATTGCGATTATTATGGGGTTGGCAGGTTATTTGCCGCACGATGTGGATTTAAATTTAATTCCAAGCACCATTGCCAGCGTGAAAGAAACTGGTCGTTTGGCGATTGCACAGGGCTTGAAAACCGTTCGTTTTGATTTTGATGACGATCTCGTTTTCCACAACAGCTTTCTGCCACGCCACGAGAATGCAATGCAAATTCGAGCTTATGGCGAGGCGGATGCTAATGGTGATGAGCCGTTACTGTTGGAGGATACTTACTATTCCATCGGCGGCGGTTTTATTGTGGACGAGGCGCACTTTGGTGAAGAAGAAAAATCCAGCGTTGCCGTGCCGTATCCGTACAAAAATGCAGCGGATTTATTAAAACATTGCGAGGCTACCGCACTGCCGTTTTCCAGCGTAATTCGTGCCAATGAAATTGCGATTCACGGTGAAACGGCATTGAATGCTTATTTACAGCAAATTTACCAAACAATGGAAGATTGCTTACAGCGTGGCTTGCATACCGAAGGAGTTCTACCAGGACCTTTGCGTGTGCCACGCCGTGCGGCAGCGCTTTCACGTTTGCTTAAAGCACAGCAATCCATTGACCACGATCCAATGGCCATCGTGGATTGGGTGAATATGTTTGCATTGGCGGTGAATGAAGAAAATGCCGCTGGTGGTCGTGTGGTTACTGCGCCAACCAATGGCGCTTGTGGTATCGTGCCAGCGGTGCTGGCTTACTACAATAAATTCATCGCCCCAATAGATGAAGATGTGGTAGCACGTTATTTGCTGGCGTGTAGCGCTATCGGCTCACTTTACAAAATGAACGCCTCCATTTCAGGGGCGGAAGTGGGCTGTCAAGGTGAAGTGGGCGTAGCCTGCTCAATGGCAGCAGCGGGCTTAACGGAAATTTTAGGCGGCAATCCGCTACAAGTGTGCATCGCTGCGGAAATTGCAATGGAGCATAATCTCGGTTTAACTTGCGACCCTGTGGGCGGTCAAGTGCAAGTGCCGTGCATTGAACGCAATGCCATCGCCTCTGTGAAAGCCATCAACGCCAGCCGAATGGCGTTGCGCCGTACTTCATCGCCACGCGTGTCTTTGGATAACGTGATTGAAACAATGTACGAAACAGGTAAAGACATCAACGCTAAGTACCGTGAAACTTCGCAAGGCGGTTTAGCAATTAAGATTGTTTGCGAATAACCAATACACATAGGTCGGAATATTTTCAAAAATTCCGACCTATTTTTTAATGTATGAGCAACCCATAAAGGTAGGCTGGAATTTTCATCAAAATTTTGGCGAAAATTCCAGCCTAGTTTTTTATGGGTTATTTAATGTTAGCGCAGCCAAGACAGTATAAATATTGACCGTGCGGATCACGCATTTTTTGCCAGCGAGAAAGTTCTTGCAAACCTGCTTGATAGCCTGCTGGTAGCATTTGGTTAAGCTGTGCTTTGATGCTACTTTGGGTTTTGCCGTTGAGATCTTTCATTAAGCGACTAAACACACTGCCTTCATTGTCCGTCATCCAGCGCACAGGCAATTTTTTATCATCGCTTGGCTCGTTAGATTTTTCATCTTTGGCTTGCACGAGGGCTTTTACTTTTTTAACCGCCACATCGAAATCGCCCAGTTCGTCCACAAGGTGATGTTTTAAGGCATCACGCCCAATCCACACTTGCCCTTGTGCAATTTTATCCACGTCCGCTTTGCTCATTTTTCGCCCTTGACTGACGATGGTAATAAAACGATCGTAACCGTGATTGATTTGCTGTTGGATAATTTCACCGTTGATTGCTGGTAAGCCGTTGAGTGTAGAGCCTTGTGCTTGTGCGGTGGTGGCCACTTGTTGTGGGGTCACGCCAACCGCTTGCAGGGATTTTTCAAAGGTTGGCAACAAACCAAAAATACCAATAGAGCCTGTGATGGTGTCAGGGTCGGCGACAATGTAGTTCGCACCAGCGGAAATCCAATAGCCGCCAGAAGCCGCCGTTCCGCCCATTGATACAACCACTGGTTTGCCCGCTTGCTGAATTTGTTCTAAGGATTGGCGAATCAATTCAGAGGCAAATGCGCTGCCACCAGGTGAGTTCACACGTAAAATTAGCCCTTTCGCATTAGGGTCTTCGTACACTCGGCGCAAGTAGCGAGCAATGGTATCGCCGCCTGCGGTATTATCACCGCTTGCGCCATCAACAATTTCACCTTCTACATTAACCACAGCGATATAGGCTTTGCCTTTGGCAGGAAGATCTGTGCGATCGTTGAGTTTTTCGTGGTAATCCTGCCAATCAATGGTGTTAGGTTTCGTACCGTTGGAATTCGGTTTTTTGTAAAAGCCGAAAGTGTCTTTTAAGTAGGTTTTAAAGGCCAATGGCGTGGCGAGATCGGTAACTAAATTGCGCTGTTTTGCGTAGGCAGTCATATCACCATTGAGCTGTTTTAACGCCTGTAAATAATCGGTAGCGCTTTGGGCAATCGTTTCATTTTTGATGTTACGATTTTTTGCCACTACGTTCAGGTAGTCTTGCCAACTCACGCCGAGCCAGCGTTGTAAATTGCTTTTAGCCTCAGGGGACATTTCGTTACGCAAAAACGGCTCAACGGCGGATTTATACGTTCCCACACGGAAAACGTGCGGCTGCACTTTGAGATCGTCTAATAATTTTTTGTAGTACAAACTATCCACAGAAAGCCCAGAAATATCCACTTGCCCCATTGGATTTAAGAAAATTTTATCGGCGTAGCTTGCCAATAAATAGCCTTTTTGATCGTAGTTTTCCGCATAGGCAATTACAGGTTTTTTGCTTTGTTTGAAGTCGTTTAACGCTGCACCGAGATAATGAATCGCAGGGAAATCTGCACCTTTAAATGTATTTAAATCTAATACCAACCCAGTAATATTGGGGTCAAATTTGGCACGGTAAATCGTTTCGACCACATCAAACGTAGAAATCGGCGTAGGAATTTCGTGATCGCTTAGCGCACTGTTAATAGCTTGGATCACTTGGTCATCATTGGAACGATTATCCTGTAAACGGCCATTGAGCTTGACATAAAGCGCACCTTTTTCAACGGTAGGGGTTTTGCTGTCGTCCTTAAAGTAGCGTGTGAGCTGGTCGATAGAGCCGACTAACGCCATCACGAACAGCACAAAAATTAAAAACACCACATTCATTACTAAATTACGAATGAAATTTAAGGTGCGCCATAAAAAACGGAATAACGCCATAGTTTCTCCTTAGCATAAGTTTAAAATTAACGGTGAATTATTATCACAAGGGCTTGCCCTTAGCAACACGCATTGCCCTTTGCTTGGAAAATTGTGCTAAAATTCGCCCTTATTTTTCGCCTTCAAACGAGGAAATGTTATGGACGCCATCAGCCTTTTAACCAGCCGTCATTCCAGCAAAAAATTATGCCAACCTGTGCCAACACAAGCGCAAGTGCTGCAAATGTTAGAGGCCGCTTGCCACGCACCTGATCACGGTCGCTTACAGCCTTATCGTTTTGTGGCGATTACGCCAGAGCGAATGGCTGCTTTTGGCGAAGCGTTGCATTGTGCGGCAGAGGAAATGGCGCTTGGCGAACGTGGTCAGCAAAAGGCTGAAAAATTAAGCACGCAAATGCCGTTTTACCTCGCCGCCATCGCTCACTTTCATTCAGGGCTGGAAAAAGTGCCTGAATGGGAACAGCTAAGTGCCGCCAGTGCTGCCACTTATGCTGTACAGCTTACTGCAACGGCGCAAGGTTTTGCGACCGTTTGGATTACTGGAAAATGGGTTGAAAGCAACGCTCTGCGACAGGCTTTGCATTGTGCAGAAAATGAAAAAATAATCGGTCTGATTGCAATGGGAACGCCAGCAGATCCAAACGCACACCCTGCTGTACGCAAGCAAGCGCCACAAGATTTACTACAACAATTCTAATATTCACCACGCTGGAATTTTTACGAAAATTCCGGCGTTCAATTTTTTAACGATAAATGAAACAACAGAACAATCACCCCCAAACACCACGCCGCCGTCCGTCAATGACCCCACAACAAAAAGCATTGCGTGCCTCGCTAAAAGACGTAACGAACCTTGACGCACGCTGTTTGCTCAGCCGTATTCGTTGTTTAAACGCTTTAAAAAATGAGACGTTGAACGATGAAATCCACGCCATTGAAAATGACATCGCCCTTGCAAAACAAAAAGTCGAACAGCGCTGTAACGCCGTGCCAGTGATTACTTTTCCTGAAAATCTGCCTGTGAGCGAACGCCGAGCAGAAATTGAACGCCTGCTTAAACAACATCAAGTGCTGGTGGTGGCAGGGGAAACAGGATCAGGGAAAACCACGCAGTTGCCGAAAATGTGCTTGGAGCTGGGCTTTGGGGCGAAAGGCTTTATCGGTCATACCCAGCCAAGACGCTTAGCCGCTCGTGCCGTTGCTACAAGGATCGCTGAGGAAATTGGCACTGAGCTTGGCGATCTCGTGGGCTATAAAGTGCGCTTTAAGGATCATATTCAAGAAAATACCCAAGTAAAACTGATGACGGACGGTATTTTGCTGGCGGAAATTCAGTCCGATCCTTTTTTAAATCAATATGAAGTGCTGATTATCGATGAGGCACACGAACGCAGTTTGAATAACGATTTCATTTTGGGTTATTTGAAAAACTTGCTGAAAAAACGCCCTGATCTCAAGCTCATCATCACATCGGCGACCATTGACGTGGAGCGTTTTTCCAAGCATTTTGACAATGCCCCTATCGTGGAAGTGTCAGGGCGAACTTACCCTGTGGAAGTGCGCTACCGTCCGCTTAACGAAACGGACAAGGATCGTGATCAACTGCAAGGCATTTTAGAGGCAGTGATTGAACTGCAAAAATTGCCACGTGGCGACATTCTCGTGTTTCTAAGCGGTGAGCGAGAAATTCGTGATACCGCAGAAATGCTGGAAAAAGCTTGCACGCAGGGCGAAATTCGCCGTGCGGAAATTCTGCCACTGTATGCTCGCCTTTCCAGCGCCGAGCAGAATAAAATTTTCCATCCAGGCAATGTGCCACGCATTGTGTTGGCGACCAACGTAGCGGAAACCTCTTTAACCGTGCCGGGTATTAAATACGTTATCGATCCGGGTACGGCACGCATTTCTCGTTACAGCTATCGCACCAAAGTACAGCGTTTGCCGATTGAGGCCATTTCGCAAGCCTCAGCGAACCAGCGTAAAGGGCGCTGTGGGCGTGTGAGCGAGGGCGTGTGTATTCGTCTTTATAGCGAGGACGATTTCCAAAATCGCCCAAAATATTCCGACCCAGAGATTTTGCGTACCAATCTTGCCTCCGTGATTTTACAAATGAAAGCGCTGGGGCTGGACGATATTGAAGGCTTTCCTTTTGTGGATAAACCTGAAGCTCGCCATATTCAAGACGGCCTGCGTTTGCTGGAAGAACTGGGTGCATTGCGTGCAGGTAAAAATGGCTCTCGCCAGCTAACGGAAACAGGGCGACAGCTCGCACGTTTGCCTGTGGATCCACGCTTGGGCAAAATGTTGCTGACCGCTGCCGAAAAAGGTTGTTTGTGGGAGGTGATGGTCATCGTTAGCGCTATTTCTATTCAAGATCCCCGTGAGCGTCCGCAGGAAAAACAACAGGCGGCAGACGAAATGCACCGTCGTTTTGCGGACAAACAATCGGACTTTTTGGCGTGGATCAACTTGTGGCAGTACTGGCAAAGCCAGCAAAAAGCTTTAACACGCAACCAACTTCGCCGTTTATGCAAAAAAGAATTTTTAAACTATTTACGCTTGCGTGAATGGCAAGATATTTACCAGCAAATTCGTGTAACCGTGCGTGAAATGGGCTTGCCGATTAACAGCGAGCCAGCGCCTTATGTGCCAGTGCATACGGCGTTGCTGTCAGGTTTGCTTTCCCATATTGGTATGAAAAAAACCGAAGAGAAAAACAGCTATCTTGGCGCACGCAACAGCCAGTTTTCCATTTTTCCCAATTCCAGTTTGTTTAAAAAACCGCCACGCTACTGTATGGCGGCGGAGCTGGTGGAAACCACAAAACTGTGGGGGCGAATGGTAGCGATGATCGAGCCAGAATGGGTAGAGCCGTTGGCAGGCGATTTGCTCAAACGTAGTTATGCCGAACCCCATTGGTCGAAATCTCGTGGTGCAGTTATGGCAACGGAAACGGTGAAACTCTACGGCGTGCCGATTGTTACCGCTCGACAGGTGAATTTTGGCAAAATTGATCCTGTGCTAAGCCGAGAAATTTTCATTCGCCACGCCTTAGTGGAAGGGGATTGGCAAACGAACCACGCCTTCTTCAAACACAACACCGCTTTGCGTGAAGAAGTGGAGGCGCTGGAACACAAAACGCGCCGCCGTGATATTTTGGTGGACGATGACACGCTGTTTGCGTTTTACGATAAACGTGTGCCAGAACAGATTGTTTCCAAAGCTCATTTTGACCACTGGTGGAAAAACGCCCAACGCAGCCAGCCTGATTTGCTCAACTTTGACAAAGCCTTTTTACAGCGTGATGAAACGCAAGTGAGCGAGCTTGATTTTCCAAATTATTGGTATCAAGGCGAGCTAAAATTAAAGCTTACGTATCAATTTGAACCAGGTAAGGATCGTGATGGCGTGACGGTTCACGTGCCGCTGCCCTTGTTAAATCAATTACAAATGCACGGATTTGACTGGCAAATTCCGGCCTTGCGTAAAGAACTGGTGATCGCTTTGATCAAATCCTTACCAAAATCCCTACGCCGGAATTTTGTGCCAGCGCCGAACTATGCGGATGCTTTTCTCGCACGAGCGACCGTTGGCGAAAAGCCGTTGTTGGAAAGCCTAAGCCACGAATTACGCCGAATGACAGGCGTGCTGGTGGAGCCTGAAGAATGGCAAAATGCGGAACTGCCAAGCCATTTACAAATGACGTTCCGAGTGGAAGATGAGCAAGGGAAAACCCTAGCGGAAAGTAGCGATTTAGAGGCGTTGAAAGTGCAGTTGAAATCCGCCGTGCAAGAAAGCCTAAGTGCGGTGGCGGATGATGATATCGAACGCCGTAATATTCAGCGCTGGAATTTCGCTACATTGCCGCAATGCTACGAGCAGAAAAAAGGGCGTTTCACCATTCGTGCTTACCCTGCGCTGGTGGACGAAAAAGACAGCGTGGCGATTAAGCTTTTTGAAAATGCCGACAAACAGCAACAGGCAATGCAACAGGGTTTGCGCCGTTTATTGCTGTTAAACGTGCCATCGCCGATTAAATATTTACACGAAAAATTGCCGAACAAAGCCAAGCTCGGCTTGTATTTCACGCCTTTTGGCAAAGTGCTGGATTTAATTGATGACTGCATTAGTTGTGCGGTGGATAAGCTGATTGAAGACTTCGGCGGCGTGGTGTGGGACGAAGAAAAATTCTTAGCCTTGCGAGATTTTATTCGAGCAAATTTAAATGAAACGGTTGTCGCCATTGCCCAAGAAGTGGAGCAAATTTTAAGCCTAAGCTACGCCATTCAAAAGCGTTTAAAAGGCAAGCTGGATTTCACCCTTGCGTTCGCTTTTTCTGATATTAAACAACAGCTTAGTGGCTTGATTTACCCAAACTTTGTTACCGAAACTGGCTTTAAACGCTTAAAAGATATTCAACGCTATTTGCAAGCCATTGATAAACGCTTGGATAAACTCGCCCTAGATGTGAATAAAGATCGTGCCGCCCAGCTCAAAGTAGAAAACGCCGAAAAGGCCTACAAAACCCTACTCGCCAAATTGCCCGCCTCACAGGCAATCCCTGCCGACGTGCTGGATATTCGCTATATGCTAGAAGAACTACGCGTCAGCCTATTCGCCCAACAACTCGGCACCCTCTACCCTATCTCCGACAAACGCATTTTAAACCGCATCGCGGAAGTGGGGTGATGAGTCAATAAAATCAAAGGCCGGAATTTTCCCCAAAATTCCGGCCTTGTTTTTTTAGCGTTTGGATTTTAAATGAAATTTTGATTCTTGACCGCGCCAGAGGCGTTGGATGTTGTCGTGGTGGCGGTAGATGATTAAACAGCAGACCATCGCCACAGGGAAGGTAAATTCAGGTTTGAAGTACCATACATAAAATGGGGTTAAAAGGGCGGTGATGACGGCGGAAAGGGAGGAATAGCGTGTGGCGAGAAACACCAAAAGCCAGGTGCCGAAAGTGAGGCCTGCAACGCTCCAACTGATAGGGGCGATGGCACCAAAAGCGGTTGCTACACCTTTTCCCCCTTTGAAGTGAAAGAAAATGGGGAAAATATGCCCAAAACAGGCGCAAAGGGCGACCATTCCCAGTTCAAATTGCGTAAGTCCAAGATAGTAACCTGCCCAAACGGGGAGCATTCCCTTTAAGGCATCGAATAAAAAAACCGCTAAGGCGACACGGCGACCGCCAATGCGTAAGACATTGGTCGCACCTGGATTTTTGGAGCCTTGCGTGCGTGGATCGGGCAGATGGAGCATTCGACAGAGCAGAATGGCACTTGAAATGGAGCCGAGCAAGTAGGCGCCAAACATATAAAAAATAGCGAAAACGGTCATAATGCCTCCCTAAAAAAATCTGTCGCAAAATGTAACACAAAAAAGAAAATTTCGCTTATTTTGTGTGACTGGATTTATAATAAATTTTCAGATCAATCAACGAGAGGGAATAACGATGGACATTATTTTTATTCAAGGCTTGCAAGCACAGGCACAAATTGGCGTGTACGATTGGGAACAGCAAATTCAGCAGCCTTTGGTGTTTGATATTCAAATGGCGTGGAATGCTGAACAAGCGGCGAAAACAGACGATTTACGTTACGCCTTAAATTATGCAGAAGTGAGCGAGCGTGTAGTAGCTTTTGCGGCGAGCCAGCCGTTTTTATTGATCGAACGATTGGCGTATGAGCTGGCGGATTATTTGCGTGAAACCTATCAATTATCTTGGATTAAACTCACATTGCACAAGCCAACCGCAGTTAAGGCGGCGGATTCCGTAGGGATCGTTGTGGAGCGTGGTGAAAAATAAGTAAGGTTTGTGAGAGAATCATTACCAGTAGTTCAATAATACAATAATTATATCCTAAGGATAATAACGGCAAATTTTGAAAATTTTTTAACAGTATGGTTACTTGATGGAATTAAGATTGATCGTTATTTGACTTTGTATATAATTAGTTAGGGGGCGATGTAGATTAGCCCTAATAATTTAATCTTTGGAGCATAGTATGAATAAATCACACATCATTTTAGGATTTGTCTTAGGTCTAGGGGGAATGACGTTTGCTCACGCTGACGAAATTTACCTGTATGCAGGTGCAGGATTAAAAAATCCAACACAAAAAATTATAGCCCAATATGAAAAAGAAACGGGTAATAAAGTTATCGTGGAATATGCGGGAATGGGGCAACTTTTAACGCGTTTTGAAACGACCAAAAAAGGCGATTTATTCCTTTCTGGCTCTGAGAATTATGTCCAAAAGTTAGCGGATGATGGTTATGTCGTGCAAGATATGCCGATTGTTTTACATGTCCCTGTTATGGCAGTTCGCCGTGATAAAGCCCAAAACATCCATTCTTTCAAAGATCTTGCCCACAGCGATTTACGCATTGGTATTGGTGATAGCAAAGCTATGGCACTTGGAAAAGGTGCAGAGAAAATGATCAACGCATCTGGATATGCCGATGAATTAAATAAAAAGGTCGTCACTAAAGCCGCGACAGTGAAACAATTAATGCTCTATTTACTGCATGGTCAAGTGGATGCAGCAATCGTTGGGCGTGCAGGCGCATACCGTGAACGCGATAAACTTAAAATTTTACCAAGCCCTATCGGCACCCCAAAAGAAAAAGTGACGATCGCACTATTAAAAACCAGTAAATCTCCACAAGCGGCTGAAAAACTTATGCAAATGTTTACTTCCCCTAACGGTATTGCCACTTTTACCCATGAAGGTTTCTTACCGATTAAATAGCAGTATTAGCATTTGTTTAGCGACATTGCCCTTAATTCTTTTTTTGACTGTTGTGCTTGGGGCAATCGGTGCGTTGATATTACAAGTTAATCCGCAATTTTTTGCCTTAACGTTACAAAATGCAGAATTGCATTTTGCATTAGGGTTATCGCTCACCACGTCGCTTTGCTCGCTTTTACTCGCAATTTGCATTGCCATTCCAATTGCGTGGCGAATGTCTATTCGCCCCATTTTCGGGCAAGTGTTAATTGATACGTTCTTTGATTTACCCATGGTCTTGCCCCCATTAGTTACGGGGTTAAGTTTACTCTTACTGCTCAATGGGGACGGTATTGTTAATCAGCTTTTCCCGCGTTTAGGTGAGTGGATGTTTAGCCCGCTGGGCATCATTATTGCCCAAACTTATATTGCGACCGCTATTTTTCTGCGAAGTGCACGCGGAGCTTTTTCTGGATTAGACATTGGCTATCGGCTCACAGCTTATAACCTAGGGTTGTCACCTTTTAAAACTTTACTCAAAGTAGAATTGCCACTTTGTAAAAAAGCCCTGATTTGCGGCAGTATTTTGGCATGGTCACGGGCAATTGGTGAGTTTGGGGCAACCTTAATGCTTGCGGGGGCAACCCGCTTTAAAACGGAAACTTTACCGATGGCGGTTTATTTAAATATTGCCAGTGGCGATTTTGATATTGCTATCGCTGCGGCCTTATGGCTCTTATTTATCGCAGGGCTATTGCTTTTCCTATTGCGTTATTTTAATCGAGAAAAAGATGTTAAAAGTAAATAACTTACAAGTCGGCATTTTGCAAGATATCCATTTTCACGTTAATAAAGGTGAATGTTTTGCCGTTGTCGGTGCATCTGGAAGTGGCAAAAGTACCTTGCTCAATGCTATTGCAGGCTATCTAGATTATCAGGGCGAGATTTGGCTGAACGGACAAGATTTACAAAAATATGCACCATGGCAACGAAATTGTCGCTATTTAAACCAGTTTCTTTATTTATTTCCCCATAAAACCGTTTTGGGTAATTTGGATTTAGCTGCCCCACATATTTCCCTGAAAGAGAAGATGCAATTACTGGAAAAATTGCATATTTCTTCTCTTGCTCATCATTATCCCAACATGCTTTCAGGTGGCGAAAAACAACGGGCGGCCTTGGCAAGGGCGCTCATTAATCCGCCTGACCTTTTACTTTTAGATGAGCCTTTTTCCGCCCTAGACTGGGATATTCGCCAAAAAATCTGGCTGACTTTACAAGCGATTTTACAAGATTCACGGATTACCACCCTTTTAGTCAGCCATGAACCTAAAGAAACCGCATTTTTATCCCAACGAACTTTATTTTTATGCCAAGGGCGACAAGTGAATTTAGAAAAAATTGAGGGGAGAAAATGATTTATTTTTCCGATGCAGAAATTGATGCCCTGCTTTTAGAGGATACTTATCGTGGCGATCTGACTACGCACATTTTAGATTTATACGGCAAACAAGCGACGATGATTTTCAAACGTAAAGATGTAGGTGTGGTTGCTGGAATTGAAATTGCAGCAGCGGTATTGCGTAAACTTCGTCTTAATCCGCAAATTCTAATCGCTGAGGGACAACAAGCACAAGCAGGTGAAGTGATTATGCAAGTTTGTGGCGATGCAGTGGCGTTGCATCAAGGCTGGAAAGTCGCACAATGTATTTTAGAATGGTGTTGTGGTGTCGCTCAATATATGCAAGAGATGCGTCAAAATGCCATCGCTGTTAATCCGAATGCCGTGATTTTATGTACGCGAAAATCTATTCCCTATACTCGAAAATTGGCAACGCAAGCGATTTTAAGCGGTGGCGGTGGGATTCATCGTCAAGGGTTAAGTGAAACGGTTTTAGTTTTTAGCAATCATCGTCGATTGCTTAACGATCCTGATGATTTTAGTGCGATTGTTCAACAATTTCGTCAACATGCACCAGAAAATAAAATCACGATCGAGGCGGATAATTGGACGCAATTTTTACAAATTCTTCCTGCCAAGCCTGATATTATTCAACTTGATAAATTCAGTCTTGACGAAGTAAAACAAGCCTTAATGTTGCTAAAACAACAAGGTTCACCCTGTACGCTTTCGGTAGCGGGCGGAATTAATAAAGACAATATAGCTGAGTATGCTGCACTTGGTATTAATCTATTCATCACATCGACTCCTTACTATGCTTCCCCGCAAGATATTAAAGTTATTATTGAGCTGCACGATTAAACAACTATATGAAAATTATGAAATAACAGCAGTAGATCTTGTAAAGGCTATCCATTGAAGAGCGTTGTTTTTCAGAAAACGAAGGTCGGAATTTTCGCCAAAATTTTGGAAAAAATTCCGACCTCGCATCAATGGCTGGCCTTAGCGTAAAGGCCAAGTTCCCCACAGCAGAAAAATAAAGAACCACGCACTGATGGCAAATTCCAGCAGCCCCACTTGTTTCACGCTAAAACGGTAGCGTGGCACGATGATCGCTCGCACGAGGCTCGGCAGAAACGCAAGGCTTAGCAGCCACTGTTGCCCCATTGCGAAAAAACTCACGATGGCGGCGTGGTAAATAATAGATGCATATAAATAGCGGGGATTTTTGCGTTCACGCAGTACAGATTTCACATACAGCGTGGTGCCGATGAAGAATAGGCTAGGGTACAGCCCCACGAGCCAAAAGGCGTGGTCGATACGGCGAGCGGTAAAATAGTACGCCCCCATTCCCACAATGGCGAAAATCACAATGGCCGCCAAATCGTTACATAGCGCTCGTTCGTTTTTCTGTTTTGTATAATAAATATTCACCAGCACAAAAGGTAAAATCGCCAGCGCAACGTACAAAATTTGCCAGTTCACCACGAGTGCAGGCAACAGTAGCAGCACGCAAGCGGTGAGATAAATTACCGTCCAGCGAGTGTACAACGGCAAATTCCTCCCCTTAAACAAATTCAAAAAAGGGTAAGTGGCAAGGTATAGGGCAATCCAGCCTGCGAGCAGAAACACTGACTGCCATTGAAAAGGCGCAAGGCTCATTGCATACAAAAACGGCAACAGCGCCATTACCCATGCACCGTGCTGATTAGAAATTAACAGTTTTGGCATTTTTTATTCCTTATGATCTAGGCTGGAATTTTGCGAAAATTTTTGTGGAATTTTCACACGAAAGAATAGCGGATTGTGATCGGAGCTGGTGGTTTTCACCGTGCTAGCGTTTAGCATGTCAAGGCCACGCGTAAATACGAAATCCAGAGGTTTTTGCAGAAAACGCAAGCGGTAATCAGGTAAAAATGGCATTTCGTGTAAGCCGTAACGCTGGCTAAATTGCTGAATAAGCTGGTAGCGATTGTTGCTCCATGCATTGAAATCCCCCGCCAAAATCACAGGCCCTTGATGTTGTTTGAGCAATGCCAGCATATCGTCCAGTTGTTGTTGGTAACGCTTAGGGTTCAGCTCAAAATTCACCAAATGCATATTGATGACGAGTAGGCTCGTGTACGGCTGGGTTGGCGTGATTTGTAGCGGAAAAAACATCGCCACACCCACTTTGGGAATGCGAATCCACGGCTCTATTCCAGTGCCGACACAATAGGCCTGTGGCGTGTAACGGCTAAGTACGCCGACACCTGATACCTTGCCACGATAGGCAAAAGAGGCCACGTATAAGCGTGTAGGAAAGCGTTGAGTCAGGGCGGTTTCCTGTTCTAATTGTGGTGTCATTTCTTGAATTAATACAAAATCTTGCTGAGCGGCATAGGTTTGCAACGTGCGCTGCCAGCCTGTGTCATCGCCTTTGTGCATATTCCACACCAAAAATTGCAATGGCTTATCAGCGTTTAATTTCTCCACAGGGCTAGAAAGCGTAAAACATTGCAGTGTGCTGTGCGGATTGGGCTTGAGCTTAGGCGCAGGCCTGACCTGTGGGATTGGCGAAAAGAGTGTAATTTGAGGGCTGGAATAAATCATAAAATTTTGTGCAACATAGCCTGCGATACCGAGTAGGATCAATAGGACAAAAATTAAAATCGTTGAAAATCTGTTCATCTATAAAACTGGTTAAAAATTTTACTTTGGAAAGTGTAGCATTTTACTTATACTTGGCAAGCGTTTTTAATTTGGCAACATTTTATTAACGTTTTGTTAGCTTTTACCCCAAAGGCATTATTTTTCGATGAATTATCTGTTGAGATTTTGTTCTTTATTAAGGAAAAATTTAATAGAAGGACAAAATCTGAACAGATTATTTTAAGGAGTTACAATGAACGTTTATACGTATTTGTGTTTTTTATCAGCGTTATCCATTTTAATTGGTTTCGTTACGAAAAAAATCAGCAAAAAGGTGCAATACACGATTGCTGTTACCGCAACCTCAATGGTGTGTTCGTTAATCTTAATTATCCTTGGTAAATTGGGCTATTTTAAACTAGATGCAGTTGCGAAAGATGTAATGCAACTCATTGATTTTAAGACTTTTCTAATTGATGGCGTACTGGGTTTCTTACTCTTTGCAGGGGCGTTAAGCATTAAATTACCGCTAATGCGCACACAAGTTCGCGAAATCACCGCTCTTTCTCTTTTTTCCACGCTTGCCTCTACCATTTTTGTCGGTTTTGTACTGTATGGTATTACGGCATTATTGGGCTATCAAATTGATTTAATTTACTGTTTTTTATTTGGTGCATTAATTTCTCCAACAGATCCTATCGCCGTGTTAGCAATTATCAAAAACTTAAAAGCACCAGAAAAGCTTTCAATGAAGGTCGAAGGAGAATCCCTATTCAATGATGGTGTTGGTTTGGTGATTTTCACCACTATTTTCGCCGTAGCTTTTGGCGGTCAAGCACCAACGGCAACAGGGGCTACGACACTCTTTTTAGAAGAAGCTGTAGGCGGCGTGTTGTTTGGTATTGCACTTGGCTTTAGTGTACATTTCTTGATTAAATCCACCAACGATTCCAGTCTAAAAATTCTTTTAACCTTAATGATTCCTAGTGCTGGCTTTATGTTAGCAAACTTATTGCACGTGTCAGGCGCACTTTCAATGGTCGTATCTGGGATTATTATTGGTAACTGGTCTAAATCCAAACAAATTGACAAAGAAGATCAAGGCAACTTTGAGCATTTCTGGGAAATGATTGACCATTTCTTAAACTCATTACTGTTCTTACTCATCGGCTTTGCGATGTTGCTGGTGGACTTCACCACGCAAGGCATTATTTTGGCATTGTGCGCTATTCCAATTTGTTTACTCTGTCGCTATTTAAGCGTGTACTTGCCGTTTGCTTGGTTTAGACGCAACACTGTTTACAACCCATACACATTACGTATTTTAACGTGGGGTGGCTTGCGTGGCGGTTTATCCCTTGCGATGGCGCTATCTATTCCTAGCAATACCATTTATTTATCCAGCATTCGTATGGATTTACACGATCTGCTGGTGATTATGACCTACGCTGTGGTGCTATTTGCTATTCTTGTTCAAGGTACTACCATTGAAACAATGGTGCGTAAATCAAAAGAATCTACGCTCATTCAGCGTGGTTATGTGAATTTAAACGGTAAAACTTACCGCTCCAACTAACCGTATTTCGCTAGGCTGGAATATTTGCCCATAAAATGACGCTTTTAGTATCGGCTTTTGTGGGCAATTTATGGACGACAGCCAGCAGTATGGGTATAATCCCCAATCTTTTTAAAACAAAATTTTTCGGCGTTGCCGATTAAATTTAATTTGAGGTAAAAAAATGTCAGCCATTGAAACGACACAAGGTTTAGAACGCAAAGTACAACTTTCTGTACCTGCTGAAACTGTTGAAAAAGCCGTACGTGAAGAATTAAAACGCGTAGGTAAAAATGCCCGTGTAGACGGTTTCCGTAAAGGCAAAGTGCCACCTGCAATGGTGGAAAAACTCTACGGAGCATCCGTTCGTCAAGAAGTTTTAAACGAACTTCTACAACGTGCATTCTTTGAAAAAATGATGGAAGAAAAAGTAAACTTGGCAAGCCGTCCAAGCTTTACCGTTGAGCAATTTGAAGCAGGTAAACCATTAGAATTTACTGCAACATTTGAAGTGTACCCAGAAGTAGAATTACAAGGTTTAGACACGATCGAAGTTGAAAAACCAGTAGTTGAAATTAGCGATGCTGATGTTGAAAAAATGATCGAAGTGCTACGCAAACAGCAAGCTACTTGGAAAGAAATCAGTGATGCAGCGAAAGCTGACGACCGTGTGACCATCGACTTCACTGGCACCATTGACGGCGAAGCATTTGAAGGCGGAAAAGCAGAGGATTTCGTTCTTTTAATGGGACAAGGTCGTATGATTCCTGGTTTTGAAGAAGGTATCGTTGGACACAAAGCTGGCGAACAATTCGATGTTGAAGTTACTTTCCCAGAAGATTACCAAGCGGAAAACCTTAAAGGTAAAAAAGCGGTATTTGCAATCAACTTGAAAAAAGTTGAAGAAATGGAATTACCAGAATTAACTGACGAATTTGTTGCAAAATTTGGTCCAAACACCAAAACCGTTGCAGATTTACGTGCAGAAATTCTTAAAAATATGCAACGTGAATTGAAAAACGCAGTAAAAGCGAAAGTAAAAGCACAAGTTCTTGATAGCTTACTAAAAACAAATGACATTGAAGTTCCAAAAGATGCCGTAGAACAAGAAATTGATGTGTTACGCAAACAAGCTGCACAACGTTTCGGTATGCCAGCAGAACAAGCAGCACAACTACCACGTGAATTATTTGAAGCTGACGCAAAACGCCGTGTTCAAGTTGGTTTACTACTTTCAGCGGTTATCAAAGCCAACGAATTAAGCGTTGACAACGACCGTGTTAAAGCAATGCTTGCTGACTTAGCATCTGCCTACGAAAAACCAGAAGAAGTGATCGCTTACTATGAAGGTAACACACAACTAATGGATAACTTACGTAGCGTTGTTTTAGAAGAACAAGCCATTGATGCGTTGCTAGCAACAGCGAAAGTTGCAGAAAAAGTAGCAACCTTTGATGACATTATGAATCCGCAAGCCTAAGGCGTTACAAGGGATTTTTCCCATTTGTAAACGGATTTAGATAAAAGGTGCGGTTGTTTTTAACGACCGCACTTTGTTATTTTTAAAAATCAGTCAAAATTTTTTTATTTATTCCGGCGTGGCTTTTAAGTAGCGCCACTACAAAGAGGTAAATATGAGCGTTATTCCTATGGTAGTAGAACAAACGTCCCGTGGCGAACGTTCCTACGACATTTATTCACGTTTATTAAAAGAACGTGTCATCTTTTTAAGCGGTGAAGTGGCAGATCCGATGGCCAATCTTATCGTTGCCCAGCTACTTTTCTTAGAAGCCGAAGATCCGAATAAAGATATTAGTATTTATATTAACTCGCCAGGCGGCTCCGTAACCGCAGGTATGGCGATCTACGACACAATGCAATTCATCAAGCCTGACGTTCGTACCGTGTGCTTAGGCCAAGCGGCCTCAATGGGAGCATTCTTGCTGGCTGGTGGTACAAAAGGTAAACGTTTTGCACTACCAAATGCCCGTGTGATGATTCACCAACCGCTAGGCGGTTTTCGTGGTCAGGCGAGCGATATTCAAATTCACGCCCAAGAAATTTTAAAAATTAAACACACCTTAAACGAGCGTTTAGCGTTCCACACTGGTCAAGAGTTAAGCACGATTGAGCGTGATACGGATCGTGATAACTTTATGTCCGCCGAACAAGCAAAAGCTTACGGCTTAGTGGATGAAGTATTGGTGACACGTGATGATCTACAAGCAAAATAAGCAAGGGAAGTGAACAATGTTTGGAAAAGATAAAGACAAAAATTTGCACTGCTCATTTTGCGGAAAATCAAAAGACCAAGTGGCAAAAGTCATTGCAGGGAAGGACGGTTACATTTGTAACGAATGTATCGATCTTTGCCATAATATGATGGTGGAAGAACGTGCAGAAGGGCGTGGCGATGATTGGGAAAATGCAGGAAAACCTGAAAAAATGCAGGAAACTGCACCGAAAAAATTGCCAACTCCACACGAAATTCGTGCGCACCTTGATGATTATGTGATTGGGCAGGATTATGCGAAAAAAGTGCTATCCGTTGCCGTGTACAATCACTACAAACGCTTGCAATCACACCAAACCTTAACGGATGTTGAACTGGGCAAAAGTAATATTTTGCTGATTGGCCCGACAGGGAGTGGTAAAACCTTGCTCGCTCAAACAATGTCAAAAATGCTTGATGTGCCATTTGCGATGGCAGATGCAACCACGTTGACCGAAGCTGGTTATGTGGGTGAAGATGTGGAAAATGTGTTGCAGAAATTGCTACAAAGTTGCGATTACGATGTAGAGAAAGCAGAGAAAGGTATTATCTACATTGATGAAATCGACAAAATCACACGCAAATCTGAAAATCCATCCATCACACGAGATGTATCAGGCGAAGGCGTGCAACAAGCACTGTTAAAATTAGTGGAAGGCACTGTGGCGAATATTCCACCACAAGGCGGACGCAAACACCCACGCCAAGAAATGATTCGCTTAGATACGTCTAAAATTTTATTCATTTGTGGCGGTGCATTTGCTGGCTTAGATAAAATCGTTGAAAAACGTTTAAACAAAGGCGGCAACGGTATTGGCTTTAATGCGGACGTGAAAACGGAAGAAAACAAAGCCACATTGAGCGAATTGTTCAGCCAAATTGAGCCTGACGATTTAATGAAATTCGGCTTAATTCCAGAATTTATCGGTCGTTTGCCTGTGACTGCGCCGTTAAACGAGTTAGACGAAAAAGCTTTGATTGCCATTCTTACCGAGCCGAAAAACGCTTTAACTAAGCAGTATCAAGCGTTATTTGGTTTAGAAAATGTAGAATTGGAGTTTACCGAAGGGGCGTTAAAAGCCATTGCTGAAAAAGCCTTAGCTCGTAAAACAGGCGCACGTGGCTTGCGCTCAATTATGGAAAACTTGCTGTTGGATACCATGTACGACTTACCGTCATTACAACATCTTGAAAAAGTTACCGTAGATGAGGCTTGCATTACCCAAGACGAGCCACCGAAATTACAGTACAAAAAATAAATTCTCTTAATTGCCAACGCCGAAATTTTTACGAAAATTTCGGCGTTGTTGTTTGGGCTATTTGGAGTAAATGGTTTTGGGATAAGGAAAATTTTTGGGGAAGAAAATAATAAATGAAATAAAAAAGAAAGGGGAAAAAGTGGTCCCCCCTGCCGGGCTTGAACCAGCGACCAATCGATTATGAGTCGACTGCTCTGACCAACTGAGCTAAGGGGGGATAGGGGCGAATTATAGGGTACTTGCTGTTGAAAGTCTATGCTCTCGCAAGAGAAAGCAGGCTTATTCTTTATAGTTGCATAAAGTTCAAGCACCCATTTGGTTTTACTGGTTGTTGAGTTTTGCTTGTAAAACTTTCAATGCGTTTGCACGGTGTGAAAGTTTTTTCTTTTCAGTCTGTTCTAATTCGGCGAAGGTGCAGTTTTTTGGCGGATAGAAAAATATTGCATCGTAGCCGAAACCGTTCGTGCCTTTTTCTGCTGTGGCAATGGTGCCGTGACATTCCCCTTCGGCAATGATTGGGGACGGATCGGCGGCGTGGCTTAGCATTACGATACAGCTAACAAATTTCGCTTGACGCATTTCTTCAGTGGTTTGGGCGAGTTCGGTTAATAATTTTTGGCGATTAGCGGCATCAGCACCTTGTCCTTCTACGCCTGCATAGCGTGCGGAATATAAACCTGGCGCATTGTTTAAGGCGGGCACGACTAAACCGCTGTCGTCCGCAATAGCGGGTAATCCTGTTAATTGGGCGGCGTGGCGAGCTTTGAGCAAGGCGTTTTCCACAAAGGTTAAGCCTGTTTCTTCAGGGCTTTCAATGCCAAATTCACTTTGAGCGATAACCTCAAAGCCGAATTGGGCGAGAACATCTGCCATTTCTTTCACTTTTCCTGCGTTGCCTGTGGCGAGAACGACTTTTTGGCGTGTTGCCTGTTTGCTTGTCATAGCATTTCCTTATATTGAAAAATGCGCACAGGGGGCTGTACGCATTGATTGTTTGTCGATTACAAGGAAATGATCGCCTTATTTTTTTCTAAGGTTGCAGGACCAATTCCTTTGATTTCAGTGAGTTGCTCAACGGAGGTAAATTTACCGTGCTGAGTGCGGTAATCCACAATGGCTTGTGCTTTCTTTGCACCAATACCTTTGAGCATTTTTTGCAGTTCATCAACCCCTGCGGTGTTGATATTAACGGTATTTAGCACAATCGGCTGCGCGGTTTGAGCACCATTTTTTTCTTTTTCCGCCGTTGTATTGAGCGTTTTTTCCGCTACTTTTGCACTTTGGTTTGTGGTAGCTGTTACTGTGTTGCTTTGTGTTGCGTTTTGCGCAAAAGCATTCGGAGCGGATAAAAGCAAACCGCTAACCATTAAAGCGCCGAGCATTGTTTTCATTTTTTGCATAAGGGATCCTTTGTTAATAACTAAATCACGTTGTCAGAATTGACGTGGTAACTTTAAAAAAAGATCGCCTTATGTCGCAATGCTGTATCTTTCATTTTGCGAGCGAGATCGCAAAATTAGTCTTTGAGGATTTAACTAATCACGGAAATTGATAAACTGAAACGGTTGATCCAAATCCGCTGTTTTGACTAATTGAATCGCCGCTTGTAAATCATCACGAGATTTACCCGTAACACGCACTTGTTCGCCTTGAATTTGGCTTTGTACTTTAAGTTTTTGATCTTTAATCAATTTGATCAATTTTTTTGCCATTTCTTTATCAATCCCTTGTTTGAGCTTGATAGTTTTGGCGTAAAGTTTGCCGTTGCGGTCAGGGGTTTCTGGAATATCCAATGAGTTGCGTTGAATATCACGTTTAACACAAGCACCGATGAGCATATCCAAAAGCTGTTCAAGCTGGAAATCGGATTCTGTGGTGAGCGTAATGGTTTCATTTTTTTCATTTAGCTCAATGCTGGCTTCAACGCCACGAAAATCGTAGCGAGAGCTTAATACACGCCGTGCGTTTTCAACGGCGTTGCGAACTTCGTGTAGGGTAATTTCTGAAACAATATCAAATGAAGGCATAATTTCTCCTTAGAAAATTAAGATAAACGGCGCTCGTTAGCGAGCAGTAAACAAATCAAACCATCAAGCCCTGCGAAATTTACAACAGCTTTGGCTTCGGCTTGTACTTTGGGTTTGGCGTGAAAGGCTGCACCTAAGTTGGCGGCGTGCAACATCGGTAAATCGTTTGCCCCATCGCCCATTGCCACTGTTTGGCAGGCCGGAATATTTAGCGATTTTCTGAATTTTTCCAAAAATTCCGCCTTAGCCTTTGCGTCCACAATGTTGCCAGCTACTTTACCTGTGAGCAAACCTTGTTCAATATCGAACTGGTTCGCCGCCACTGCGTCAAGCTGAAAACGCTGTTTTAGTACGTCAGCAAAATAGGTAAATCCGCCTGAGGCAATGGCGATTTTCCAGCCGTAGCCTTGCAAGGTTTTCACCAATGGAATTAGCCCATCAGTTAGGGGCAGATTTTGGCACACCTGCTGAAGAATGCTTTCCTTAGTCCCTGCAAGGGTTGCCACACGTTGGCGTAAACTTTGAGCGAAATCCAATTCGCCACGCATTGCACGCGCAGTAATCGCCGCCACTTCTTCGCCAGTGCCTGCTCGTTTGGCAATTTCATCAATACATTCCATTTGAATCATCGTGGAATCCATATCCATCACCAAAATTCCGGCCTGCGTTAATTGGGCATCAAACTGTAATGGTACGCAATCA
Organism: Actinobacillus sp.; assembly: GCA_020026075.1. Classification (GTDB taxonomy): domain Bacteria; phylum Pseudomonadota; class Gammaproteobacteria; order Enterobacterales; family Pasteurellaceae; genus Actinobacillus_C. The sequence goes on along the minus strand of JAHHQZ010000011.1, from coordinate 25,220 downwards.
AGGGCTAAGGAATGAGCAACTTGCAGTAGCTGTGGTTGTTGGTTTTGGGGAGCGGTGAAGGTTACACATTGATAATCTTGCCAAGTGAAGGTATCGAATGGTGGTTGAACTGCTGGAAAAGCTTGCAAAAGACGTTGTAATTTAATCCGATTTAGGCTTTTACCAAATAAAACAAAGTCGGTATATTGCATGATTTTTTCAGCGAATTGCACTGATTCGTACATAAAATCAGCGAAAACCGATAAAAGTTCTTGGTGATTGTGGGGCATAAATTTCTTGCAGTGGGCGATTAATGTGAATAAAGTGTACATTTTAGCGAATTTTTAGAGAATGAGGAAATGACCTTATTAGGTGGATCAAAAAAATTAGCACCAATAATGACGTTGCTCGCCGTATTTGTCATTGGCGTTGTGGCGGTGGTGATTATTTTTAATGGCGTACGTGAATTGAAAAATACGATGTTATTAACCAGTAATGAGCAAGTGGTGAATTTATCGCAAGCGTTGGCAAAACAAGAAGGGGAGCTGTTACGCCAATTATTGGAACAAAATACTGAAAGTGTGGATTTGCAAAGCGCTGTGGAACAATTTATGGCATTGCACCCTAAAATTGTGGCCAAAGCAGAGTTGTATAATGTGAAAGGTGAAAAAGTCGCTACGGCGGAAAATCCTATTTTATTGAGCCATAACCCTCCAGTAGAAAACATTTTATTAACTCTATTTACTGTCGCACAAAAGGATCAACCAAAAACCGTAGCTGGATTTTTTAATGTAACATTAGCACGAGCCTATATGCCGCAAACTTTACAGCAAGTGGATCGCAATATGTTATTTTTGTACGCACAAGAGCTAATTTTACTGCTATTGGGCATGTTATTGTGTGGTACGTTTTTTGCCTTGCGCCAGATTATTCGGAGCAAATAAGGATTTCGCCTAGTAAAGCTAGGTGAGATCTTTTAAAATAGACAAATTCATTTTTATTTTTACGCCGAGCTTGTACGCCTAAGTTTTGTAAGAAATGCAGAATAAGGCGGCAATGCCAGTAGCCAGTCTACTCGGGGCTAAGCGGGAAACGGCTTTTCCTTTCATTTTTAAAAAGGTGTCTTATGCAAACTATTCCCATCAAAAATGTGGGGGGGAATGAAAGAGGATCGCTTATGGATCGCTTTCAACGTCAATATTATTACCTGCGTTTATCCATTACAGACGTGTGCAATTACCGTTGTACTTACTGTCTGCCTAACGGCTATCAGCCAGAACCGCAAAAGCCTAAATTTTTAACCTTGCCTGAAATTACACGCATCGCCAATGCTTTTTCTGCGTTGGGGACGGAGAAAATCCGCATCACAGGCGGTGAACCAACCTTGCGCAAAGATTTTCTCGCCATCGCCGAAACATTGGCACAAACGCCCAATATTCGCCAAGTTGCTTTGACGACTAACGGTTTTCGTATGGCAAAAGACGTTGCACGTTGGCGCGAGGCGGGCATTACTTCCATTAACGTTAGCGTGGATAGCCTAGATCCAAGAATGTTCGCCAGCATTACAGGCTTTGATCATCTGGACAACCTAATGCGTGGCATTGCTCGTGCTTTGGATGTGGGCTATGAAAAAGTAAAAGTGAACGCCGTTTTAATGAAAGGCATCAATCATCGTGAATTTGATCAATTTTTACAATGGGTTAAGTACAACCCCATTCAAATGCGTTTTATTGAATTGATGCAAACTGGCGAAATGGACAGCTTTTTTGATCGCCATCACCTTTCAGGGGAAACGCTGGCGAAGTACCTTATTCAACAGGGTTGGCAGCCGCAGCCACGCCATCATTTAGATGGGCCAGCGCATATTTTCCGCCACAGCGATTATCAAGGCGAAATCGGTTTGATTATGCCCTACGAGAAAAATTTCTGCGCCAGTTGTAACCGCTTACGTGTATCCGCCAAAGGCAAGTTGCATTTATGCTTATTTGGCGAAGAAGGCATTGATTTGCGTGATTTATTAACCAACGACAGCCAGCAAGCCCAACTGCAAGCTCGTATTCGCACTGCATTAAACGGCAAGCGTGAACATCATTTTTTACATCAAGGCGACAGCGGTGTGCGTTCGCATTTAGCGAGCATTGGTGGCTAGGTCGGAATATTTTAGGAATTTTTATGAATCAATTTACACACATTAACGCTCAAGGCGAGGCCAATATGGTGGACGTTTCCGCCAAAGAAGATACGGTGCGTGAGGCACGTGCCGAAGTTTTCGTAGAAATGCACCCAAACACGCTACAAATGATTATGGACGGCGCACACCACAAAGGGGACGTATTCGCAACGGCTCGTATTGCGGGCATTCAAGCGGCAAAACGCACGTGGGAATTGATCCCCCTTTGCCATCCGTTATTGCTTTCCAAAGTGGAAGTTCAGTTAGAAGCTTTGCCTGCCACAAGCCAAGTACGCATTGAATCTTTATGCAAACTGCGTGGCAAAACAGGCGTAGAAATGGAAGCCTTGACTGCTGCAAGCGTAGCGGCTTTGACCATTTACGATATGTGCAAAGCGGTGCAAAAAGATATGCGCATTGAAGGCTTGCGTTTGCTGGAAAAAACTGGCGGCAAGTCTGGGCATTTTGTCGCAGAGTAAGGATTGGCTACGCTGGAATTTTTGCCAAAATTTTGACAAATATTCCAGCGTTGATTTTTCTAATGAACCAAGCAAAATCCAACGAAAACGCCCCATTTGCCCACGCCGTGCTGGCGTGGTTTGACCGTTTTGGTCGCAAAAATTTACCTTGGCAACAGCAAAAAACGCCTTATCGAGTGTGGCTTTCGGAAATAATGTTGCAACAAACGCAAGTGGCTACTGTCAAACCTTACTTTGAACGCTTTGTTGCACGCTTTCCAACAGTAGAAAGCTTAGCCGCTGCGCCATTAGATGATGTTCTGCATTATTGGAGCGGTTTGGGCTATTACGCTCGAGCAAGAAATTTGCACAAAGCGGCGCAAACCATTGTGCAAGATTATCAAGGGGAGTTTCCCCAATCCTTTGATGACGTGGTCGCTTTGTCAGGCGTGGGGCGTAGCACCGCAGCGGCGATCGTGGCGAGCTGTTTTGACGCACCGTATCCCATTTTAGACGGCAACGTAAAACGGGTGATTGCACGCTACTTCGCCATTGATGGCTGGCCAGGCAAAACCGCCGTACAGCAAGCCTTATGGCAAGCGGTGGAAAGTGTCGCTCCTCGCACACGCATTGGTGACTTCAACCAAGCAATGATGGATTTAGGGGCAATGGTTTGCACGCGAATTAAGACTAATTGCCTGCAATGCCCCTTGAATTTCGGTTGCGAGGCACGCCTTAGCGACAGCATTGCACGCTATCCAGGCAAGCGTGAAAAAAAAACGCTACCAGAGAAAAGTGCTTATTTTTTAATGACAGTGGACGGCTTAAATGTTCGTCTGCAAAAACGTGGTAGCGAAGGCTTGTGGGGCGGTTTGTATTGTTTACCGCAATTTGCAACGAAAGGCGATTTAATGCACTATTTACATTCGCAAGGGATTGGTTTTTATCAGGAATGGTCAGCTTTTCGTCATACGTTTAGCCACTTTCATTTGGATATTATCCCTGTGCTGGTGTATAAAAATGGCGTAAATCCTACGGCGCTGAGCGATAAAAATCAGCTCAATCAAATGCCGTGGCAAGCGGTGAAACCTGAACAAAATATCGCCGAAAAGGCGGCAGATTTTACAACAGACGAGCTTTGGTATGCGTTAAATGAGCCAAGCAATATTGGCTTACCGCAACCAGTAAGCCTGTTACTTTTACAGCTTAAACATCAACTTTTGCAAGAGGATTAACAAATGGCAAGAACCATTTTCTGTGAATATTTAAAACAAGATGCCGAAGGGCTAGATTTCCAACTTTATCCAGGTGATTTGGGTAAACGCATTTTTGACCACATTAGCAAACAAGCGTGGGGCGAATGGCTTAAAAAACAAACAATGCTGGTGAACGAGAAAAAACTCAATATGATGAATCCAGAACACCGTGCTTTACTTGAGCAAGCGATGGTAGATTTTTTGTTTGAAGGTAAAGAGGTTCACATCGAAGGCTACACACCGCTAGAGGGCAAATAGTGCGAATGAAAAAATATGTATGGGTGGCACTGATTGTGCCGCTTTTGTTTGCTTGTAGTTCCAATCAAGAAAATGCGCCAATTGTCAAAGACACCAAAGCCTTAGACATTCTCACAGGGCAGTTTTCGCATAATATTGATCAAATTTGGGGCTTAAATGAAGTGCTGGTGGCAAGTCGTCAGGACTACGTGAAATACACGGACAACTATTTAACCCGCAGCCACATTAACTTTTCCGAAGGGAAAATTACCATTGGCACGCTTGGCAACGCCCAGCAGTTACGCCGTGCCATTGTGCATACGTTGCTAATGGGGTCGAATGCAGACGGCATTGATTTATTCGCATCAGGCGATGTGCCAATTAGCAAAACACCGCTGTTGCGCAATTTGGTGATGAATGAAAATGGCAAACCAGTGGATACTGTTGCCAGTGCTAATGCCTTTGCCCTGTATTTGATTAAACACAAACTGCAAACCAAAGTACTAAGCAATGGGCATAAAGTGCGTTTTGTGCAGATCCCAATGGTGGCGAACCATATCGCCTTGCGTGCGCAGCAATTTTTACCGCTGGTTCGCAAAGCTGCACGCCGTTATCACATTGATGAAACACTGATTTTGGGCATTATGGAAACGGAATCCACTTTCAACCCTTATGCACGAAGTTCATCAAATGCCGTAGGGCTAATGCAAATTATCACGACTACCGCAGGGCAAGATGTGTTTAAACATCGTGGCTGGCGTGGTCGTCCAACGCACCGTTATTTGCTTAATCCTGCGAATAATATTGATGTGGGAACCGCTTATTTAGCTTTGCTGAAAAACAAATATTTAAAAGGGATCAAAGATCCAGAGTCTATGCGTTATGCGATCATTTCATCGTACAACAGTGGCGCTGGGGCAGTGCTACGAATGTTCGCCAGTCAGCCACAGGTTGCCATTGAGAAGATCAATCAGCTCACGCCAAGCCAGTTTTACCACAAATTAGAGCGTGAACACCCGTCTGCACAGGCTCGCCGTTATTTGCAAAAAGTAACCAAAGCACAGAAAAATTACCGCATTGTGCATAAATAATTCAAGGCCGGAATTTTCAAAAAAATTCTGAAAATTCCGGCCTTGCGGTTTTTGCTTTTTTTAGTAAAAAAATTGTGCTAAAACTATTCGTTCACTGACTTTAATAAGTTTTTGATATTCGTCGTTATTATTTATTGATTTTGGACATTAAAATGACACAACAAGATTACAAATCCACGTTAAATCTGCCAGAAACGGATTTTCCTATGCGTGGCAACCTCGCCAAGCGTGAACCTGCAATGTTGCAACATTGGAACGACAGTAACCTGTACCATAAAATTCGCCAATCAACACAAGGGAAAACGCCTTTCATTCTGCACGATGGCCCCCCTTACGCAAATGGTGCAATTCACATTGGACACGCAGTTAATAAAATTCTCAAAGATATTATTATTAAATCGAAAACCGCTGCTGGTTTTCACACCCCTTACATTCCTGGTTGGGACTGCCACGGCTTGCCGATTGAATTAAAAGTAGAAGGCTTAGTGGGCAAACCGAATCAAAATCTTTCTGCGGCAGAATTTCGCAATGCGTGCCGTGATTACGCCAAAGGGCAAGTGGAAGGACAGAAAAAAGATTTTGTACGCTTGGGCGTTCTCGCTGATTGGGAACATCCATACCTTACAATGAATTTTGACACAGAGGCCAACATTATTCGCACTTTTGCCAAAGTTGTGGAAAACGGGCATTTATATAAAGGCTACAAGCCAGTGCATTGGTGTCTGGATTGCGCATCATCTCTCGCTGAGGCGGAAGTAGAATACGAAGACAAAACCTCGCCATCTATTTATGTGGCGTTCAAAGCCCTTGACGACAACAAAGTTGCCGAGCGTTTTGACTTTGTAACGGATAATCACGGCAAAGGTGCGATTGAGGCGGTGATTTGGACAACCACGCCTTGGACCATTCCATCAAACCGTGCCATCACCTTAAATGCGGATTTAGATTACTCACTCGTGCAAGTGGGCGATGTGCGTTACATTTTAGCCACAGAATTAGTGAAAACCGTTGCGGACGTGATGGGCTGGGATAATGTGGAAACCCTAGCGCACGCCAAAGGCGAAACCTTAAACGGCTTAGTGTTTAATCACCCATTCTATCCGCTGGAAGTGCCATTTATTCTTGGTGAACATGTGACGACCGATGGCGGTACAGGCTTGGTTCACACCGCACCTGATCACGGTGTAGACGACTTTAACGTTTGTAAAGCAAATGGCGTGCCAATGGCAGGGCTTATCACCAACGCCGGTGTATTTAGCGAAAAAGCGGAATTTTTCGCTGGTAAAAAAGTGTTTGAAACCAATCCGTTAGTGATTGATAAATTAAAAGAAGTGGGCGCGTTATTAAAAGTTGAAAATATCCGCCACAGCTATCCACATTGCTGGCGCCACAAAACGCCAATTATTTTCCGTGCGACACCACAATGGTTCGTAGGAATGGATAACAACGGCTTGCGTGCCAACGCACTGGGTGAAATCAAAAAAGTGACTTGGATTCCAGACTGGGGACAAGCTCGCATTGAAAAAATGGTTGAAAACCGCCCAGACTGGTGTATTTCTCGTCAACGTACGTGGGGTGTGCCAGTGCCATTGTTTATCCACAACGAAACGGAAGAATTACATCCACGCACCGTAGAAATTATGGAAGAAGTGGCAAAATGTGTGGAAAAAAACGGCATTCAAGCATGGTGGGATCTCGATCCAAAAGCGGTGCTTGGCGATGATGCGGTGCATTACCACAAAGTGCTAGACACCCTAGACGTATGGTTTGACAGCGGATCAACTTACAAATCAGTGGTTCAAAATCGCCCAGAATTTAACGGCGCACCGATTGACTTATATTTGGAAGGCTCTGACCAACATCGTGGCTGGTTTATGTCGTCATTAATGCTGTCTACGGCAACGGACAACAAAGCCCCTTATAAACAAGTGTTAACACACGGTTTCACAGTAGATGCCAAAGGTCGAAAAATGTCTAAATCCTTAGGCAACATCGTAACGCCACAGGAAGTTATTGATAAATTTGGCGCAGATATTTTACGTTTATGGGTAGCGTCAACGGATTACACCAGCGAAATGACCGTATCCGATGAAATCCTAAAACGTGCCGCAGACAACTACCGCCGTATTCGTAATACCGCACGTTTCTTGCTGGCAAATTTAAACGGTTTTGATCCTGCCAAAGACTGCGTAAGCCCTGAAAAAATGTTGCCGTTAGATCGCTGGGCAGTGGATTGCGCTTTACGCACACAACAAGGCATTGTGCAAGACTATGAGAACTATCAATTCCATTCTGTGGTGCAACGTTTAATGCGTTTCTGTTCTGTGGATATGGGGTCTTTCTACTTAGACATCATCAAAGATCGCCAATACACCACGCAAGCAGATAGCCTCGCTCGCCGTAGTTGTCAAACTGCGTTATGGTACATTGCAGAGGCACTGGTTCGTTGGATCGCGCCGATTCTTTCCTTCACCGCTGATGAAATCTGGCAAGCCTTACCAGGTGAGCGTGCGGAATTTGTGTTTACAGAAGAATTTTATCCGAATTTATTTGCCATCGATGCCGATGAAAAAATGAACGATGCCTACTGGACACAAATGCAAACCTTGCGTAACGAAGTGAACCGAGTGCTAGAGCAAGCTCGTAACGACAAAGTTATCGGTGGTAGCCTAGAAGCGGACGTTGTGCTGTACGCCAACGATACTTACTTGCCGTTGCTCGAAGCACTCGGTGATGAATTACGCTTTGTGCTTTTAACTTCAAAAGCCGAAGTGAAACCGCTTGCAGAGGCGGACGTTGAACAAGGCGAAGTGGAAGGCTTTGCGGTGAAAGTTCACCACGCTGACGGCGAAAAATGTCCACGTTGCTGGCATTTCTCCGCCACTGTTGGCAAAGACGCTGAACATCCAACACTATGCGCACGCTGTGTGGAAAATGTTGCAGGGGCAGGTGAAGTTCGCTACTTCGCATAAGCCATAGACGCTAGGCTGGAATATTTCAATATTTTTTGAAAAATTCCAGCCTGCATTTTGGGCTTTTCTTGCCTTTGAAAAGCCCTTTAAACACGCTATAATTTAGCCTTTAATTCACATTGATTGAGATTTTTATGTCTGAACTTCACCAAGCTTTTCTTCCACAAGCACTGCAATTTGCACAAAATCATCCCATTTTAGTTATCGGCTGGATTGCCTTGTTTGTGATGACTATCTATTTTATCTTCCAAGATGCCACTCGCCCTTATAAATTGCTCAGCAATGAAGAGGCCATTCGCATTATGAATGCTGATGATGCGGTGATTGTGGATCTTCGTCCTTTAGAAGAATTTGAACGTGGTCACATCGTCAACAGTTTAAATATTCTTCCCGAAGAAATTAAAGAAAACAAATTAGGCAAACTCGAAAAAGAGAAAGCAAAACCTGTTATCGTTGTGGATCAAATGGGCATTAACGGCTTGCCGTTAGGTAAATCCGCCCATCAACTTGCAAAATTAGGTTTCTCCCCCGTTTACGCACTTAAAGACGGTCTAGCTGGCTGGCGTGGTGCAAATTTACCCCTCGTTAATAAACACAATAAATAAGGATTGGCTATGACAGAGCAAGCAACCCAACCAACCAACGAAAATGAAGTAGCTCAACCAGAAGTTGTTCTACAAATTCAACGTATCTATGTAAAAGATGTTTCTTTTGAAGCACCAAATTTACCAGGTATTTTCCAACAAGAATGGAAACCTGAGTTGAAATTCGACCTTAGCACTGAAGCGACTCAGCTTGATGAAGACCTTTACGAAGTGTGTTTAAACATTTCCGCAGAAACCACTCTCGAAGGCAGCGGTGATGTGGCGTTTATCTGCGAAGTGAAACAAGCGGGTGTGTTCACTATCAGCGGTTTAGAAGATGTACAAATGGCACATTGCTTAACCTCTCAATGCCCAAGTATGCTTTTCCCTTACGCACGTGAACTCATTTCAAGCTTAGTTAACCGTGGTACATTCCCAGCATTAAACTTAAATCCAATTAATTTTGATGCGCTATTTGTGGACTATATGCAACGTCAGCAAGCGGAATTTGAAGCGCAAGAACAACAAGAAATTGACAGCGTATCTGAAAAAGATAAAAACTAATCAGCTAAATGACGGGAAAGGGCAATCTTTCCCGTTTTTTGTTCAATCACATTTAAGGAGGAAAATAATGATAATGAACAACCCACCCGTTGAAGCACCGATGACCGTACTCGGTACAGGCTCTTTTGGCACGGCATTGGCTATCGCACTTGCCCGCAATGGACACCGAATTTTCCTTTGGGGGCGAAATGCCGAAAAATGCGAACAGCTTGAACGTGATCGTGTTAATCAAAAATACTTACCGAATATCCCTTTCCCTGCAACCTTAACCGTAACGGCTGATTTACCGCTCGCGGTTACCGTTTCTCGTGATATTTTTGTCGTAGTGCCAAGTCACGGCATCGCCGAATTATTACAGGAAATTAAACCAATTTTACCAGCCGACAGTCGTTTGATTTTCGCCAGCAAAGGCCTAGAAGAAGGCACAGGACGCTTATTATTAGACCTTGCCCACGACATTTTAGGTTCTCGTTACCCAATGGCAGTATTATCAGGGCCAACGTTCGCCAAAGAATTGGCCGCAGGTTCGCCAACCGCCATTACGCTTGCCGCAAGCGATAAAGCCTTCGCCCAAGAATTACAAGCTCGTATTCATTGTAGCCGTGATTTTCGTGTGTATGAAAATGACGACATCATCGGCGTACAACTGGGCGGTGCTATTAAAAACGTGATCGCCATCAGTGCAGGCATTGCAGATGGAATGGGCTTTGGTGCCAATGCACGTGTGGCTTTAATTACTCGTGGTCTTGCCGAAATTTCTCGTCTTGGCGTGGCAATGGGCGCCAAACCTGAAACCTTTATGGGAATGTCAGGACTTGGCGATCTTGTGCTAACTTGCACGGATAACCAATCTCGCAACCGCCGTTTTGGCTTAATGCTCGGACAAGGTTTCTCCCCTTACCAAGCAATGAAAGACATCGGACAAGTAGTCGAAGGCTACCACAATACTCGTGAAGTTCACGCCCTCGCCCAACGCTACGGCGTAGAAATGCCCATCACCGAGCAAATTTATCAAGTGTTGTTCTGCGGAAAAGACACCAAAGACGTGGTGCTTTATCTTTTAGGCAGAGCAAGAAAAAGTGAAACAACCCAATAAAACAATGACACAAGCTGAAAATATTTGGTTTATTTTGCGTGAGGAAACTCGCCAGCAGACAGAAAAAGAGCCGCTGCTGGCGAGCTTTTTTCATTCAACCATTCTCGCTCACGCCCACTTAGGCGATGCCCTAAGCTACATTTTGGCGAATAAATTGGCGAACCCCATAATGCCTGCCATTGCCTTGCGTGAAATTATCGCCAGTGCCTACCGAGCCGATCCGCAAATGATTGAAAGCGCCGCACTGGATATTATCGCCGTACGCACAAGGGATCCTGCCGTTGCCCTATGGTCAACGCCCTTACTGTATCTCAAAGGCTATCAGGCCCTGCAAAGCTACCGCATAACCCATTACCTCTGGCAAAACGGTCGCCAAGCGTTGGCTATCTACCTACAAAACCAAATTTCTGTCGCCTTTGACGTAGACATTCACCCTGCTGCTCGCATCGGACACAGCATAATGTTCGACCACGCCACAGGCATCGTCATCGGCGAAACTTCCGTGATTGAAAATGATGTATCCATTCTACAAGGCGTAACCTTAGGCGGCACAGGCAAAGAAAGCGGCGACCGCCATCCGAAAATCCGTGAAGGCGTAATGATAGGCGCAGGTGCCAAAGTGCTAGGCAACATCGAAATTGGCCGCTTCGCCAAAGTAGGTGCAAATTCGGTGGTACTAAAAAATGTCGCCCCATCCACCACTGTTGCTGGCGTACCTGCCCAAGTCATATCCCAAAACTGCCACACTGCCCCTGCTTTTGAAATGAACCAATCCTTTGAGGATTAAAACCATTTAAGAAAGGCCGGAATTTTTGACAAAATTTCGCCGAAAATTCCGGCCTAGACTATTGGTAAGGTTTCATCGCTTTTTGATGGAAATACTGTTGATCTTCCCAGCGGAGTAAAGTTAGGTGATTGCCCCATACGCAGCCTGTGTCTAGGGGGTAGATGTTGCTTGGGGTAGGGTAGCCGATGAGGCTTGCCCAGTGGCCGAAGATGATATTGGTTTGTGTGTACAGTGGGTTGGGAAGTTCAAACCACGCTACGAGATCCGTTGGTGCGTTTTGCGGTGGGGTTTTGCAGGCGAAATCAAGGGCACCGTTAGTGTGGCAAAAGCGCATTCTCGTGTAGGCGTTGATGATGTAGCGTAGGCGGTCAGGGCCTGTTAAGTCGTTGTGCCATAGGGTGGGCGAGTCGCCGTACATATGGGTGAGTAGGGCGGTGCATTGTTCGCTTTGTAAGACCTGTTCGGCTTGTTTAGCGCAGGCGATGGCGGTGGGTAAATCCCACTGTGGCGCAATGCCTGCGTGACTTAATAAGATGTTTTGCTCAGGCAAATGGCAAAGTAGCGGTTGCTGGCGGAGCCATTCGGTGAGTTCTGGCAAGTCTGGGGCGTTAAGAAGGGCATCTACTCGGTCATGGCTTTTCGGTTTTTTGATGCCGTAAACGGTGCTGAGTAGGTGTAAATCGTGGTTGCCCAGCACGGTTTGGGCGCTGTCGCCGAGTGATTTCACTAAGCGCAGACATTCTAAGGATTTATCGCCACGAGCCACGAGATCGCCTGCAAGATAAAGTTTATCTTGCACAGGGTCGAAGTTGACTCGTTCCAGCAAGGCTTGGCATTCGTCATAACAGCCTTGCAAGTCGCCTACAAAATAGGTTGCCATTAGTTTTCCACTGGGTTGTCGGCTAAGTAATTTGCCAGTTTAACGAAGTCTGCTACCGATAAGGTTTCCGCACGGGCATTGCCGTCAATGCCGAGAGATTGCAAGGTTTCTTCGGTGAAATATTGCCCTAAGGCATTGCGTAGGGTTTTACGGCGCTGGTTGAACGCTTGGGTACAAACCATATTCAACAGTTTCAAGCTTTTTGCAGGGTACGGTAAAGCGGTGTGCGGAATTAAACGCACAACGGCGGAATCCACTTTCGGCGCTGGGCGGAAAGCCGTTGGCGGCACGTCTAGCACAGGGAACACTTGGCAGAAATATTGCGTCATCACGGTTAAACGGCCGTAAGCTTTGCTGTTTGGCGCAGCGGCAAGGCGTTTCACCACTTCTTTTTGTAACATAAAGTGCATATCTTGAATGATGTCGCAGAAGTTGAACAAATGAAACATTAACGGCGTGGAAATGTTGTACGGCAGGTTGCCGAATACACGCAATTTTTGGTTTTTGGCTTGCAGATCGTTCTCGATATAAAGCTGGTTAAAGTCAAACTGCATTGCGTCCGTTTCGATGACGGTCAGTTTTTGATTTAAAAACGGGTGATGGCGCAGGCGTTTTGCCAAATCACGGTCCAATTCTAAAACGGTGAGATGATCGGCTTCTTCTGCCACTGGCTCGGTTAAAGCGCCCAAACCAGGCCCAATTTCCACGAGAAATTGGTTAGGCTGTGGGTGAATGGCGGCGACAATGCCTTGAATGACGTTGTTGTCGGATAAAAAGTTTTGTCCGAAACGTTTACGAGCGGTATGCCCTAAATGGGTGCAACTGTTCATTATGTTCTCTTAAAAATTTGGTCAAAAGAAAACGTGGTGAATGCTCACCACGTAGGCTGGAATTTTGGGAAAAATTTTAGCGTTGGAACCACTGGGACAGCAAAATGCCTGTGGAAACACTGATGTTGAGTTCGCTTTGTAATGGGTTGTTCGGCGTGAGTTGAACCATTACATCGCCTTGTTCAAATAAATCTTCGCAAAGGCTTGCGTTTTCACTGAGTACAAAAACAGTTTTAGCGGCGAAGGTTAATTTTTTACTCAATCCTTTGCTGGATTTATTCGGTGCAAGGTGCATTACTTGATAGCCATTGGCTCGCAGTTCTGCTAATGCTTGAGCCACTGTTGGCGTGGCGAGTGGGCGGATAAATTCCATTCCCCCTTCGGCGATACGCATTGTGGCTGGGGTAAACAGGGCATTGACATCTTCGCAAATCAAACCGCTAATGCCAAAAATGGCGCAACTGCGCACGATTCCGCCGAGATTGTAGGCGTTTTGCACACCGTTGAGTAGCACGAGAGCATCTTGCTGGTGGGGAATGCCTAAGTAACCGTTTAAGGTAAAGGTGCGTGGTTTTTTCACTAAAAAGCAAAGGCCACCGTTGTGTTCACTGCCGCTAGCTTTGGCTAATTCTTGACTGGAAACCACGTGATAGGCTTTTTTATTGGCGGCAAGATAGCTGAAAATATCGCCGATTTTATGCGCCATTTCCACCGTTGCCCACGCACGAATAATGCTGTCTGGGCGCTGTTTAAACAGGGCTAAACAGGCTTTTTCACCGTAAACTTTCATTTCTTCCGCACGATTTTTTTTGATTTTTTCCGGCGCTCGTGGGGATAACGCCCCTGTTTTTTTCACATAGCTAGGTTTATTTTCAGTTTTTTTCACCATCACTTTAACTTTGCTCGCCCCATTGGCGCTGTGTAACTCCATTTCGGTTTGAGTTTGGGTTGGCACCGTTTTTACAGGTGCTGGGTGAGATTTCGCAAAACCACGTGGTTTTGTTTTAAATTGAGGGGAGCTGGATTTTTTGTCTTGAGCTACGTGTTCACGGAATCGATTAGGATTACTGGACTGTTGAAAGCTCGGTTTTGGGGTTTTCATTCGTGTTCCTTACAAGCAAAATTAGCCGAAAAATCTCGATCATTATAGCGAAAAACTGCCTTTTTTCTAGCAACTTCTAGGCGTTTTATGTAAACTACCGCCCGACTTTTTCATATCCTGAAACTGAGATCTTTTTATGTTAACAGATAAAACCAAACAAGCCCGTGCAAATCTTGCCGCCTTGCCTTGTTTATCGTTGAACCCCAAACAAATTGAATTTATTTACCGTACTTGCGATTTCAAACAGCAACTTATTCAACAAATCCGTACGGCAAAAAAACGTATCCTTATTACTGCGCTTTACTGGCAAAAAGATGATGCTGGTGAAGAAATTCTTCAAGAAGTCCTTAATGCAAAACGAAATAATCCTGCCCTTGACGTTAAAATTCTCGTGGATTGGCATCGCGCCCAGCGTAATTTGCTAGGTGCTGAGAAAACCCAAACCAATGCAGAATGGTATTGCCAATGCCGTGATGATTTATGTAAACATCAAAAAGATTTAGGGCATATTTTTTACGGCGTACCCATTAACACCCGTGAAGTGTTTGGTGTATTGCATATTAAAGGCTTTATTTTTGATGATACGGTGCTGTACAGCGGTGCGAGCATTAACGATGTGTACGTTCATCAGCGTGAAAAATACCGTTACGATCGCTATCACAAAATTACTAATGCACCACTGGCGAATGCAATGGCGGCGTTTATTGAAGATTTTTTACTGAAAAATGAAGCAGTTTATGGCTTAGATTGCGAACATCGTCCGAAAACCAAAGAAATTCGCCAAACCATTCGCAATTTCCGCCGAGACTTAGCACGAGATGGCGCATATCATCTGCCAGAGCCTGATGGCAAGCCGTACGAGCTAACCATTACGCCATTGTTTGGAATGGGCAAAGGCGACAACCGTTTAAATCACGTGATTGAAGATTTATTCCAAATCGTGCAAGAAAAACTCACTATCTGCACGCCGTATTTTAATTTCCCTAAGCCGTTGCAAAAACGCTTAAAAAGCCTGCTTAAAGCAGGAAAAAAAGTGGAAATTATCGTGGGCGACAAAACCGCAAATGATTTTTACATTCCGCCTG
This sequence comes from Actinobacillus sp., assembly GCA_020026075.1. GTDB lineage: Bacteria > Pseudomonadota > Gammaproteobacteria > Enterobacterales > Pasteurellaceae > Actinobacillus_C. Next base: position 10,129 of record JAHHQZ010000011.1, on the reverse strand, counting down.
AAAAACCGTTCAAAATTGCGGGTGCATTGCCTTATTTGTATGAGAATAATTTACGCCGATTCACGGAAAAATTTGACGACTACCTTAAAACAGGTCAGCTTTGCGTGCGCATTTGGAAAGACGGCGACAACAGTTACCACTTAAAAGGCGTATGGGTGGATGAAGATTACATTTTGCTCACAGGGAATAATTTAAACCCTCGTGCGTGGCGTTTGGATGCGGAAAATGGGCTACTGATTCACGATCCGCAACAGCAATTAACGGAATTAGCACTAGAAGAACTTAACCACATCCGCCAAAACACTACATCATTAACTGGCTTTAATGAACTGGAATCAATGGCTGACTACCCCGCCCCAGTGCAGAAATTATTGAAAAAATTTGCACGTATTCGAGCAGATAAAATCGTCAAAATGATTTTATAGCTTTTCACCAAGGTCGGAATTTTTTAAAAAATTCCGGCCTTCTCTTTAAGTCAAATTTATTATAGTTATTGAATTAATTTATTTCGCTACGGTATAATCTCTCCGTTTGTGTAAATTTATACGCATAATATTTACGTTGCATTCGTTTTCAACATGATTGAACCGTTGAAAACCTGCAGTATGTTTACCCATTTATTGGAGATTTTATGAAAAAATTACTTTTGGCAGCGTTATTCACCAGTGCTGCGAGTGTCGCTACCGCAAATACAATGGCGCAAGCTGTTCCGACTTTCAATCCAGAGAGTGCCGAGCATATTCGTATTGATATGAATTTACTCGGTAAAGAAAGCGACTTGCCCGCAGGTTACATCATTGCTGCCAACACCCCTTACGGTGTGGCGTTTTATCCGCATTTAAGCCACCTTGAAAACGCACAAGGCTTGCACGGTTTTCATATTCACCAAAACCCTAGCTGCGGTGCTACTGAAAAAGGTTTAGGCACGCAGGCTGGTGGTCATTGGGATCCTAAACATAACGATCAACACAGCGCACCGTGGGATGATGCGGGCCATTTAGGGGATTTACCAGCACTGTATGTAAACGCACAAGGCGAAGCCAATAGCCCAGTTCTAGCGGTGAAAATCAAGAATATCAATGAGTTAAAACAACACGCATTGATGATTCACCTAGGCGGTGATAACTATAAAGACGCTCCGAAAAAACTCGGTGGCGGCGGTCCAAGAATGGTTTGCGGCGTGATTAAGTAAGCCGTTCTCGCATAAAAAGCCACGCTGGAATATTTCACAAAATTTTGATGAAAATTCCAGCGTGGCTTTTTTTTATTGCAAGCCGTTTAGGCTTGGGTGAATTGTTGGATTAATGCTAGTACCATTTGGGTGGATTGTTTGGCGGCGAGTGGGAGAAATTCGTCAAAGGAAATGTTTGCTGAGCCATCGCCACTGTCGGAGATGGCGCGGATCACCACGAATGGCACGTTGAATGCGTGGCATACTTGGGCGATGGCGGCAGCCTCCATTTCTACGGCTTGCACGTCAGGGAAGTGCTGTTTAATGCGAGCCAAAGCCTCGCCGCCGTTGACAAAGCAATCGCCAGAGGCGATTAAGCCGAAGTGATAGGCAAGGCCTTGCGCTTTGGCGGTGTTGGCGACACGTTCGATCAATTCGGCGTTGGAGGCAAAGCGTGGCGGGTTGTTAGGTAGTTGACCTTGTGCATAGCCGAAAGCGGTTACGTCTGCGTCGTGGTGCAGGGTTTCGTTGGAAACCACCACATCGCCCATGTTCAAGCCTGTGCCAACCCCCCCTGCGGAGCCAGTGTTTACCACGTAATCGGGTTTGCAGAGTTCTAAAAGCAAAGTGGTTCCCATTGCGGCGGCGACTTTACCGATGCCTGATTGGAGCAATGCAATATCCACGCCTTGAATGCGGCCTTCGTATAAGGTGCAGCCTGCGATGGTACGTTGGCTTGGGTTTTCTAAAAGGGCAGCTAATTCTGCCACTTCTTGTGGCATTGCGCCGATAATTCCGAGTTTCATAAAATGTCCTTTGGTTAAAGTGGTTCTAAATGTTCAATCATCAGCTGTACAGACTGCTGACCACGAAATTCGTTAATGTCTAAACGGTACACGAGATGTAAGGTTTTCATTGCTGGATCAGGGTGGAGTGTGGTGTCCACATTAAATGCAATACCGTCCAGCAAAGGGCCACCGTGAATAGGTTCTAACAACAATTTTAAATGTGCACCTTTTAGTAGGGTTTGTTTGATAATGCGAAATTTGCCGTCAAACACAGGTGCTGGGAAGGCTTGCCCCCAAGGGCCTGCTTGTTGCAAGAGTTTGGCGGTTTCAAGGTTAAGCCATTCGCTTTTCAGTTCACCGTCCGTCCAAATGACAGGCTGTAACTGCTCTGGCTGGGCGATGTCTTGCACGGCTTGATTAAAGGCACGCTGGAATTTTTCCAGTTTTTCTGTACGTAGGCTAAGCCCTGCCGCCATTGCGTGACCGCCGAATTTGGTCATCATTTCAGGGTTCTGGCTATCGATGCGTGCGAGAACATCACGAATATGCACGCCGTCAATGGAGCGAGCGGAGCCACGCAACAGGCCTGATTCATCGTCCGTAAACGTAATGGTTGGGCGGTGATATTTATCTTTAATGCGTGAGGCTAAAATGCCCAGCACGCCTTGATGCCAATCTTTTTGGTAAAGGGCGATGGCGTAAGGCAGGGTGTTGTTTTCAAATTGGGGCAAATTTTGGCAAAGGTGCAAGGCTTCTGCTTTCATTCCTGCCTCAATGGTGCGCCGTTCTTGGTTTAATGCATCTAAATCGCTGGCGAGCTGGTTGGCTTGAGCAGGATCATCGCACAGTAATAATTCTACGCCTGTGGCCATATTGTCGAGGCGGCCGGCGGCGTTTAAGCGTGGGGCGATGGCGAAACTTAAATCGCTGGTGGAAAGGCGGCTGAGCTGGCGGTTGGACACTTCAATCAAAGCACGAATGCCAGGCCGCACTTGTCCTTTTTGAATGCGAGCCATTCCGTGTTGCACCAAAATGCGGTTGTTGTAGTCAAGGGCGACCACGTCTGCCACTGTACCAAGTGCCACTAAGTCCAGTAATTCACGAAAGTCAGGTTCTTTTTGTTGGGCAAATGCCCCTTGTTCACGTAGTTTGGCACGTAGGGCGATCATCAAGTAAAACGCTACGCCCACGCCTGCGATGGATTTAGACGGAAACGCACAGCTTGCCACGTTAGGGTTGACGATAGCGTCAGCATTCGGCAGGGTTTCACCCGGCAAATGGTGGTCGGTAATCAGCACACGTACGCCGGAATTTTTCAAGGTTTTTATACCATCAATGGAAGAAATGCCGTTGTCCACGGTGATTACACATTCTGCCCCAGTGCTTAGCACGGTGTCGGCAACGGATACGCTTAGCCCATAACCTTGCGTGAAACGATCAGGAATAATGAAAGCTACTTGCGTAAAACCGAGCTGTTTTAGGGCGGTAACGCACAAGGCGGTGCTGGTGGCACCGTCTGCGTCAAAGTCGCCCACAATGACGATTTTCTGCTGTTTGGCTCGCACGTCAATGAGCAAATCTACCGCCGCTTGCATTCCTTGTAGCAAGTTGGGCGGTAGCATATTCGCTAAGGTGTAATTTAATTGCGTTTGGTCTTCCACGTGGCGGATGCGGTAAAGCCGATCCAACAAGGGGTGGCTGTGCAAAGGTGCCATTTCTGGCACCTCGCGTTGTTTGATGATAGTTTCAGAATGTTGCATAGTAGAATGATATTAAAGGTACATTGCGGCAACCCAGCCGAAAATCAGTAGCGGAATATTAAAGTGCAAAAAGGTTGGCACAACAGAATCCCAAATGTGATCGTGTTCGCCATCAATATTCAAACCAGATGTTGGACCGAGCGTGGAGTCAGAGGCTGGCGATCCTGCATCACCAAGGGCCGCTGAAACGCCCACGATAACTACCGTTGCTAATGGTGAGAACCCTAAACTAACGCAAAGTGGCACATAGATAGAGGCAATTATTGGCACTGTAGAGAAAGATGAGCCGATGCCCATTGTGATGAATAGCCCCACGAGCAACATTAAGAAAGCGGCTAAGCCTTTGTTGTCCACTCCTAAGCCGTGGCTGAAAGAATTTACCAAGGCATCTACACCACCTGTGGCATTAATCACAGAGGAATAACCCGAGGCTGCAATCATTACAAAGCCGATCATTGCCATTAGTTCTAAGCCTTCACGGAAAATGTCATTGCTTTCTTTAGGTTTAAATACGCCCGACACACCGAAAATAAGTAATCCTACTAAGCCGCCGATAATGGTTGAGCTGGTTAATAACTGTAAAACGAAAGTGGTAACGATGGCTAAAAGTGCCACGATAACGTAAAGCGGTTTCACCTGCGTAATGTGGCGATCAATTTCTTCCATTGATGGCGCTTCAACCGTGCTGGCGTAGTGGCGAGGTTTACGGTAAGAAATAAATACGGCAACCAACAAGCCTAAGAACATTCCAATTACAGGAATCAGCATTGCCACAGATACTTCTTTAACACTAGTGTGCAATCCAACAGCTGCGCCAGCAAGGTTAATGTTTTTCACCAAAATACTTTCAATGAAGATTTTCCCAAAGCCCACTGGCAACCACATATAGGTTGACGTTAAGCCGAAAGTCAGTACACAAGCCACCGCACGGCGGTCTAATTTCAAACGGTTAAAAATTGAAATGAGTGGCGGCACGATAATTGGAATAAAGGCAATGTGTACAGGAATAATATTTTGTGAAGAAATCGCAAAAGCAAGCAAAATGGCGAGCAGAAAATACTTAACGTAATTCATTGAAGTCGCCGTTGGGCGTTTGCCCATACTGCGAATAACTTTGTAGGCGAGTAAATCGGTAATGCCAGAGCGAGAAATCGCCACGGCAAAAGCACCGAGAATTGCATAGTTCATCGCAACCTCAGAGCCGCCACCTAAGCCGCCAACAAAGGTTTGAATAGTTTTAGATACACCAAGATCGCTGGTAAAGCCAGCAACGAGTGCCGAAATAATCAGCCCCATAATGACGTTTACACGCAGTAAACTAAGGACGAGTAATACAACAACAGATAGTATTACAGGGTTTAGAAGTAACATTGAGATTTATCCTTTTTGGAAATTAAAACGAAAAATAAGAAAACAGTAAACGAAAAATGCTAGACAAATCTCGCTAAGGCGGTTTAGAAAGGTGATACAGGATGATGGTGACAGCTGCTTAACTGTTTTACTTGAACAAACAGTTCAGCGGTAGGGGTTAAATTCAAGGTTGGAGTTTGAATTTTGAAAGCTGATAACATCAGATAATCCTTTACATATCAAAAGCGTGGTTAAAAAATGTTTAAATGTATACACGCAAAAATTTTATTTGTCTAGTATTTGCGACTGTTTTTGAGGATTATTGATTGCCGCTCGATAAATGAGGGTAACCACCCAATGCCTGCAAATAGTTCACCATATAGCAAAAAAGCTCTGCTGTGCGTTCGGTGTCATATAAGGCACCGTGTGCTTGTTTCGTGTCAAAGGGGATCTTTGCTATTTCGCAAGCCTTTATTAGCACCGTTTGCCCAAACATTAATGCTGACAAGCTCGCCGTATCTAACATTGCGAAAGGGTGAAAAGGATTACGTTTAATCCCTGTACGCACGGCGGCTGCCATTAGGAAATTTTGATCAAACATCGCATTGTGCGCCACGATAACCGAACGTTGACAGCCTGCGGCTTTTTGTTCTTTGCGCACGAGCTGAAATAAGCCACGTAAAGCCTCGTCCTCGCTCACAGCACCACGCAAAGGATCGTTTACATCAATTTGATTTACTTTCAATGACACAGGGTCAATATTCGCTCCCTCAAAAGGTGCAATATGGGCGTGAAAGGTTTTATCTGGCGATAGCGTGCCATCTTCATTCATTTTCAAGGTTACCGCCGCCAATTCCAGTAACGCATCCGTTTGTGCGTTCAAGCCACCAGTTTCTACGTCAATCACCACAGGAAAAAAACCACGAAAGCGGTTTTTTAGCAAAGGGGGCGTTGCGTTTTCCATTGGTTCAGCGGTTTTAGTGAGAGTGGGCATAGGATTTCCTTTCTAAGGTCAAAATAAATAAAAGGGGGCAGTATGCCACAAGCCATTGTGAAAATCTAAACGTCAGTTTCACTTTTTTAGAAAATATTCCGACCTAGCTTAAATCGTCTTGCTAACCTCCATTTGCTAAGCCTTGCCCCCCCTTAAAAATGTTGATAAAGTGCACGACAATTTTTGAGTGTACACAGGACATTTTATGCAACACGAATATTTAGATTTTGAGCTGCCGATTGCAGAACTTGAAGCAAAAATTGATGCCTTACGCAATGTAACGCATCAAGATGGAAAACTGGATTTAAATGATGAAATTGCTCGTTTACAGAAAAAGAGTAATGAACTCACCAAGAAAATCTTTTCTGATCTCAATGCGTGGCAAGTTTCTCGTCTCGCCAGACACCCAAACCGACCTTACACGCTTGACTATATCGAGGCGATTTTTACCGATTTCCAAGAATTAGCAGGGGATCGCGCCTTTGCAGACGATAAAGCCATCGTGGGCGGTTTGGCTCGTTTAAACGGTGAGCCTGTAATGGTTATTGGCCATCAAAAAGGGCGTTCCACCGCACAGAAAGTGGCTCGCAATTTTGGAATGCCAGCCCCAGAAGGCTATCGCAAGGCCTTACGTTTAATGGAAATGGCGGAGCGTTTTAAATTACCGATTTTAACCTTCATTGACACACCTGGTGCTTATCCAGGTGTGGGGGCGGAAGAGCGTGGTCAAGCAGAGGCCATCGCACGTAATTTGCGTGAAATGTCAACCTTGAGCGTTCCCGTGATTTGTACCGTCATTGGCGAAGGCGGTTCAGGCGGTGCGTTGGCGATTGGCGTAGGCGACCGTGTCAATATGTTGCAATACAGCACCTACTCGGTTATTTCCCCAGAAGGTTGTGCGTCTATTTTATGGAAAAGTGCGGATAAAGCCTCAGTGGCCGCAGAAGCAATGGGAATGACTGCTGAGCGTCTATTAGAGTTAGGTTTAATTGATCACATCGTGCCAGAACCATTGGGCGGCGCGCACCGTAATTTCCAGCAAATGGCAGACAATTTAAAAGCACGTTTAACGGATGATTTAGCTGAATTACAGCAACTGGATAGTGAAACATTGCAAGCACAACGCTATCAACGCTTATTGAGTTACGGCTATTGTTAATTTCCCAATCAGCAACGTTTTGGAGGCTATATGACAGCAAATACCAAACACATTTTATCAATTCAATCCCACGTGGTTTACGGTTATGCGGGTAACAAATCCGCAACCTTCCCAATGCAACTTTTGGGAATGGACGTTTGGGCGTTGAATACGGTGCAATTTTCCAACCATACCCAATACCAGCAATGGAAAGGAATGGTAATGCCACAGGGGCAAATTACGGATATTGTGACGGGCATTGAAAACATTGACGCACTTAAAGAATGTGATGCCGTACTTTCAGGCTATATGGGCAGCGCCGAACAGGTAAAAGAAATTATTGATGTGGTTAAACGAGTGAAAGCAGTCAATCCCAACGCCATTTACTTATGCGACCCTGTAATGGGACACCCTGACAAAGGCTGTATTGTGGCTGATGGTGTGAAAGATGGCTTGTGCGAATACGCCATACCGAATGCAGATATTCTCACACCCAACCTTGTAGAATTGCGAGAGTTAACAGGGTTACCTGTGGAAAATTTTGCAGGCGCAGTTGAGGCGGTGAAAGCCTTATTGGCGCAAGGTGTGAAGAAAGTGCTGGTGAAACATTTAAGCAAGGTCGGAATATCTGCGCAAAAATTTGAAATGTTATTCGCCAATGGTGATGGCATTTGGCATATTCAGCGCCCATTACATCCTTTCGATCGTGAACCTGTAGGCGTGGGCGATTTAACCGCAGGGATTTTCTTAGCGGATATTTTAAATGGAATGTCAGACATCGAGGCATTTGAGCATACAGCCAACGCTGTGAACGAAGTAATGGAAACTACCTACCAAGCAGGACAGTATGAACTGCAAATTATTGCCGCCAGAGAGCATATTGTGCAGCCACGTTGCCAATATCGTACAGAAAAGCTTGATGTGTAATTCAGTTACGATAATTTGAATAGATAAAATAAAAGGAAAAATTCCGACCAAGGATTTTTCCTTTTTGTTTTTTTAAGCAAAACTAGATCAATATACACGCATCGCGAATAGAAATCACGCAAACAATAAAAAAAAATACAATTTTTTTAAAATCTTGTTGACTTGGAAAGGGAAAAATCGTTTAATACGCCCCGTTGAGACGTTACGGAGTGATTAAAACGCTGAAAACGCAACATTGCCTCGATAGCTCAGTCGGTAGAGCAGGGGATTGAAAATCCCCGTGTCGGTGGTTCGATTCCGCCTCGAGGCACCACCTATTCCTCCTTAGTTCAGTCGGTAGAACGGCGGACTGTTAATCCGTATGTCGCTGGTTCAAGTCCAGCAGGAGGAGCCAAATTCTTGAAAGGTCGCTAATTTTAGCGGCCTTTTTTCATTTCTCCAAATCTAAAAAGTTATCTGATCTTCACTGACCACCTTTCCTTTCATCGCTGAATCAGTTTGAATGATTATTCAAAATTAAATATGAAAATATTTTTGTATTATTTCCTGTTTTCTTAAAGGTTTTTTCTAATTAACTCATGTTTACAAATGTATTTGCAAATAAATTTGCATAAATTTATACTTAGCCAGCCTTGCTAACAACTTAGGGGGACGGCTATGGATAAAAAACTAAACGATCCTAAACAACAGGCAATTTCGCCTGCGGACAAAGTAGCTTGGAAAGCGGCAACGCGCTTTGATAGCACTGATTGGGGATGGATTATTATCAGCATTGGTATGGCGATTGGTGCAGGTATCGTGTTTTTGCCCGTACAAGTTGGTTTGATGGGACTGTGGGTATTTTTGCTGTCTTCAGTGGTTGGCTATCCTGCAATGTATTTGTTTCAACGATTATTTATTAACACATTGGCTAAATCGCCAAAATGCCAAGACTACCCCAGCGTTATTTCAGGTTATTTAGGAAAAAACTGGGGTGCTTTTTTAGGGCTACTGTATTTTATTATGCTGGTTATTTGGGTTTTTGTTTATTCCACGGCGATCACCAACGATACCGCATCATTTCTGCAAAGTTTTGGTTTAACTAAAACACTTTGGTCTGAAAATCCTTTCTATGGCTTAGTTTTAATTTGTCTTTTAGTGGCGATGGCCTCTCGTGGTGAGCAATTTCTGTTTAAAATTTCAACGTTAATGGTGCTAACGAAAATTACCGTTGTTGCCATTTTAGGGCTGTTGATGGTGGGGGAATGGAATTTGGCCAATGTGGGGGCTGTGCCTCAAACCCCTGTCTTATTTAAAAATGCCGTTGTAATGTTGCCATTTACATTGACATCAATTTTATTTATTCAAAGTTTAAGCCCAATGGTTATTTCGTACCGTAGCCGTGAGAAATCCATTGAAGTGGCTCGATTTAAGGCAATGCGTGCGATGAACATCGCATTCGGTGTGTTATTCACAGTGGTGTTTTTCTATGCTGTGTCTTTTACGCTTGCAATTAGCCACGAGCAAGCAGTGAGCGCTTATGAGCAAAATATTTCGGCGTTGGCATTGGTCGCTCAGGGAATGGATGGGCAAACCTTGCGTTTATTGAGTTTGGTGTTGAATGTTTTTGCAGTAATGACAGCGTATTTTGGGGTTTATTTGGGGTTCCGTGAGGCTTGTCAGGGGTTAGCAATGAATGGGCTAACACGTTTTATTCCAGAAAATAAAATCAATGCAAAATATGTGGGGTACGGCATTATGGTGTTTACCGTGTTGCTGTCTTGGGGTGCGATTGTGTTAAACGCCCCTGTGTTGAGTTTTACCTCCATTTGTAGCCCTATTTTCGGTTTAATTGGCTGTTTAATTCCGAGTTATTTGGTGTATCGAGTGCCAGCGTTGCATCAATATAAAGGCATCGGGCTTTATATTATTATCGCCACAGGCATATTGCTTTGTATTTCGCCGTTCTTGACCTGACCCCAAAAACTTAGACTAAATTAATTTAAGGACTGGGCTCTGTAT
>JAHHQZ010000010.1 GCA_020026075.1 Actinobacillus sp. | reverse complement strand
GTTATTCACCGGCGGATTTTGAATCCGCTGCGTCTACCAATTTCGCCACCCAGGCAGGGTTTTGTGTGTCAACGGGGGCGGATTATACGGAGTTTATTTGCCTTTGCAACTAAAAAAAATGGATTTCAAATTGTTTGCTTTAAAAAACGTCAATGCTCGTTTGGGCGTAGAAAAACGGCACGTTTTGCATTCATTTTTTGGTGTGAATGCAAGCGGTGCCGTTGGTGCGTTATGCTAAATTAAAACAAGGCACAGATTGCGTGATGTTTAATCGCACTGGTACGGCATTTTCCCAGTCAAAACGGCAAGCGTAGGCGTAAACTTCCACGCCAGCACGAATGGCCTCCGTTAAGAGTTTGGCGTAGGCGGGGTCGATGTGTTTGGCAACGGTGAAACGGTCAAAACCTTCGTGTAAGCCGCAGAAGAAAATCACGGCACGGTAGCCTTGCGCTTTCATCGCCATTAGTTCACGCAAATGCTTTTGTCCACGTGTGGTAACGGCATCGGGGAACATTCCTACGTTGCCCTCCACTAGGGTGATGGATTTTACTTCAATGTAGCAGTTCGGCTGTTCGCCATCGCTTAATAAAATATCGATACGGCTATTTTCTTCGCCGTATTTGACTTCCGTTTGCAGGGTGTTGTAACCACGCAATTCAGGCACGAGATCCGCTTGAATGGCTTCAACCACAAGACCGTTTGAACGGTGCGTGTTAATGCAGGTGAGTATGTTATTGGCGAGCTGGGTCAGTTCCCACGAGCAAGGGTATTTGCGTGTGGTGCTTTTGGAGTCGGAGTACCAAATGGTGTTGCCAGCACTGCCGCAGCCAGTCATTTTGCCCGTGTTGGCGCAGTGTAGGGTGATTTCTTCGCCGTTATTCAATTTGACATCGGCGAGAAAGCGTTTGTAGCGTTTGATGAGTGTCGCAGGTTGTAGGGCTGGGAGTTGCATAAAATTCCTTATAAAAATTGAAAACGCAAGGTCGGAATTTTGGTCAATATTCCGACCTTGCTTAAATTGAAGATTACGAGGTTAAGCGTTGCCATTCGCTGAAAAATTGCGGAAAAGTTTTATTCACGCAAGTAGGATCCAGCAACGTGACAGGCTTGCCAGCGAAAGTGGTTAATGCAAAACACATCGCAATGCGGTGATCACGGTAGGTTTCAATGGGCTGTGGGTGATAATTGGCTTTATCAAGTGGCGCAACTTGCAAAGAATCCGATCCTTCCACAACGCTTGCGCCGATCTTTTGTAACTCGTGCGCCATTGCGTGCAGGCGATCTGTTTCTTTCACTCGCCAGTTGGCAACGTTTTGAATGCAGGTGTAATTTTCCGCAAACAGCGCAAGCGTGGCTAAGGTCATCGCCGCATCAGGGATCGCATTATGATCACGCTGTAAGCCTTGCAGTTTTTCCCCTTTTTTGACGTGAATGCAATGCGTGCCATAGGTTACCTTCGCCCCCATTTGAGCGAGAACGTCAGCAAATTGGCGATCCCCTTGCAGGCTATATTGATCAATGCCGTGAACGGTCACTTCGCCTGCGATGGCCGCTGCTGCCATAAAATAGGATGCACTGGACGCATCGCCTTCCACGTAATAATCCGCTGGTGCGTGGTAAGTTTGACCACTTTTTATGAAAATATTCCGACCTTGCCATTTTGCTTGTACGCCGAATTGCGCCATCATTTTCAAGGTCATTTCCACGTAAGGCTTAGAAACGAGCGTACCGAGAATTTCGATTTCCGAATCCTGTTGCGCTAAGGGGAGAACCATCAAAATCGCACTTAAAAATTGTGATGAAATGTCGCCACGAATGGTGATTTTGCCGCCTTTCAATGGCACAGAATGTAAAGTCAACGGCGGATAGCCTGTGGTTTTTTCGTAGGAAATTTCCGCGCCGCCTTGACGTAATGCGTCAACCAAATCCGCAATCGGACGCTCTTGCATTCTTGGCTCGCCAGTTAAGTAGATATTCGCTCGCTCGGTATTGTCAGGGTTTAAACATAAGGCGGCGGTGAGAAAACGCATTGCTGTGCCTGCGTTTCCTAAAAAAAGTGGTGCATTTGGTGCGAGCCAGCACCCTTGCGTGCCTTGCACATCGGCTTGGCGAAAATTATCGCTGAATGAGAGTTTCACGCCGAGTTGCGAGAGGGCGTTGCGCATATGGCGAGTGTCATCGCAATCCAGCAAATTGTGTAAACGGCAGGGTGTTTCGCTAAGTGCGGCGAGCAACAAGGCTCGGTTACTTAAACTTTTTGAGCCAGGTAGGGTGATTTCCCCTTGAATTTGGCTCGCTGGGGGGAGTGTGATTGCGTTCATTTTTAGACCTGTAACCAAAAACTAACGGGGCCATCGTTGATGAGTGACACTTGCATATCGGTGGCAAATTGTCCTGCTTGGGTTGGGAGCTGTTTTTGTGCTTCTTGCAAAAAATACTGGTAAAGCTGTTCCGCTTTGGCAGGTTCCGCCCCTTTGGAAAAGCTTGGACACAAGCCTTTTTGCGTGTCAGCGGCTAAGGTGAACTGCGATACCACCAGCAATTCGCCTTGCACGGCGAGCAAGCCTAAATTCATTTTGCCTGCGTCATCGGCAAAAATGCGGTAGTTCAGCACTTTGTCTAACAGCTTGCGTGCTTTGGTTTCGTCATCGTCTTTTTCTACGCCGAGTAGCACCAGCAAGCCTGCGTTAATTTGTGAAATTTGTTCGCCAGCGACACTGACGCTCGCTTGTTTGACACGTTGAATAAAAGCAATCATTGAGAATTTTCCTGTTTAAATTGGCGAATAAGGCGTAAGTTTTGCAGTACGGCCGCTAGCTGAGCGCCCGCTAAAATGGCGAGCCAGCTTAATTGCAACCAAAGTAGCAAAATCGGCAGTGTCGCCATTGCACCATAAATTAAGTGATAAGAGGGGAACGTGGTGATGTACCAGTTAAACACTTGCTTGCCGAGCGTGAAGAAAATGGCGGCGATCAAAGCCCCAGCGGCGGAGTCACGCCAGTTGACTTCTGTATTAGGCACGAGCAAGTAAATCAGCGTGAAAATTCCCCACGCCAGAATAAAAGGCACAATTTTGAGCAATTCCAAGCGAAACGGCAGTTGCCAGTCGCTGGTTAAATCGTTCGCCACGAGGGTTAAATAACTGCTAACCGCAACGCTAATGGTGATGACGATAGGCCCTAAGGTTAAAATCATCCAGTAAATGGTGAAAGAGGACATCGCCGAGCGTTTTTCTGTGTTTTCCCAAATGCGGTTGAGCGTGGTATCAATGGAGTGAATGAGCATTAAAGCCACAATGATCAAACTCACAATACCGATGGCGCTCATTTGTCGAGAATTTTCCACAAATTGTTGCAAATATTTGCCGACAGTTTCGCCGATGCCTGGTGCGAAATTTTGGTAAATGAAGTCCTGTAATTGCAGACTGATGTCGTGAAAAACAGGGAAGGCTGAAAAAATCGAAAACACGACCATTATGAGCGGCACAAAGGCGAGCATTGTGCTGTAGGTTAAATAGCCTGCGGCTTGCGGTAGGTTATTTTCCAGCGTTCTTGCCCAAAATAATTTTAAGAACAAGCGCCACGGCTTGTCGTTTAGGCAAGCCGTCGAAAGTCCTTGGGGGAGTAGGTCGGAATTTTTGAGATTTTTTTGTGAATTTGGCATAGGCTTAAAGGTTGACAGCATTTTTCAGTTTTTTCAAAGCATTAGATTCAAGCTGACGCACACGTTCGGCGGAAATGTTATATTTTTTCGCCAAGTCGTGTAAAGTGGCTTTGTTGTCATCGTCCAGCCAGCGAGAACGGATAATATCTTGGCTACGAGGATCTAAGGTTTCCAATGCATTAATCACTTGATCAGTGGCTTGATTTTCAAAGTTTTCGTTTTCCAAATCAGCCGCAAAATCCGAGCGTTTATCTTCCAAATAAAGGGTGGGCGCAAAAGTGCTTTCTTCTTTGTCATCCGTTGGCAGATCGTAACCAAAATCCGCCCCTGACATACGGCTTTCCATTTCTAGCACATCTTTTGGCGTAACCCCTAACTCTTTGGCAACGAGCTTGACTTCGCTGTCGTTGAACCAGCCTAAGCGTTTTTTGTTTTTGCGTAGGTTGAAAAAGAGTTTGCGTTGCGATTTGGTGGTGGCGACTTTCACAATGCGCCAGTTTTTCAGCACATACTCGTGAATTTCCGCTTTGATCCAATGCACGGCAAAGGACACCAAACGCACGCCCATTTCAGGGTTGAAACGTTTCACCGCTTTCATTAAGCCCACGGTGCCTTCTTGGATCAAATCCGCTAACGGCAAGCCATAGCCAGAATAGCCACGTGCAACGTGGATCACAAAACGCAAATGCGACATTACCAGCTTGCGAGCTGCCGCTGGATCACCGTGATAATACACCCGTTCCGCAAGGGATTTTTCTTCTTCGGCGGTGAGCATAGGCTGTTCATAGGCGAGATGAATATAGCTTTCAATGTTGCCTTTGGGAACCACTGCCAGCTCACGTGAATGACTGGTTTTGGTTGCAGGTAGTTGCTTTTTATTCGCAGCGGCTAAGGGAAACTTTTCATTGGGTTCTTCTGCCCATTTAGGATCAAACACTTCGTTATCATCATCAAAATCAGGCTCATCATCGGCGAGATCATCGTCATACAGTTCTTCAAAGTCAGTATCGATGTGTTTTTCAATCATAATTTATCCTTTATTGGTCGTGGTTAACCAGCCATCTTCTAGCCAGTTACAAATATCATCAAGCAGCAGCAAGCGTTCATTTTCAGGGAATGGCTGTAAATCTTGCCATTGAATTTGTTCGCCATCGGCAAAGCGTTTCATTAGCTTAGCACTTTGTGGCGTGAGTTCGTCAATGTGTTCGCCGTTAATGTAAACCTTTAACTCATTTGCGTGCTGTACATAGAGAATTTTATTGCTCGCATCTTGTAAAAGCCCAGTATTGTGTTCTTGTAAAAAGGCACAAAGGGTATCCGTATCCCACATTTCTTCGTTTTCGTACGCTGAGTCATCGATACTATCAAACACTTCTAAGTCATCAAGATCATCATCCGCTAGATCTGCGTCTTGCCAGTGATCGCAATTAGGATCCACGATCATCTGCGTTGCGTAAGAAGGATATTGACGCTGGCTGAGCTGGGTCATTGCTGCTTGTTGGAACAGGGTATCAAATTGCTCATTTTCTAACAGTTGTTGTAAAAATTGCTGTTTCATTGCTTGTAAGGTTTGGCTGGACACTTCGCCACAAGGCTGGGCGTTTGGCGTAAAACGCATTGGACGTTGCAATAAACTACGAAACGCCGACAGCATTTCGTTGCTTGGGCATTGCATTTCATCGTTGACCGCCGTCAGCAAATCTGCTGTCGCAGGGAAACGCAAGCCGAAAGAAAAAGTTAAGGATTCCGTTTCTGCCACGCCAAAATGCGCCATTCGTGATGGCACATACAAGACATCGCCAGGTTCAAATACTTCATCAAGCACCAGTTCGCCCATATCGTCAAAAATGCGAATGGGCTGGTTCGGTTTAAATTCTGTGTTGGGATCACACCATTTGCCGAGCTGCCAACGGCGTTTGCCGTAGCCTTGCACGAGAAATACATCGTACTCGTCATAATGTTTACCGACCGAGCCTCCTTGCGGTGCATAGGACACCATAATATCATCGCGCGCCCATTGCGGAATAAAGGAAAACGCTCGCCATAATTCGCCAATGGCAGGCACGAGGCCTTCAATGTTCTGCACCAAAAGCGACCATTTTTCAGGCAGATTTTCTAAATCATCAAGGCTTAGGGGGCTGGTGAAAAGTTGCCAGTCGTCATCGGAAAAACGCTTGATTAAGCGTGCGTTTTCGCTTTCAAGGGCAGCATTGAGCACATCTTGTGGCGTAAACTCACCATCGTGCGTGAAGGCTTTAATTTGTGGCAAGCCTTGACGAATAAGTAAAGGGCGCTTTTGCCAGTAATCACGTAGGAAAATTTCAGGGGTGATATGGGCAGGTAAAATACTTTTCATTGAAGATCCTTCATGGGCGTAGGCTGGAATATTTTGCAAAATTTTGTTGTCTTTGGTGTTAGTGGGCGTTAAAGGGCTTTTTTTGCCGTGCGTTCAATTTGCTGTTGCAACTTGGCATTACGTTTTTCTTGACGCTCTTTTTCTCGTTGCTGTTCGGCACGCTGGCGGCGAATTTCTTTCGGATCCGCCAACAGCGGACGGTAAATTTCAATGCGATCGCCATCTTTGAGCGGATCGCTTAATTTCACAGGACGACTAAAAATACCGAGTCGGCTTTGGGCTAAATCAATTTCTGGAAAACGTTGCAACAAATTGGATTGCTGTAAGGCATCTTCTACTGTGCTGTCG
The DNA here is from genome assembly GCA_020026075.1 of Actinobacillus sp. Lineage (GTDB taxonomy): Bacteria > Pseudomonadota > Gammaproteobacteria > Enterobacterales > Pasteurellaceae > Actinobacillus_C. The sequence continues at coordinate 45,429 of JAHHQZ010000010.1, read as the reverse complement.
GCGGGTAGGTCGTAATATTTTAAAAAATGACGTTTAGGTAATGCGTAAGCGATGGCGATGTGAATTTTAGACACCGTAAACCTCCTTTGCTCGGTTCTTAAAGGCTTGCACCATTTTGCCCATTAACGTGGTGAAAAGCGGACTAAACAGGCGTTGCACCAGCGGATTGGCAAATTCAAAATCAAAAAATAAATGCACTTGGCAGCTTTGTTCATCAAGGGGTTCAAAACGCCATTGACCACGCAAATGTCTAAACGCCCCTTCCACTAATGCAATATTGATGCAATACGGCGGCTCCATTGTGTTATGCGTGGTGAAACGCTGGGTTACGCCCGCTTTGCTAAGGGTTAGCTCGGCGGTGAGTTCTGTATCCGTGCGGTTAAGGGTGCGACTGGCGACACAACCTGACAAAAACTGTGGGTATTGGGCGTAATCATTCACCAAATCATACATTTGTTTTGCACTGTAAGGCACGAGCGTGTGTTGTTTTACTTCGGGCATTGGGTTTCCCCTTAGAGATTGTACGCCGGAATTTTGACGTTTTTTCTGTAAAAATTCCAGCCTAGTTCGTTGGCATAAAAAGGGGCATTATACCTTAACTTTCCCTGCGATGTAGAATAATCCGCTGTGGGTATTATTTACATTTTTTGCATTTTTATGCAGAATACAGAAATTTTTATTTAGAAAGATGGTTGGAGAAACGGAATGTCTGAACGCAATGATGGCCTATTAACGGCCTTTAAAACCTTACTGACGGAAGAACGCTGTGCCTCGCAGGGGGAAATTGTTAAAGCCTTGCAGGATATGGGCTTTGAAAACGTGAACCAATCAAAAGTTTCTCGACTATTAACCAAATTTGGTGCGGTGCGTGCAAGAAATGCACGAATGGAAACCGTGTACAGTTTGCCGAGTGAATTTAGCGTGCCAACGGCGGCAACCCCTGTGCGTCACTTGGTGTTAGACATTGATCACAACGATATGCTGGTGGTGATCAAAACCAGTCCAGGTGCGGCGCAACTCGTGGCACGCTTGTTGGATAATTTGGGAAAAAATGAAGGCATTTTAGGCACCATCGCTGGCGATGACACCATTTTCATCACACCTACCCAAAATTATCGTATCACTAGGCTTGCCCAAGACGTTGAAAAATTATTTGAAACTGTCGCATAAAAATGCATATTTTTTTAACAGGTGCCAGCGGATTTGTTGGGAAAGCATTATTAAGTGCCTGCTTACAGCGCCGCTATAGTGTTACCGCTTTAACCAGAAATAAACACACCGCCCGCCAACAGCTGGGCAGTGTGTTATTTTCGCAAGTGAATTGGCTGGAAAATATAGATGATTTAGCCATAAACGACATCGATGCCGTCGTGAATTTAGCAGGGGAGCCAATTTTTGCTCGCCGTTGGACGGCAGCACAGAAAGCGAATTTATGGCAAAGTCGCATTGCGTTGACCAGCGCCCTTGTGCAGAAAATCAACCAAAGTCGCACGCCGCCGAACGTGTTTATTTCAGCCTCTGCAATGGGATTTTATGGCGATGTGCCGTTGGGCGAGATTCGTGAAAATACCCCAGCCGGCGATGATTTCGCTGCTCGTCTTTGTCAGGCGTGGGAGCAAACCGCCTTGCAAGCCAACACGCGTGTTTGCCTTGCTCGCTTTGGTTTAGTGCTGGATCCTAAGGGCGGAATTTTACAGAAAATTTTGCCACTTTACCGTTGGGGACTGGGCGGAAACGTTGGCAGCGGCAGGCAGTATTGGGCGTGGATCGCCTTACAAGATGCCGTGAACGCTTTACTTTTTTTGCTGGAAAATCCCAGCCTAAGCGGTGCGTTTAATGTTGTTGCACCGCAAGCAGTAACCAATGCGGCGTTTAACCGTGCTTTGGCGGCGTTTTGCCAGCGTCCTGCTTATTGTTTTCAGCCTGCGTTGCTATTGAAAATTCTTTTGGGTGAACGTTCGCAATTACTGCTGGCGAGCCAAAAAGCACAGCCATATGCTTTGTTGCAAGCGGGATTTCATTTCCAATATCCTATACTTCATTCTTATTTTGATCATTTATCTAAGGAAAGTTAACAATGCTTTGTGCCATTTACAAAAGTCCACGCAAAGAAGGAATGTATTTATACGTGCCGAAACGTGATGATTTCAGCCGTGTGCCAGCGCCATTGCGTGAGCAATTTGGTCGACCGATTTTTGTGATGTTATTTAATTTGGCAGGAAAAAAGCCGTTGGTGCAAGTAGATAACACTAAGCTCCAAACGGCTTTAGAACAGGACGGCTTTTATTTTTATATGCCGCCACCACAGGAGAATTTATTGAAAAAATGGCGAGAAACACAGGCAAAAAGTTAAATTTCTTCCCAAAATTCCGGCGGAAACTTTTCTTGCGCTTTGTTTAATATTTTGGCTAAGTCTAGGTAAGTGGGCTGTTTTAGGCTAATAGGGGCGACGTCGTATTCTCGGTCAAGTTTCTGCTCGATTTTCCAATACCAATTTAAGGTTTCGCCAATCAGTGCCGTATTGGCACGTTTGCCCAGCCAAAACAAACCTTGCAGTGGCAAACTTAACGCAACCAACGCCGTGAGTACCGCCATTGCAAGGGCATTGTGGTCATAAGGGGCGTAAATTTGTTGCCACACAATGGAAAATACCGCCACGAAAGGGGCAAAACGAATGGCCACTTTGGTGCTTTTCATCATTCGATTTTCAGGGAAAATCATCGCTAATTGCTTGATACTCGGCCAATTTTCCAAATATTGCTGTCCCTGTTTTAATGTTCGCCAAATGGACATTTCGCCCCCCCTTTCCATTTAATTGATTTTAAATTTTCCATTTTGCCTTATTATAGGGAAAACATAACTGTAACAGAACAAGGAATTTTTGTGAGCAAAAGACGACTAACGAAAAACCAACAACGCCGTATCAAAGCCAATCATTCTAAGCAACTACAAGGAAAAAATGATGTAGATTTGCAAATGCTGGGCGAGGCGCAAACAGGGCGAGTGATTACCCGTCACGCTCGTCACGCCGATGTAGAAAATAGCGAAGGGCAAATTTTTCGCTGTAATATTCGCCGCACGCTACCAAGTGTAGTGGTTGGCGACAATATTGTATGGCGTGAGGGAAGTGAGCAATTACAAGGGGTTAGCGGCGTGATCGAAAGCGTTTACCCGCGTAAAAATGAAATTTTGCGACCAGATTATTACGATGGCTTAAAGCCTATTGCCGCCAATATTGACCGCATTATTATTGTTTCCGCCGTGTTGCCCGTGCTGTCGTTAAATATCATCGACCGCTATTTGGTGATGTGCGAAAACGCAGGGATTCCAGCTTTGATCGTGTTAAATAAAGTGGATTTGCTGGACGATGCGGAACGTAAAACCGTCGAACAACAGCTCAAAATTTACGAAAACATCGGCTACGAAACCCTAATGTTATCCGCTAAAACGGGGGAAAATATTCCGAAATTGTTGAGCATTTTGGCACAAGGAACCAGCATTTTTGTGGGGCAGTCTGGGGTTGGGAAATCAAGTTTAATTAATGCCATTTTCCCAGAATTAAGCGTGGAAACTCGGCAGGTGAGCGAGGTTTCAGGGTTAGGGCAGCATACGACCACGTCATCGCATTTGTATCATTTACCGCAAGGCGGCGATTTAATAGACAGCCCAGGGATTCGTGAGTTTGGCTTATGGCATTTAACCACAGATCAAATCACGCAGGGTTATCGTGAATTTCACAATTATTTAGGCGGTTGTAAATTCCGTGACTGCAAACATTTGCACGATCCAGGCTGTTTGTTGCGTCAAGCAGTGGACGAAGGGAAAATTGCCCCACAACGTTTTGAAAATTATCACCGCTTATTGACAAGCTTAACGGAAACCAAAGACCAACGGCATTTTGTGAGTCACGGTTTTTAAACTTTACCGCAGGCTGGAATTTTGTAGAAAATTTTATCAATGTTAGAAAATTATATAAAAATTCTGCAAAAATTCCGGCCTTCTTTTTGTTTGAAAAAAAATACAGTAAATCGCTTAATTGTTAATGAAATGTTAATATGCGTTGATATTAGCAACGATATTACAGATTTTTTGTGATTTACTTCAAACTTTGTTTGGTTATCACTTGCGTATTGGGGCTTGAAACTAGATACTAGCGGAGTTTAAAAAAGATTTATAGAGCCTTTTTTAGTTCACTCCCGTGCAGGAAATTTTAGATTTCTTGCAACGGATAATGGATATTCCTATCCGATACTTTCTATTTTAAGGATACAACTATGTACTCAAAAGATGTTGAAATTATTGCACCTAATGGCTTGCACACTCGCCCTGCTGCTGAATTTGTAAAAGCAGCAAAAGGCTTTACTTCAGCGGTAAATGTAACTTCTGGCGGTAAAACAGCGAGTGCAAAAAGCTTGTTCAAATTACAAACATTAGGTCTTACTCAAGGTACAGTTATTACCATTTCTGCGGAAGGTGAAGATGAGCAACAAGCCGTTGACCATCTTGTCGCACTTATCCCAACCTTAGAATAATCCCGTTATTCTGTTAGCCATAAAACATAATGTTTTATGGCTTTTATTCATTTCCACTTAGTCACATTGTAGAAGGTTAGTATGATTTTAGGTATTCCCGCCTCACCAGGCATTGTTTTTGGTTCTGCTCTCGTTTTAAAAGAAGAGCCAATCGTATTGGATATGGTGAAAGTTCCAGACGATAAACTTGATGAGGAAATTCAGAAATTCTATGCAGGGCGTACAGCAGCCGTTGCTCAACTTAATGCGATTAAAGATCGTGCAGCTGCCAATCTTGGTGAAGACAAAGCAGCGATTTTTGAAGGGCATTTGATGATTTTAGAAGATGAAGAGCTTGAAGAAGAAATCATTGACTATCTACGTAGCCATAACTGCTCCGCAAGCTTAGCGGCGAGTAAAATCATTGATGCACAGGTGGAAATGCTATCTGAACTCGATGATGAATACTTAAAAGAGCGTGCTGGGGATATTCGAGATATTGGTAACCGTTTAATTCGCAATATTCTTAGAATGAAGATCATTGATCTTGGCGACATCAACGAAGAAGTGATTTTAGTGGCCAATGATTTAACACCATCAGAAACCGCACAATTAAATTTAGATAAAGTACTTGGTTTCGTTACCGACATTGGTGGACGCACATCGCACACGTCAATTATGGCACGTTCCTTAGAATTGCCAGCCATTGTGGGAACAAATGTTGCAACGAAAGAAATTAAAACTGGCGATTATCTCATTTTAGATGCAACGAATAATGAAATTTTAGTTAATCCAAGCGAAGAACAAATCCTTAACCACAAACGACTTGCAGAACGTTTACAAGAAGAAAAAGCAGAGCTTGCGAAATTAAAAGATTTACCAGCTTTGACTTTAGACGGACATCGCATTGATGTGGTGGCGAATATTGGTACCTTGCGTGATTGTGAAGGGGCAAACCGCAATGGTGCAGAAGGTGTTGGCTTATATCGCACTGAATTTTTATTTATGGATCGTGATCAGCTTCCAACGGAAGAAGAGCAGTTTGTTGCGTATAAAGAAGTGGTCGAAGCGATGAACGGTCAGTTGGTTGTCTTGCGTACGATGGATATTGGCGGCGATAAAGACTTACCTTATATGGATTTGCCAAAAGAAATGAATCCATTTTTGGGTTGGCGTGCAATTCGTATTGCGTTGGATCGTCGTGAAATTTTACATAGCCAATTACGTGCGGCTTTACGAGCGTCAGCCTTTGGTAAATTAGCCGTAATGTTCCCAATGATTATTTCTGTGGAAGAAATTCGTGAATTAAAAGCCGTTCTTGAAACCTTAAAAACAGAATTACGTGCCGAAGGCAAAGCATTTGATGAAACAATGCAAGTGGGCGTAATGGTGGAAACCCCAGCTGCAGCGGTGAATGCGAAATTCTTAGCCAAAGAAGTTGATTTTTTCAGTATCGGAACGAATGATCTAACGCAGTACACGCTAGCAGTCGATCGGGGTAATGAATTAATTTCTCACCTTTATAACCCAATGGCACCAGCGGTATTGAATTTAATTCAACAAGTGATCGACGCATCGCACGCCGAAGGTAAATGGACTGGAATGTGTGGTGAATTAGCAGGCGATGAGCGTGCAACGTTATTGTTACTTGGTATGGGGCTTGATGAGTTCAGTATGAGTGCCATTTCCATTCCTCGCATTAAGAAAATTATTCGCAATGTGAACTTTGAAGATGCTAAATCATTGGCACAGCAAGCGTTACAACAGCCAACAGCGCAAGAAATTGAACAACTTGTTGCGGATTTTTTAGCGGAAAGCTCGCTAAACTAATTCACAAGGTGTAGCTTTTGGCATAGAATACGAGCGTTTTTTTCTGTAATTAGGAGTAGAAAAATGGGCTTTTTAGATAAACTATTCGGTTCAAAAGATAAAAAAACCGTTAATGTGGACATTTATGCTCCCATTACTGGCGAATTAATTAGTATTGAAGATGTACCTGATGTGGTGTTTTCAGAAAAGATTGTAGGTGATGGTATTGCGATTCGTCCTACATCAAATAAATTGGTTGCCCCTGCTGACGGTGTAATCGGTAAAATTTTTGAAACGAATCACGCCTATTCTATGGTAACTACAGATGGCGTAGAACTTTTTGTTCACGTTGGTGTAGATACTGTGGAGCTGAAAGGCGAAGGCTTTAAGCGTATTGCTCACGAAGGTCAAGCCGTTAAGCGTGGTGATGTTATCTTAGAACTTGATCTACCATATTTAGAAGGTGCCGCAAAATCTGTGCTAACCCCTGTGGTTATCGCAAATATGGATGAAATTATTGACATTGAAAAGGCAACAGGTGGTGTCGTTGCGGGTGAAAGTGTCATTTTATCCATAAAAAAATAAACACAACTGTGTTCCACAAGCCCCATTTTTTATGGGGCTTTTTATTAAATAACGTATAAACGAAGGATGCATTATGAGTAATCCACTACTAACACAACAATCTTTACCTGAATTTTCTCAAATTCAACCTGAATATATCCAACCTGCTATCGAACAAATTATTCAAGAAAGTCGTCAACGTATTCCTGAATTAGTGGCACAAGAATATTTAACTTGGGAAAATTTTGTTTTACCAATGGAGGCATTGAGCGATAAGTTAAGCTGTGCGTGGTCGCCAGTAGGGCATTTAAATGCGGTTAAAAATAGCCCTGAATTACGCAAAGCCTATGAAAGTTGCCTGCCTTTACTTAGCGAATACAGCACTTGGATTGGTCAAAATAAACCACTGTACGATGCCTATGTAAAACTAAAAAATAGTGAAGAATTTCAACATTATAGTATTGCGCAGAAAAAAGCCATTGACAACGCACTACGTGATTTTCAACTTTCAGGCATTGCCTTACCTGAGGAACAGCAAAAGCGTTACGGCGAAATTGCCGCACGTTTATCCGAATTAAATGCACAATTTAGCAACAATGTTTTAGATGCCACAATGGGCTGGGAAAAAGTGTTCACTGATACCTCTGAACTTGCTGGGCTGCCTGAAAGTGCCTTGCAAGGTGCGGCACAATCAGCCAAAAATAAAGGCATTGAAGGCTATCGCTTTACGCTGGAATATCCTAGCTATTTACCAGTAATGTTGTACTGTGAAAACCGTGCATTCCGTGCAGAAATTTACGAAGCTTTCGCAACTCGAGCCTCCGATGTTGGGCCAAATGCAGGCAAATGGGATAACACTGAAATTATGCGTGAAATTCTCGCATTGCGTTTAGAAGAGGCAAAACTGCTAGGTTTTAATACTTATACGGAACTTTCTTTAGCAACCAAAATGGTAGAAAAACCGCAACAAGTGCTGGATTTCTTAGATGATCTTGCTAAACGCAGCCAAGCACAGGGCAAACGAGAATTAGCTAATTTGATCCATTTTTACGCTGAAAATTCCGGCGTAGATGAAATGACGGCTCGCAATGAATTAAAGCCTTGGGATATTACTTTTTACAGCGAAAAACAAAAGCAAGCCCTTTACAATATCAGCGATGAATCCCTGCGCCCATACTTCCCAGAAGGTCGAGTTCTTAGTGGCTTATTTGAATTAGTGAAACGCTTGTACAACCTAACCGCTGTAGAACGCCACGATGTGGACGTATGGCATAAAGATGTACGTTTCTTTGATTTAAAAAATGCCGATGGCGACGTGGTTGGTAGTTTCTACTTAGATTTATATGCTCGTGAAAACAAACGTGGCGGGGCGTGGATGGATTCCTGCCGTGATCGCCGCGTATTGGATAAGGAGCACATTCAAACGCCAGTGGCGTATTTAACCTGTAATTTCAATGGTCCAGTGGGGGATAAACCAGCATTATTCACGCACGATGAAGTGACCACGCTGTTCCACGAATTTGGACACGGCTTGCATCATATGCTCACTCAAATTGATGTGCTAGACGTAGCGGGAATTAACGGCGTGCCTTGGGATGCGGTGGAATTACCAAGTCAATTTTTGGAAAACTGGTGCTGGCAGCCAGAGGCGTTGGAATTTATTTCAGGGCATTACGAAACTGGCGAACCATTGCCACAGAATTTATTGAACCAGCTCATCAAAGCTCGTGATTTCCAAGCGGCAATGTTTGTTTTGCGTCAGCTTGAATTTGGTTTATTTGATTTCCGCTTGCACCATCACATTGATCCAAACAACCCAAATCAAGTATTGGAAACCCTAAAACAAGTACGTGCAGATATTTCTGTGGTGCCAGGTGTTGAATGGTCTCGCACGCCACACAGTTTTAGCCATATTTTCGCTGGTAGATATGCCGCTGGTTATTACAGCTATTTATGGGCAGAAGTGTTATCCGCAGACGCATTTTCTCGCTTTGAAGAAGAAGGCATTTTCAATGCTGAAACAGGGCAAGCCTTCCTTGAATGTATTTTAAGCAAAGGCGGCAGTGAAGAACCTGCAGTATTGTTTGAACGTTTTCGTGGTCGTGCGCCACAGCTTGATGCACTCTTACGTCACAAAGGTATCGCCAATGGTTAAACAAAAAAAGTACCGCTGGGTGCTGTTTGATGCGGACGAAACGCTATTTGCGTTTCGTTCTTATCAGGGCTTAAAAAATGTATTGGCACGCTATAACGTGCCATTTTCACTAGACGATTATGCCCGTTATCAGCAAATTAACCAGCCAATGTGGTTGGCGTATCAAAACCAAGAAATTGATGTTTACACCCTAAAAACCGCACGTTTTCAAACACTTGCTAAGCAAACAGGGCGCTCGCCGTTACAGCTAAATGACGAGCTAATGCAGGAAATGATTCACCTAAGCCCAGCATTGAGTGGCACCTTGCCGACATTGCAAGGGTTACACGGAAAAGTCAAAATGGGCGTGATTACCAATGGTTTCACCCTAATGCAGCAGCCTCGTTTAGAGGTTACGGATACGGCAAAATTCTTCGATTTGCTGGTGATTTCAGAAGAAGTGGGTGTTTCCAAGCCGAGCAGTGGCATTTTCGCCAATGCTTTCGCACAAATGCAAAAAGCAGAGCCTGAGCCGCTGCACAAAGCAGATATTTTAATGGTCGGCGACAGCCTAACGTCTGATATTTTGGGCGGTAATAATTTCGGCATTGACACTTGCTGGTTTAACCCAAAACAAGTGGAAAATGCCACAGAAATCAAACCAACCTTTGAAATTAACGCGCTTGAAGAATTGCTCACCATTGTTTAAGACATCTGACCACGCCGGAATTTTTGCTAAAATTTTGACAAAAATTCCGGCGTGGGTATTTTGCTCAATGGGAGGCTTTCCGCCGTCAAACACCTTGACCCATCAAGTATTACGGCGTACTATTCGCCATATTTTTTTGCCTTAACTGGACGTGGTTGCCACGCAACAAGAGAATTTCCTATGATTAACGCTTTCACCATTGAAAATGATCGCCTTGTGCGAATTGATGAAACGACCGTCCAAGATCTCAATCACGCCATTTGGATTGATTTAATTTCCCCAACCCCTACCGAACGTAAACTTCTACGTGATGGCTTAAAACAAAGCCTCGCCAGTTTCCTAGAATTAGAAGATATTGAAGCCTCAGCACGTTTTTTTGAAGATGAAGATGGCTTGCATTTGCACTCATTTTTTTATTGTGAAGATGAAAATGATTATGCCGATTTAGCCAGTGTGGCTTTTACCTTGCGTGATGGGCGTTTGTTTACGTTGCGTGATCGCGAGTTGCCAGCGTTTCGTTTGTATCGAATGCGTTCTCGTAATCAGCGTTTGGGTGAGTGCAATGCGTATGAAGTGTTGCTGGATTTGTTTGAAACGAAAATTGAACAACTTGCCGACGTGATTGAAAATGTGTATGCGGATTTAGAAAAGTTAAGCCACATTATTTTGGAAGGAAAGCAAGGCGAGGAATTTGATCAGGCGTTGGCCACGTTGACCGAACAAGAAGATGCCAGCTCCAAAGTGCGCTTGTGCTTGATGGATACTCAGCGTGCGCTAAGTTTTTTGGTTCGCAAAACACGCTTGCCTGCAACACAGCTTGAACAAGCACGAGAAATTTTGCGAGATATTGAATCCTTGCAGCCGCATAATGAATCGTTATTTCAAAAAGTAAACTTTTTAATGCAGGCGGCAATGGGTTTTATCAATATTGAACAAAACCGTATTATTAAAATCTTCTCAGTGGTTTCCGTTATTTTCTTACCGCCAACATTAGTGGCATCAAACTATGGAATGAACTTTAGTTTTATGCCAGAACTGCATTTTAAATACGGCTATCCATTAGCCCTAGTTATTATGGGATTGGCAGCATTTGCACCGTATTGGTATTTTAAACGTAAAGGATGGTTATAATGCAAGCATTAAGTTTTTTATTTGGTACGTTAATTAGTTTATTTAGCTTTTTATTTATTTTTCGAGCGTGGTTTCAATTTGCTAAAATTGACTACCATTTCCCTTTATCACAATTTATTGCACGATATACAAACCCAATAGTGCGTCCGTTGTCCACCCTGTTACCAACATTTAAAGGGGTAAATTTTGCCGCTTTATTTATTGTATTCTTACTTGGGTTCATTAAACTGCCGTTATTAACATTATATTTTGAAAGTGCAGGGATTTTAGATTACCTCATTTTAGGTTTTCTACATATTTTAAGTTCATTTGGGCTTAGTTTAATTTATGTCTTATTCTTCGGTGCTATTTTAAGTTGGTTTAATAATAATGGTAATCCGCTACAAATTATTGCATATCAATTAACTGAACCCTTTTTAAAACCGATTCGCCGTATTTTACCGAGTACGGGAATGTTAGATTTTTCACCAATGGTATTAGTATTTATACTCTTATTTATTAACCAATTATTGGCAGAGTATATATACCTTTGGCGATTCGCATAAACAGATTTTTAACTCAAATATAGGAGAAATACTTATGGCTCGTCGTCCTTTAGTAATGGGAAACTGGAAACTTAACGGTAGCAAAAGTTTTACCAAAAAACTTGCGGAAGATTTGAAAGCATCTTTGGCTGATGTGACAGGTTGTGATGCATGTATCGCCCCACCAGTAATGTACTTAGCAGAAGCCGAGTATGCCTTAAACGGCAGCAACATTGCCTTAGGTTCACAAAATGTGGATACCACCGTCAATGGCGCTTACACAGGGGATGTTTCTGCGGAAATGTTAAAAGATTTCGGCGTGAAGTACGTGATCATCGGTCACTCAGAACGCCGTGCATACCATAAAGAAAGCAACAGCTTTATTGCAGAAAAATTTGCGACTTTGAAAAAATTCGGTTTAGTGCCTGTGCTTTGCATTGGTGAAAGTGAAGAAGAAAATGAAAAAGGTTTAACCGAAAGCGTTTGTGCAACTCAAATTGACGCAATTATCGACAGCTTAGGCGTTGATGCGTTAATGGGGGCAGTAATCGCTTATGAACCAATTTGGGCTATTGGCACAGGTAAATCAGCAACCCCTGCTCAAGCACAAGCGGTACACAAATTCATCCGTGATCACATCGCGGCGAAAAGCCCAGCCGTGGCAGAGCAAGTTATTCTTCAATACGGCGGTTCTGTAAACGACAGCAACGCGGCGGAATTATTCGCTCAACCTGATATTGATGGTGCCTTAGTTGGCGGTGCATCATTAAAAGCAGATGCATTCACTGCGATTGTAAAAGCAGCAGAAAAAGCTAAAGCTTAATCAAATCGATGCTTAAAAACCTAGGTCGGAATTTTTGAAAAAATTCTGACCTATTTTTTTATAAAAATTTTCTAACTGATTGAACTTTCTTTCTAACCGCTAGTCTTACTAAATGGCAACTTGCAGTTGTTATAAAAAAGTGATTCCTTAGGTAGTTGCCCTTCTTCTCGAAGGGCTTTTTTTTGCCTGTAACTTAGCGAACAAAGTCCAGTGCTTGTTGCAGAATTTCAATACCAGCATTTGGTTTGTAGGCATTTTCGCTAATATGGCGGCGGTATTGACGCGCCCCTTTGCAGTTTTGAAATGCGCCGAGTAGCGGGTTCGTCATATGGTTTAAATGCGTGCCACGTTGCAGTTCTTGCTCAATGTAAGGGAACATTTTTTCAATGGCTTGAACTGGCGTAACTACTGGGGTGTCCGCTTCAAATAATGCTTGATCCACATAGCCCAGCAACGCAGGATTTTGATAAGCCTCACGCCCAACCATCACACCATCAACATATTGCAAATGGGTTTGCATTTCTTCAATGGTCTTGATACCACCATTTATGCTAATCCACAAATGTGGGTAATCTTGTTTTAGCTGGTAAACTCGCTCGTAGTTTAGCGGCGGAATTTCACGATTTTGCTTAGGACTAAGCCCAGAAAGCCACGCTTTGCGGGCGTGAACGATAAATTCATTACAACCAGCGTTCATTACCGTTTCGATAAATTGTTGCAGGAACGCATAATCATCAAATTCATCAATGCCAATACGTGTTTTCACCGTTACAGGAATGCTCACCGTATCTTGCATTGCTCGTACACAGTCGGCGACCAGTGCTTTTTTTCCCATTAAACAAGCACCGAACATACCGTTTTGCACACGATCAGAGGGGCAGCCTACGTTGAGATTGATCTCAGCATAGCCTCGATCTTCGGCAATTTTCGCACAACGAGCCAATGCGGCAGGGTCGCTACCTCCAAGCTGTAACGCCACTGGGTTTTCTTGTGGGCTAAACAGTAAATGATCATATTTTGCGTGTTCAATGGCACCTGTTGTCACCATTTCGGTATAAAGCAGAGCGTGTTGGCTGAATTGACGGTGAAAATAGCGACAATGGCGTGTTGTCCAGTCGAGCATAGGAGCGATGGAAAATCGCCCACGATAAAAAGGTGTTGTTTTCATTTTATTTAGTTTCAAGTTTTTCTTCGATTTTGGCCTCTTGTTCTTCACGGCTTAGCTCTTGCACACGTTGGCGGAAACGCCCAGCAGCAAAGTGATAGAACGGACGAGGGTTGAATTGGCGAGAGGTAATAGAGGCTAAAATGCTACAAATGAGCATCCAAAATAGCACAGGCTGGCTGCCTGTCATTTCCATTACCACTATGCTTGCGGTAACAGGGGATTGCGTTGCGCCAGCTAAAAAGGCGGCCATACAAATCAGCACGAGCAAGCGCTGGTCAATAATTCCGCCAGTCCACGCCCAAATTTGCATTCCAATGCCAGCCCCTGTGGTTAAACAAGGGGTGAAAATTCCCCCAGCGATGCCTGACCAATAAGTAGCGATAGTTGCGAGCAGTTTAAAAAAGCCTAAATGTGGTGAGATTTCTTGACCATCGAGTGCGGTTGCAACCACGTGATAGCCCGTGCCAAAGGTTTGCCCTTGTGTTAAAAAGCCAAAAAACGCCAACACCAAACCCAAAATTAAGGCCAATAAGACGGGGTGACGGCGTACCCAGCCACGTAGGCGGCTAGGCGTAAATGCAGCAGCTCCTTTGGCGAGCATTCGAGCAAATATTCCCCCTAAAATACCACAAGTTAAGCCGCAACCTGCGACCCATAAAATGAAGTAGGGTACATCTGTTGCGCCGTGATAATGGGGGAAATAAGGGTTATTGCCAGCGATAGCGATTAAAATAAAACCACAAGCCAACACGCCGAGTAAAATTTTGCGTTCCCAACGCAAGGTTACACCACGTCCTAATTCTTCAATGGCAAAAATAACCCCAGCCAGTGGGGCATTAAAGGCCGCCGCTAAACCGCCTGCTGCACCTGTGGCGATGAGTTCGTTCGTGGTTAAGCCTGAAAAAGCGATACCGTGACGGCGGCAAACGTTGCCCCACGCCAGCATTACCGCAGCACCTACTTGCACGGAGGGGCCTTCACGCCCTACGGAGCCGCCGATCACCATCGCACAAAATGTTAGCGGAATTTTCCACAGGGTTTGCCAAAAACGCACAAGGCGATTTTTATTTGTGCCGTGTGGCAAGTTAATGGAGGCGATAACTTGTGGAATCCCACTGCCTGAAACGAATGGGGCAAATTTTGTGGTGAACCAAGCTAAAAATGCTAAGCCAAAGGGCAAGATGACCCACGCCCATTCGCTATGGGCGGCGTACCATTTTTGGTTTAGTTCCAAACCGAAATCTGCCAATTTAGCAAAGCCAAAAGAGAATAACGCTACAAGGGCTGCGCCAATGAGTAAGCAGCTAAACTCAATGGACTTATGGGAAATGCGATGAGTTTGGCGTAATTTTTTATGTAGAAAGTAACGAATTTTAGGGTAGAACATAACTTTAACGTTAAACAATACACAGGTTGCTTAGAAGGCTAGGTCGGAATTTTTCTAAAAATTCCGGCCTAGCGATTTTGCAAAATTACTCAATAAAATCAATGGTAATAGCCGAGCAATACCGCACTGGATAAACACAGTAACGCCATAAAGAAAGCATTGGTGTTTTTCGGTGGCTGGTTTTTATTGAAAAATTTTGCTGAAAAAACAATGTACTCAATAACCAAACCCAGTTTCAAAATAAGCCACCACGCAAAGCCAGTATGAGTGAGCCACCACAGGCACAAGCCACTGAGAATTAAAAACGTATCAGAAATATGTGGGCATACTCGCAAAATAGTGTTGGCTCGCCAGTCTTTGTGTTTTACCTGCATACGACCACGAATGGCGAGTAGAGTAAGGCTAAAAAACGCACAGAATAAATGCGTATAGAGAAAAGGTTTAATGATAGTTTGCATTGTTTTTTCTCGATTTTATTAGTTAAAAAGAAAACCGCGTTGAGAAACGCGGTTCATCGCTTAGTTTTTATTGTTAAACTTGTTAACTTCATCAACTAATTGTTTTATTGAAGGTTTTGCAAGACCAACTTCTATTAAAGCACTATTTGAAAAAAATGTATCTGCTTTATAAGCAGTTGTTTCAATTTGTATACGACAATCTTTGGCGTTAACCATTTGCTCTAATAAAGCGTAAGGAATGACAACTTGGCTTGCGGAGATGCTTCTGATATAACGTTTTGTAATACCGACATTAAAATCATGAGATTCACTTCTAAAATTATCGTGTTTAGTTTCTGCGGTAACATTGAATGAGTAATCTTTACCGTCTACGGTAATATTAATCGATTTGAATGTGGTGTACTTAATATCATAATAATCACTAACATCATACAGAAGTGTTAGAACGGCTTGATTAGGGGCATTGCTTTTCCAAATAGCTCCAATTCTAGTCGCACTATAGCTTTGAATGCAACTTTCAGTTTCACATAGAAAGGCAGGTTTAACAGTCATTATTGTTGAATTATCAACAGGGGATGTTTGCTGAATAACTCCACCAACACCATTAAGTCCCATTACTTTATTCATAAGCGATGAACAACCACTTAAAGTTGCCATCATTAAAATTAGTGTTAATTTACCGAGTAAAGATTTCATTGTTTATCCTTAAATCTGTTTGGGTTGGTTTATTAAAACGGCTCAATATTGGAAAAATTTTCCGAATATTGAGGCGTTGGCTTTGAGTTTATTGCTTAGTTTTCGTTATCAGCGGTAGCATCATTTTCTTCGTCTTCAGGATCGCAAATACGTTCAAGACTAACCACTTTTTCAGCGTCAGCAGTACGGATTAAGCGAACCCCCTGAGCGTTGCGACCGATTACGCTGATTTCTGCCACACGGGTACGCACAAGGGTACCGCCATCAGTGATGAGCATAATTTGATCGTTTTCTGCCACTTGGGTTGCAGCCACTACTTTACCGTTGCGTTCGCTGGTCTTAATGGCGATGACCCCTTTGGTGCTACGGGATTTCGTTGGGTATTCCGCTAATTCTGTGCGTTTACCAAAGCCGTTTTCGGTTACGGTTAAAATAGCGCCATCACCTTTTGGTACCACGAGAGATACCATTTTATCTACAGCAAGATTGAGATTATCGCTGTCGTTTTCATCATTAACGCTATCGTCATCATCATCGGTTTCTACGTCAGCCAGCGCCAGTTTCACGCCACGTACACCTGTTGCAGTACGTCCCATTACACGTAATTGACTTTCAGGGAAACGCACACAGCGACCTTGTGCCGTAAAGAGCATAATTTCATCGTTACCATTGGTAATGTCTACGCCCACTAATTCATCGTCATCACGTAAATTCAAGGCAATTAAGCCATTAGCACGAATGCGTTTAAAGGCACTCAATGCAACTTTTTTCACCGTACCTGCAGCGGTTGCCATTAGTACGAAGTGTTCATCGTCAAAATGCGATACTGGCAAAATGGCGGTGATGCGTTCGTTTTCTTCTAATGGCAGAATGTTGACAATAGGGCGACCACGTGCGCCACGACTGGCTTGCGGTAATTGGTAAACTTTCAAGGAATACACACGACCACGACTGGAGAAACACAGGATTTCATCGTGGGTATTGGCCACAAGCAAACGCTCGATGAAGTCTTCTTCTTTCATTTTTGTAGCGGACTTACCTTTGCCGCCACGACGTTGAGCCTCGTAGTCGGCGAGTGGTTGGTATTTCACATAGCCTTCGTGGGATAGGGTAACAACCACATCTTCTGGTGCGATGAGATCTTCTAAATTGATGTCGCCAGAGGCGGTAGTGATTTCTGTGCGACGTTCGTCATTAAATTCATTTTTTACTCGCACTAATTCTTCACGTAATACTTCTTTTAAGCGTTCAACGCTGTTTAAAATGTGTAATAATTCGCCGATTTCCACGAGAATGCTTTGGTATTCATCGGTGATTTTATCGTATTCTAAGCCAGTTAAGCGTTGTAAACGTAGGTCTAAAATCGCTTTCGCTTGGGCATCGGAAAGGAAATATAAGTCATCGTGAATGCCAAACTGTTCCGCTAAGCCGTCAGGGCGAGAGCTATCAACACCAACCGCTTGTAACATTGCGCTTACATTGCCCAATGCCCAGCCGCGAGAGAGCAAGCCTTCACGGGCCTCATCGGCAGTTTTGGAGGCACGAATTAACTGAATGACAGGGTCAATATTGGCAAGGGCAATGGCTAAGCCTTCCAAAATGTGTGCACGTTCACGGGCTTTGCGTAGTTCATACACCGTACGGCGTGTAATCACTTCACGGCGGTGTGTAACGAAGGCTGAAATAATTTGTTTTAAATTGAACAATTTAGGTTGACCATGATCTAACGCAACCATATTGATACCGAAGGTAACTTGCATTTGTGTTAAAGCGTAAAGGTTATTTAAAACCACTTCGCCGACAGCATCACGTTTTACTTCAACTTCAATGCGCATTCCTTCTTTGTTAGAAAGATCACGCACTTGGCTAATGCCTTCAATTTTTTTCTCACGCACGTGCTCGGCGATTTTCTCAATCAAACGTGCTTTGTTGACTTGGTAAGGAATTTCCGTGATGACGATAGTTTCACGGCCTTTGCTATTGGTTTCTACTTCTGCTTTGGCACGCACATAGATTTTACCGCGCCCTGTTTTGTAAGCCTCTTCAATCCCTTTGCGGCCATTGATCAAGGCAGCCGTAGGGAAGTCAGGGCCTGGGATATATTGCATTAGCTCATCAACGCTGATGTCTTCGTTGTCCACATAGGCAACACAGCCATCTAAAACTTCGCCCAAATTGTGTGGCGGAATGTTAGTTGCCATACCAACAGCGATCCCCGCTGAACCGTTTACTAGCAAGGTCGGAATTTTTGTCGGTAAAACGTCAGGAATCATCTCTTTGCCATCGTAGTTTGGCGAGAAGTCAACGGTTTCTTTATCCAAATCCGTGAGTAATTCCTGTGTGATTTTCTGCATACGCACTTCGGTATAACGCATTGCCGCTGGGGCATCGCCATCGATAGAACCGAAGTTACCTTGCCCGTCAACTAGCGTGTAACGTAGGGAGAATGGCTGTGCCATACGAACAATGGTATCGTAAACGGCACTATCACCGTGTGGGTGATATTTACCGATTACGTCCCCCACCACACGGGCAGATTTAACATAAGGTTTATTGTAGGTGATACCACTTTGGTTCATTGAGAAAAGTACACGGCGGTGTACTGGCTTTAAGCCATCACGCACATCTGGCAATGCGCGCCCCACGATAACGGACATTGCATAATCAAGATAAGAAGATTTTAGCTCATCTTCTATGCTCACAGGTGCAATATTTGGAATAAAATCAGACATTTATATTTTCCTGGATATAACAAAAAGTTGGGCGAGTATACCACATTCTATGGTTTTTTTTCATCTTTTTTAGGCATTGAACGTGGGGATTTTAGCGGTAGGTTATGAAAAATTAACAAAAAATTCACTTTTTACAGGGCGGTAATTTATTTTGAACGGCGAAAGGTGTATTCTATGCGAGTTTTATTCCTGTGTTTCGTGCGTATTTTCAGCGTTTTACATAATTTTTAATAATATTCCGACCTGGCTTTTGTTTGCAAATTATGTAAATAAAATGAGAAGCGCAGAAACATATTCTTTTTAACTCTATTTAAGTAGGTTATGTATGTCTGACAAATTAGTCCTTGTTCTTAACTGTGGTAGTTCTTCTTTAAAGTTTGCCATTATTGATCCTGTTTCTGGCGAAGAATTTCTTTCTGGCTTAGCAGAAGCATTTTATTTACCAGAAGCACGCATTAAATGGAAATTAAATGGCGAAAAAGGTGCTACTGATTTAGGTGCAGGTGCTGCTCACAGCGAAGCGCTTGCGTTCATCGTGAACAATATTTTAACCCCTGAATTAAAAGCACGCATTGGTGCTATCGGTCACCGTATCGTTCACGGCGGCGAAAAATATACTTCTTCTGTGGTAATTGACGGCGATGTCTTAAAAGGTATTGAAGAATCAGCACAATTTGCGCCTTTACATAACCCAGCGCATTTAATCGGTATCGAAGAAGCATTCAAAGCTTTCCCTGAATTGAAAGAAAAAAATGTTGCTGTATTTGATACTGCTTTCCACCAAACAATGCCACAAGAAGCTTTCCTTTACGCCATTCCTTACGAACTTTACAAAGAAAACGGTGTTCGCCGTTACGGTGCACACGGTACAAGCCACTATTTTGTAAGTAAAGAAGCAGCAAAACGTGTGGGCGTAGCAGAAGATAAATTCAACGGTATCACTTGCCACTTAGGTAATGGTGCATCTATTACTGCCATCAAACACGGTAAATCTATTGATACTTCAATGGGTTTAACGCCATTAGAAGGTTTAGTAATGGGTACTCGTTCAGGCGACATCGATCCTGCGATTATGTTCTTCTTGCACAACAACCTTGGTAAATCTGTTGAAGAAGTTGAACAAATTTTAATTAAAAAATCCGGTCTACTTGGTTTAACTGGTGTAACCAGCGACTGCCGTTACTCTGAAGATAACTACGATAGTGAAGAACCAGCACGTCGTGCTTTAGATGTATTCTGCTATCGCTTAGCGAAATACATCGGTGCTTATATGGTAGCAGTAGGTGAAAAACTTGACGCTATCGTATTTACTGGCGGTATTGGTGAAAACTCAGCTAAAGTACGTGAATTAACCTTAAAACATCTAGCTATGTTTGGTTACGAATTAGACGAAGAACGCAACCTAGCGGCTCGTTTTGGTAACGAAGGTGTGATCACCAAAGATAACAGCTCAGTAGCAATCGTTATTCCAACCAACGAAGAATTAGTAATTGCGCAAGATACCGCAAAACTTTGTATCTAAATCAATGACTGTCGGCGCTCGCCGACAGTTCTTTTTTATCCCTAACATTCAGTTTTAAAGGTACTCTTATGACAAAAACCGTTATGCTTATTCCAATTAGCTCGGGCGTTGGATTAACAAGCGTTACACTTGGTATGCTTGAAGCACTTGAAAAAAAATCAATGTGTCTAGGTTTTATGAAACCTATCGCTGCACCACGTTCTAGCCAAGATCAGCTTGATCGCTGTACGGCGATCGTGCGTACTTACTCTCAGGTTGAAACAACCCAGCCTGAAACTTTCTTAAATGCCGAAACGCTTATTGCGAATGGGCAAACCGATGTGCTAATGGAAGACATCGTAGCGAAATTCCAAGCATTAAGCGCGGATAAAGACATTGTTATCGTAGAAGGTATTGTTCCAACGGCGAAAAAAACCTACGCAAACAAATTAAACTATCAAATCGCTCAAACCTTAGGTGCTGAAATTATTCTCGTTGCAGCACCATTAGGCGAAGACGCACACACCTTAAAAAACCGTGTTGAAGCAACAGCGACCGAGTTCGGGGGCAAAGATAACGCCAACATTTTGGGTGTGATTGTCAATAAAGTGAATGCACCGATTGATGAAAATGGTCGCACTCGTCCTGATCTTTGTGAAATTTTCGGCACTTGCCAACATAACCAAGATAACGAATTTCAACTTGCCAAAGCATTTGAAACTAGCCCAATTAAACTACTCAGTGCAATTCACTGGAACGCTGAACTGATTGCAACTCGTGCAGCGGATTTAGTGGAGTATTTGAATGCTTCTATCATCAACGAAGGGCAAATTAACGAACGCCGTATCCGTAACATCGTTTTCTGCGCGCGCACCTTGCCAAATATGGTTGAACATTTCAAAGATGGCACTTTATTGGTTAGCTCAGGCGATCGTGCCGATGTATTTTCTGCGGTTGCAGTAGCGGTCAATAATGGCGTGAAATTAGGCGGATTACTGCTCACTGGTGGTTTTCGTGTGGACAAAGATGTTTTCCGTCTTTGCCAACCAACCTTAGAAAGTAGCGGTTTACCGATTTTCCGTATTGAAGGCACATCGTGGCAAACCTCAATGGCACTTCAACATTTCAATCTTGAAGTACCAGTGGAAGATAAAGATCGCATTGAACAAATTCGTGCGTATGTGAGCGGTCAATTAGCACCAGAATTTGTAGCCGATTTAACCGCAGAATTTACTGCGAGCGGTTTAATGTCGCCACCGACATTCCGTTACAACTTAACCCAAGCAGCACGTAAAGCCCATAAACGCATTGTGTTGCCAGAAGGGGCTGAACCTCGTACTGTGAAAGCGGCTGTGTTATGTGCAGAACGTGGTATTGCGGAATGTGTGCTTTTAGCCGATGAAGCGAGCGTTAAGCAAGTAATGAAAGAGCAAGGCGTGGCGTTGATTGACGGCATTACTATTATCGACCCTGCAAGCGTTCAAGAAAACTACGTGGATCGTTTAGTTGAATTACGTGGGGCAAAAGGTATGACCTCTGAAAAAGCGCGTGAAGCCTTACAAGATACTGTAATGCTCGGCACAATGATGCTAGAAGCAGGCGAAGTTGATGGTTTAGTGTCTGGTGCAGTTCACACCACTGCGAACACCATTCGTCCGCCAATGCAAATTATCAAAACAGCACCAGGTAGTTCCATTATTTCATCCGTATTCTTTATGTTAATGCCTGATCAAGTATTGGTATTCGGTGACTGTGCGGTTAATCCAAACCCAAGCGCAGAACAGCTTGCAGACATCGCCATTCAATCTGCCGACTCTGCTAAAGCCTTTGGTATTGATCCGAAAGTGGCAATGATTTCTTACTCCACAGGTAGCTCAGGTAAAGGTCCAGATGTGGAAACCGTGATCGAGGCCACTCGCATTGCCAAAGAAAAACGCCCTGATCTCGTCATTGACGGACCATTGC
Source organism: Actinobacillus sp. (assembly GCA_020026075.1). Lineage (GTDB taxonomy): Bacteria > Pseudomonadota > Gammaproteobacteria > Enterobacterales > Pasteurellaceae > Actinobacillus_C. The sequence continues at coordinate 23,317 of JAHHQZ010000010.1, read as the reverse complement.
AATATGACGCAGCGGTAATGAAAGACGTGGCGAAATCTAAAGCGCCAAATTCACCAGTGGCAGGTCAAGCGACCGTATTCGTATTCCCTGATTTGAATACTGGTAACACCACATACAAAGCGGTGCAACGTTCAGCGGATCTCATTTCCATTGGACCAATGCTACAAGGTATGCGTAAACCAGTGAACGATTTATCTCGTGGTGCATTGGTTGATGACATTGTGTACACCATCGCCTTAACAGCGATCCAAGCGGCACAATAAGGTTATTTAACCTCTCGCAAAATCCCCTTAGTTTTCTGCTAAGGGGATTTTTTATGCTCGCTTATTGGCTTGGCATTCGCAATAGGGGCAATAGGGCGGATATTGTGATGTGAAAAATAAAAAAGATAAAAGTAAGAGAAATCAGCTAGGCCGGTTTTTTTGCACGAATTGCGACAGCACAACCAAACACAGCCACGCCGACTGCCACAAGTTGCAGCGGCTGAATGTTTTCACCCAAAAATAAATAGCTAATAATCGCCGTAACGAATGGAATCATTAACCCCAGCACGTTGAACACAACAATACCGAGATGACCAATGATGTAAAACGCAAACAGCATTCCAGCCAAAATGCCATAAATTCCCGTGCCAATCAGCGCTGCTAGCCAATCAATAGATTCATTTTTTAAGCTAAAAATATCCCCTGAAGCAAAGGCAAATCCTAAGAAAATCAGCCCTGCCACAAACGAAACACCAGCGCTGATCACAATCGTTGGCTGTCGCTTAGTGAATTGTTTTATAAAGAGATTTTGCACCGCTTGAATGCTAATCGCAAAGGTGAGAAACAAGCTACCTAGCAGGAAATCTTGGCTGGCATCATTGGCTTGTGGCGTGAGTAAAATAAACGCCAACGCCCCTGCGAGCGCAATCAAACTACCAACAATAAAGCGAGGCTGACGGGCTTTTTGTCGTTCATCTTTGAAAAACAAAGCAGCGACCATTATGCCCAAAGGCATTGAAATTAAAGCAAATACGCTGGCGGATAGGGCAGTGGTCAAGGCCAAGCCTTTGATAAAAAAGAACATATTGGCCGTCATAATGCTGGCGATAAACACGACCAATCCCACATCGGCAGGTTTTTTTAGCAAAGATTGAAGATCTTTACGGCGAAAGATCATCAACCCTAAGATGAGTACGCTTGCCCCTGCTAAAAAACGTACCGCATTGTTGGTTAGCACATCAAAATGCAAACTGATGAAACGCATTAAGGGAAAACCAAAGCCCATTAACACAATATAGGTAAGGGATAAGAAAAGATTGTTCATTTATTCAACCTGTAACCGATCAACATAAAAACGCCAAAAGCATCACTTTTGGCGTAGGCCGGAATATTTGCTGAAATTTTACCAACGTTCGGCGGCGGCTTGATCGCTTTCTCTGCCATCTACCCAACGATCGCCCTGATCTGTTTGCTCTTTTTTCCAAAAGGGCGCACGTGTTTTCAAATAATCCATAATAAATTCATTAGCTTGGTAAGCGTCTACACGGTGCGGCGCACTGGTACCGACCAGCACAATTTCTTCATTGGTACGCAGTTTACCAATACGGTGAATCACCGCCACTCGTTTCACATCCCAGCGAGTGCGAGCTTCGTTGACAATATCCGCTAAGGCTTTGTGTGTCATACTTGGATAATGCTCCAACGTGAGTGCTGACACACAATCCCCTTGATTTTGATCACGTACTTTGCCAATAAAAATGACCGTGCCGCCTACATCCGTAGGTTCGCTAAGCCATTGATAAACTTCATTTTGTTGAAACGAGCTTTGTTGCACTAAAATCATCGTGTCTTTGTCTGTTGCCGTTGTTGGCGAATGTTCTTCGTTCATCATTTCCCCTTAATCAGCCGCCAGTAACAGGCGGAAAAAACGCAATTTCATCGCCATCATTTAGGGCAGTTTGCATTGGTACGATAGTGTGGTTAATCGCCACTAAAAGCTTGCCATTTTCTAAGGCTAATGCCCATTTTCCCCCTTGAGCGGCGAGGTGACGGCGCAAGTCTTCCGCAGTGGCGAAGTCCACTGGGAGCGTTAGGCTGTCGCAGCCTATGAGCTCACGAGTTTGTGCAAAAAATAAAATGGTTAACATAACTTCTTCCGTAAAATAAATAAAAAAATGAAAAATATTCCGACCTGCCTATTTTGTTACGTGCAGTAAAAATTCTTGGTGCACGTTGCTTTGTAGAAAACGACCGTCAAAGGCACTGGTAATGGTACTGCTGTGGGTATCTCGAATGCCTCGCCCCTTCACACAAAAATGAGTGGCCTGAACATAAACCGCCACATCTTCCGTTTCTAATAAGGTTTGTAGGGCAAGGAGTACTTGCTCGGTAAAACGCTCTTGTACTTGCGGGCGTTTAGCAAAAAAGTCGACCACACGATTGAGTTTCGATAAACCGATCACCCAATCTTTCGGGTAATAGGCAAGGCTTACCGTGCCATCAATGGTTAAAAAATGATGCTCGCAAACGCTGCTGAGTTGAATGTCCTTCACCAGCACCATTTCCTTGACGGCCATTTTGTTGGCAATTTTGGTAATTTTAGGAAACGTGCGGTAATCCAGCCCGCTAAAAATTTCATCAACATACATTTTAGCTAAACGCTCTGGCGTGCCTTGCAGGCTATCATCATTGAGATCCAAACCGATTAGCGTCAAAACCTCGCTCATCTTTTCAGCAATCTCCGTACGGCGTTGCTGTTTTTCATCGGCGGCATAAGGGAAGTAGGGCGTTTCGATGCCTTGTTGTTGTAAGGCTGTTTGTACAAGCAACGCTTCTTTTGAAAAAGCGTTGGAAAAGCTTAGGTCGGAATTTTTATTAAAAAAATCTGCCGTTGACATTGCGTTATCCTTCTTTAAACAAAAAATAAAGCGCCAGCGGCGCGTAAAGAGTTGCTATTCTAACACAGAGAAAAGCTGTTGCCACGCTTAGATAGGTAACGTTGCCATTAAAAACCTCCCGTAACGGGAATTACGGGAGGTTTGGCATAAAAGGCGTATGAATTTTTAATTCATCGCTTTCGCTTTCTTGGCTAATTCTTTTGCAAAGCTCGCAATATCTTTTTCAATTTCACGAATTTGACGTTTATTTTTGTCCATATCATAAGTTTTCAATTGACGATCTTCCATAATCACTTTGCCGTTTACGATGGTCGTTGCCACGTTCGCAGGGTTGGCTTGGAAAACTAACGTCGCAAATGGATCGTAGTTCGGGATCATATTAGCGGATTCCGTTTCCACGATGATAATATCCGCCAGTTTGCCCGCTTCAAGTGAACCAATTTTATCCGCCATATTTAACGCTTCCGCTCCGCCCATCGTTGCCATTCGTACCACTTGGTCAGGTGTCATAATCGTGCGATCGTTATATTTCAAACGTTGCATTGACGAGGCGTAACTTAGCGTGCGGAAAAGATCCACTTGGTTGGAACTCATAGGGCCATCTGTACCAAGCCCAACACGAATGCCTTTTTGTAGCATTGGATAGGCTTTTGCGATGCCCGTTGCACCTTTTGCGTTAGCCATTGGGTTGTAAGAAACAGCGACATCACGTTTTTTCAAAATGTCTAAATCTTTGTCGCTAAAATAAATACCGTGTCCAACCAATGTGCGTGGTGTTAACACACCAAGCTCGTCCATATATTGCACTTCGGTTTTATTTTTAAGTTTTAAACGCTTCGCTTCGTCTTCAAATTCCGCCATATGCATTAAAACAGGCACATTGTATTTGCCTGAAAGCTGCGTAATTTCACGTAGCTTTTCTTTGCTCACCGTGTACGGAGCGTGCGGGGCAAAGGCAGGTGTAATAAGTTCATCATTTTTGTATTCATTGATGAAACTCACCGCATAATCCAAGCCACCGTAAGGCGTTTTTGCATCTACCACAGGGAATTTAATAATGGTTTCACCTAGTACCGCACGCAGCCCAACCGCTTTAGTGGCTTTTGCCATTTCGTCCATATGGTAGTACATATCGGCATAGGTGGTTACCCCAGCCATTGCCATATCGATTGTGCCGTGAATGGTCGCTTTATAAATTAAATCACGGCTTAGTTTTTCACCTTCAAGCGGGAAAAAATACGCAAACAAGCGGTTTTTAATCCCTTCTTCACCTAGCCCACGAAAGGCGATCATCGGTAAATGCTGGTGAGTATTGATCATGCCAGGCATAACAATGCCATTTCTAGCGTCAATCACTTTTTTCGCACGATAACGAGAAAGTAACGCTTCATCACCCAATGCAACAATTTTATTGTTGTCGATCACCACAACACCATTCGGTATGACGTTATTTTTTGCATCAATGGTTAAAATCGTTCCGTTTTTAATAATGATGCTTGCGGACTCTTTGGGTTGCATCGTACAACCCACAGCCAGCAATCCTACCCCAAAAATCGCTAAATTTTTGACACGCTTCAACATTGTTTGCTCCTTATTTGATGTTGCTCTCGCTTTGCCGATAACGAAATAAAACCCTGATGATGACATTTGGTTGTTTCCTAAGATAGTTGTGTAGAGATATTGCACAACCGAGCGGAATTTTAGCGATTTTGCCCGCAAGAGAACAGCATAAAATCACAAGAAAGCGGAAACACATTCACAATTTTTAAAAGATCCCATTACCTTGTTCGTAGGTTGTTTAAAGAATGGTGTATTGTGTGTGAATTTTGGCGTAAAATGTTGTACGTTTGTTGTTTCCAAAACGAAAAGGAATAATTATGTTGTTGCTCAATGACGCTATCCACCAAATGCTTTCTCAATTACCCACTCCAACGAAAACCTTAACCCTATCTTTAGATCAAGCCGTTAATCATATCGTAGCTGAAGATGTTATTTCTTCAATCAATGTGCCGAGTTTTGATAATTCGGCGATGGACGGTTACGCTGTGCGTTGTGCGGATTTAGCACAATCAATGTGTTTGCCAGTGGCTGGAAAAGCCTTTGCAGGTGCGCCATTTACTGGCGAATGGGCAGAAGGTAGCGTGGTGCGCATTATGACAGGGGCGATGATCCCAGCGGGTTGCGATGCGGTGGTGATGCAAGAGGAAACAGAACTCAACGCCGATGGCACGGTAACCTTTTTGACAATGCCGAAACAGGGGCAAAATATTCGCCGTCAAGGGGAAGATATTGCCGTTGGCGATGTGGTATTGGCGCAAGGGAGCAAATTAAATGCTCGTACCTTGCCATTGTTGGCCTCTTTGGGGCTTGCAAACGTGAACGTGTTTGAACGTTTGAAAGTGGCGATTTTATCCACAGGTGATGAATTAGTGCCAGTAGGCGAGCCGTTGGCAACAGGGCAAATTTATGACACTAACCGTTTTACTGTTCGTCTATTATTAGAAAAATTAGGCTGTGAAATCATTGATTTAGGTATTCTACAAGATGATGTTGAAAGTTTAGAGAACGCCTTTTTGCAAGCACAAGCACAGGCGGACTTGATCATCACCAGCGGTGGGGTGTCGGTAGGTGAGGCAGATTACACCAAATTAGTGTTAGAAAAATTAGGCGAAGTGAACTTTTGGAAAATCGCAATGAAACCAGGTAAGCCTTTTGCCTTTGGGAAAATAGGTCAGGCGTGGTTTTGTGGTTTACCTGGTAACCCTGTGTCAGCTTTTGTAACCTTCTGCCAAGTGGTACGCCCAGCCATTGCGCATTTAAGCGGTGAAAGCCAATGGCAAGCGCCGATTAAATTGCCAGCAGTTGCTAGAACGGCACTGAAAAAACGAGCAGGGCGTTTGGATTTTCAGCGTGGAGAATATTTTGTAGATAATGGCGTATTAAGCGTGCGTCCAGTGGGGGCACAAGGTTCTCATTTGTTCCGTTCTCTTGCGCAAAGTAACTGTTTTATTGTGCTTGAACGTGAGCGTGGCAATGTTGCGGCTGGTGAACAGGTAACGATTGAACCTTTTGATGGATTGCTTATCTAATGACAGCCCTTGCATTAACGGAATTAGAAGAAAAACGCTACGCTCGCCAGATCAACTTACGTCAAATTGATTTTGACGGTCAAGAAAAACTCAAAGCAAGCACAATGCTCGTTGTGGGCTTAGGCGGCTTAGGTTGTGCGGCGGCGCAATATTTAGCCAGTGCGGGCGTAGGGCGACTATTGTTGTTGGATTTTGATAAAGTGTCGCTGTCAAATTTACAGCGTCAAATTCTGCATAGTGATGCCACTATTGGGCAAGAAAAAGTACTCTCCGCCAAAGCCCGCTTACAGGAAATCAACCCACACATCACCATTGAACCTTTCGCAATGAACGCCAGCGATGCAGAGTTGGCGCATTTGATCGCACAGGCAGACGTAGTGTTGGATTGCACGGATAATCGTGATATTCGCTGCCGTTTAGATAACGTTTGTCAACGCTTGCAAACGCCATTAGTGTCAGGGGCTGCCATTCGTATGGAAGGGCTAATTTCTACTTTCACTTATGAGCCGAACACGCCCACTTACCACACGCTGGCACAATTATTTGGCGAAGTGGGGCAAAGTTGCGTGGAAACAGGGGTGCTTGCACCAATCGTTGGCGTGATTGGTTCGCTCCAAGCCTTAGAAGCTATAAAAGTGCGATTAAATTTAGGCAGAACCTTATGCGGTCGCGTCTTGCTGGTGGACGGTTTAAGCCTGCAAATGCGAGAAATGACCTTACCGAATTTTTAAAGGTGAATATTCAATTCAATATTTAAAGGTGGCGTGTGAATCCGCTTTTGGTTAGCACGCTTTACGTTAATAAAACTTTATAGGAGGCATAACAATGCGTATTTTAGTTACTGGTGGTGCGGGTTATATCGGCTCGCATACGATCGTGGAACTGCTCAATGCTGGACACGACGTTGTGGTGTTGGATAATTTATCTAATTCATCGCCAAAGGCGCTGGAACGTGTGGCACAAATTACGGGCAAGCGAGTTCCATTTTTTGAAGGGGACGTGCTGGATCGCCAACTGCTGGCGTTGATTTTCCAAACACAAGCCATTGATGCGGTGATTCATTTTGCTGGCTTGAAATCGGTGGGTGAGAGCGTGCGTAAACCATTGGAATATTACCAAAACAACGTTACTGGCTCGTTGGTGTTGCTAGAAGAAATGGCGAAAGCGAATGTTAATAGCATCGTGTTTTCTTCTTCTGCAACCGTATACGGCGACCCAGCCACTGTGCCAATTACCGAATCCAGCCCTACAGGCGGCACGACCAACCCTTACGGTACATCCAAATATATGGTTGAACGCATTTTAATGGATGCCGTTGTGGCAAACCCTAAATTGAGTGCGGTGATTTTGCGTTACTTTAACCCAGTGGGTGCACACGAAAGCGGTTTAATCGGCGAAAATCCAAACGGAATTCCAAACAATTTATTGCCATACATTAGCCAAGTGGCGGTAGGCAAACTGGCGCAGTTGTCAATTTTTGGCGATGACTACCCAACCCCAGACGGCACAGGCGTGCGTGATTACATTCACGTGGTGGACTTAGCCAACGGTCACTTAAAAGCTCTTGACCGTCACCAAAGCGAGGCTGGCTGCCACGTTTACAACCTCGGTACAGGCAATGGCTACTCCGTGTTGGATATGGTGAAAGCTTTTGAAAAAGTAAACCAAGTGCCAGTGCCGTATAAAATCGCCCCTCGTCGCAGTGGAGATATTGCCACTTGCTATGCGGATCCAACCAAAGCGGAACGTGAGTTAAACTGGCGTGCCACACACGATCTTGAACAAATGATGCAAGACACGTGGCGCTGGCAGAAAAATAATCCTAACGGTTTTGATGGCGACTAAAAGCTAAACGCCCATAAAACGTAGGTCGGAATATTTACAAAATTTTTGTAAAAATTCCGACCTTGTTTTTTTATGGCGTTGCTAAATGGTCATTGAGAAAATGCGAGTGGCAGGGGTGTTGCGAATTAAGCGTAAGTCAAACGCCATACAAATGTTACGCAGGAACATTCGCCCTTTTTCGGTTACTTTAAGCTGTGAGCCTTGATAGCAAAGCAAGCCATCTTTTTCCATTTCCGTCAAACGTTCACGAATGGCGCTCTGCGTGGCTGCGTCCAAGCCTTGCGCCATATCTGTTTCTAAACGGCACATTAAATTTAAAATGTGCTGGCGAATGGTTAAATCTTCCGCCGTGAGCAAATGACCACGCATAATCGGCAGCTCGCCACGTTCCACACGTTGTTGATAGGCTTTGAGATTTTTCTCATTTTGAGCAAAGGCATACCACGCATCGCTAATGGATGACATTCCAAGCCCGATCATCAGTTGGGTTTTGCCAGCGGTGTAGCCCATAAAATTGCGGTGCAAGGTTTTGTTTTCTAAGGCTTGGTAAAGGCTATCCGTTGGCAGTGCGAAGTGATCCATTCCAATTTCCACATAGCCATTTTTGAACAAAAGATCTTTGCCTAGCTCGTAGAAATAGCGTTTTTCAATATCACGAGGCAGATCTTGTTCATTAAAGCCACGTTGCATTACGCCTTTCACCCAAGGCACGTGGGCGTAGCTGTAATAAGCGATACGATCAGGGTGCAAAGCTACGGTATTTTCAATGGTTTTGCGAATGCTATCCGCCGTTTGAAATGGCAAGCCGAAAATTAAATCGTGGCTGATGGAGGTGTAGCCCATTTGGCGTGAAATATTATGCACATTCGCCACTTGCTCAAAACTTTGCACACGGTTGATGGCCTTTTGCACCACGGGATCGTAATCCTGAATGCCAAAACTATTACGGCGTGCGCCTAGCTCGTACAGTGTGCGAATTTGTTCTTCGCTGGTGTGGTTAGGGTGCGCCTCAAAGCTTAGGGAAAAATCCGCCATTTTTTCGCTTTTAGCGAGAATACCGTCAATCAACTTGCGTAAATTTTCGCTGGAAAAAAAGGTTGGCGTGCCGCCGCCTAAATGAATTTCACGAATGCGAGGTTTTTCAGGTAAACGTTCGCAATAGAGATCCCATTCTTTTAGCACCGTGGCGATGTACGGATCTTCCACATCGTGAGTTTTGCTAATGCGCTTGTGGCAAGCGCAGAAGGTGCAAAGGCTTTCGCAATAAGGCAAATGAATGTACAGGCTAATGCCTTCAAGGGCGTTGCTTTCCTTGAAGGCACGGATGACGCAACTTTCCCAGTCGGCACTCTCAATGCCTGTTTGATCCCAAAATGGCACCGTTGGGTAGCTGGTGTAGCGAGGGCCGGGGATATTGTATTTTTGAATCAGAGGAGAAAGTAGTAACACAGGCGCTCCTTAGCCTTTGAATTGTTTCACGGCGTTGACGAAAGCCTGCACATTTTCCACTGGCACATTTGGCAAAATGCCGTGACCTAAGTTGACGATGTAGCGATCTTTGCCGAAGCCTTGAATCATTTCCGTGACTGCTTTTTCAATGTACTCAGGGCTGGAAAGCAAGCGTGCGGGGTCGAAGTTACCTTGTAGGGTAATTTTCCTTTGCGTCAATTCTCGTGCCATTTGTGGCGTGAGCGTCCAGTCCACGCCTAAGGCGCTCGCACCAGAATTTACCATACTTGGCAGAGCAAAATAGCAGCCTTTGCCGAATACGATCACAGGGGCGTGGGCTTTTAATGCGTCAATAATTTGCTGAATGTACGGCTGGGAAAATTCCGCATAATCTTGTGGGCTTAGCATTCCGCCCCACGAATCAAAAATTTGCACCGCATTCACACCTGCTTGCACTTTGGCTTTGAGGTACTCGATAGTCACATCGGTCAGTTTTTGCAGTAAAGCGTGGGCGGCAGCGCCATCACGGAAACAAAATTCTTTGGCTAAATCAAAGGTTTTCGAGCCTTGACCTTGCACGCAGTAGCACAATAACGTCCACGGCGAGCCAGCAAAACCGATTAACGGCACTTCGTTGGCGAGTAATTTTTTCGTGGCGTGAACGGCCTCCATTACGTAATCAAGCTCGGCAACGGCGTTTTCAGTGGTTACACGTTCCACATCTTTGGCAGTGCGGATTGGGTTTTCTAAATAAGGGCCAACGCCAGCTCGCATTTCAAACGGCACGTTCATCGCTTGCGGAACTACCAAAATATCGGAGAACAAAATCGCAGCATCCATTCCAAAACGGCGAATAGGTTGCACCGTCAGTTCTGCGGCAATTTCAGGGGTACGGCAGCGTGTGAAGAAATCATATTTTTGTTTAATGGCTTGAAATTCTGGCAAATAACGCCCTGCTTGGCGCATTAGCCACACTGGCGGACGTTCAACGGTTTTACCTGCAAGGGCATCAAGAAAGAGGGGATTTTTAAGCATAAAATTTTCCTTATTATTAAGCGGTTAAACCGTGTGTTTGGGCAACGGCGTGCATTGCATAGTCAATGGCGGATTCGGCGTTTTGCATATCTTCGTCAGTCATCGCACTGCTTAAAAACCACGATTCAAATTGTGCTGGCGGCAGGAACATTCCTTTTTCCATCATCGCCCAAAAGAAAGTTTTAAAGTGTTCGGTGTTGGAGCGTTGTGCGCTGGCGAAGTTGGTAACTTTTTCAGCGGTGAAAAATGGCGTGAGCATTGAGCCAAATGTATTAACCGTAAGCGGTACGCCGTATTTTTTGGCGGAATTTTGTAAGGCTTGGCGTAGTTGCTCGGCGTAGTTTTCAAAGCGTGCGTAAGGGGCTTGGGCTTGTAAATTTTCTAGCGTAGCGAGTCCGCAGGTCATTGAAATTGGGTTACCTGACAGGGTGCCAGCTTGGTACATTTCGCCCATTGGTGCAACGCATTGCATAATTTCATCACGCGCGCCGTAAGCGCCCACTGGGAAACCACCGCCGATGATTTTGCCGAAGGTGGTAATGTCCGCTTGTAAGCCGATAACATCTTGTGCGCCGCCGAATTTGGCACGAAAGCCAGTCATCACTTCGTCCACGATAATTAAAATACCGTGCTGGTGGGCTAAGGTCTGCAAACGTTCGATAAATTCAGCACTCGGTACCACAACGCCCATATTGCCAGCCACTGGCTCGATGATAATCCCAGCGATGTCGTTGGCGTTAGCGTTAATCAGTGTTTCCAGTGCGTCTGCGTGGTTGTACGGCGTGATGAGCGTATTTTTCACCGCATCGGGAATGACCCCTTTACAGCTTGGCATATTGAGTGTGGCTAAGCCTGAACCTGCGGCGACGAGTAGGCTGTCAGCGTGGCCGTGATAGCAACCTGCAAATTTTACGATTTTATTCCGGCCTGTGTAGGCTCGAGCTAAGCGAATGGCGCTGAGTACGGCCTCCGTGCCTGAATTGACGAAACGCACTTTATCGATGTGTTTGAAGGTAGCACAGATTTTCTCCGCAAGGGCGGTTTCTTTAATGGTGGTTGCACCAAAGGCGTAGCCGTCTGTTAAAGCTTGTTGTACAGCGGCTTGCACATTCGGCTGGTTATGCCCCAAAATCATTGGCCCATAGGCTTGCACGAAGTCTAAATAGCGGTTGCCGTCCACGTCCCAAACGTAAGCGCCAGCGCCACGTTCAATAAAAATCGGCGTACCGCCAACGGAATTAAAAGCACGTACAGGGGAATTTACGCCACCCACTAAATATTGTTTTGCCTCGTTAAAGCATTTTGCTGATTGTTCGGTTTTCATAAATTATCCTTAAAATTTTTGTTCTTGCAGTAATGTTGCGACTTCTTTGGCGAAGTAGGTGATGAGAATATCTGCGCCAGCACGTTTCATTGACAGCAAGCTTTCCCACATTGCTTTTTCGCCATCAAGCCAGCCTTGTTGGGCAGCGGCTTTGATCATTGCGTATTCACCGCTCACGTTATAAGCCGCCACTGGCAAATGGGTTTGGTTTTTCACATCACGCAAAATATCCAAATAACTCAACGCAGGTTTCACCATTAAAATATCTGCTCCTTCTGCCTCGTCAATGGTCGCCTCACGCAAGGCTTCCATACGGTTGGCAGGATCCATTTGATAGGTTTTGCGATCGCCCCACTGTGGCGTGGAATCCGCCGCATCACGGAACGGCCCATAAAAGGCAGATGCATATTTCACCGCATACGCCATAATCGGCAAGTTCACAAAGCCAGCGTTATCCAACGCTTGGCGTAGGGTTTGAATCATTCCGTCCATCATTCCAGAAGGGGCAATCATATCCGCCCCTGCTTTGGCGTGGCACAAGGCTTGGCGAGCGAGATTTTGCAAGGTGGCATCATTATCCACGTCTAAATGATCGCCATATTCAGCCAACACACCGCAATGCCCGTGATCGGTGTATTCGCAAAAACACACGTCTGTGATCACATAAAGCTGCGGCGCATAGGCTTTAATAGCACGCACCGCTTGGGCAATGATGCCCACATCGTCCCACGAGCTGGAACCTGTGGCATCTTTGTGCTGCGGAATACCGAAAAGTAGCACCGCTGGAATATTTAAACGAATTATTTCATCTAATTCTTCGTGCAGGCGATCGATGGAATAGCGGTAAATGCCCGGCATTGAAACAATTTCTTGCTTAATATTCCGACCTTCCTCAACGAAGATTGGATACACCAAATCGTCTGTAGCAAGGGTGGTTTCACGCACCAAACGGCGAATGGCAGGGGACGTACGTAAACGGCGAGTTCTAAACATTGTTAATCCTTAATCGATTGAAAATACTGTATCACTGTGGTGATCAATGCATCAACAGTGGGTTCTGTGGCGGTATGTACACAAGGAAAACCGCAGGTGCGTGCGGCGTTTGCTGTGCTTTCACCTAAACAAAAACTGCGTACTGGGGCTGGGTTCAAGGCGTGGTACGCCATTACCGCCGATGGGCTGAAAAACAGCACGCCATCTCGGCGTTGCGCTGGGGCGATGACGCTGCCACAACGTTTTGTGGCGTAAATGACGCATTCTTGCACGTGAGGCGAAAGCGTTTCACGCAACGTGGGCAAACGGCGATCGCTACAAAAATGGATGAATTCAGGCATCTGCTCGCCGTAGCGTTGCTTTAACGCTTGCGCTAAATCCGCCGCACAAGGGGCGGTATGGGTTACGGTGTAGCCGGCTTTTTGCAAAGCTTGAGCGGTTTTCTCGCCCACGCAGAAAATGGGTAGGTCGGAATTTTTCGGTAAATTATGGCGTTGGATCAGATGATTTACACCATTGACGCTGGTAAAAATGCAGGCTTTGCCTTGCCAATGATTAGGCAGTGCAGGCAAGGGCAGTGGCTCAATACGAATGAAATTCGCCGAGTGCAACGCAAATCCCAGTGTCCAAGCCTTGCGCTGTTGGCGAGTAAGCTGTTTGGTGGAGAAAAGTTGCACTTGGCTCATTGTTAGGCCTTACGAGCTTGTAAAAGGGTTTCGCCGCCTTGCTGGCGGATTTGGTTGGTGCTGTCTTGGGCGAGAGTGGCAAGGGCTGGATCGCTTAAAGATAGTGTGCGTTCAACGGTCATTTTTTGTTTGCCGTCAGCGGAAAGTAGCACCCCATGAAAATGTAATTCATCGCCTTTGATATGAGCGAAAGCGCCGATGGGCGCTGTGCAGCCGCCTTCAAGGAAATACAAGAAATCTCGCTCAATACCGCTACATAAGGCGGTCGGAGCGTGGTTAATTTGCTGGCAAAGGGCGAGGGTTTCGCTGTCGTCAGCGTTGGCGGTTACCATTATCACCCCTTGCGCTGGGGCTGGGATCATCCAATCTAAATTTAAGCTGTGTGCAGGGCGCAAGCTTAAACGTTCCAATCCAGCGGCGGCGAAAATCGCACCGTCCCAGCGGTTATCTTTTAATTTTTGTAAGCGAGTTTGCACGTTACCACGCAAATCTACTACGTGATGATGAGGGTAGCGGTTGAGCCACTGTGCCGCACGGCGTGGACTGCTGGTAGCGACAAGGGCGGAATTTTCTTGAAAATATTGTAATAAATCATCAGCATTTTGCTGGGCTTGAAAGACCAAAATATCGCAATGGTTCGCACGAGGTAGCACTGCTGCTTGCACAATGCCCTGTGGCAGACGAGTTGGCACGTCTTTCATCGAATGCACCGCAATATCGATTTCGCCAGCGAGCATTGCCGCATCTAAATGGCGAGTAAATACGCCTGTAATGCCCAATTCGTACAGTGGTTTGTGTAATAACACATCGCCTTGTGCTTTCAGCGGAACCAGCTCGGACGGCACGCCCAGCATTGATAATTGATCTTGAACTTGGCGAGCTTGCCAAAGGGCGAGTTCGCTACAACGAGTGCCAATGCGTAGCGGTTTTTCGGTAGTGAATTTCATCGTAACTCCATTATGCTTGAGCGGTTTTTAAATATTGCACAAATTGTGCCATTGTTTTTTGGATCAAACGATCACTTAAATATTGGGCATCTTCTGCGTTAAAGTTGTTGGATTTTTGAGCAAGGAAGGCCAATTCTCGCTGTTGAATCGCTTGTAGCTGGGTTTTGAAATCTTGAATAATGGGGGTTAATTCACGCTCACTCACCCAGTCTAAAAAGGCATTTTTATGTTGTTCGACAATTTTTTCTACCACTGGAATATAGCTTTCACGCTGGGCAACGGTTGCGGTAGTGGATTGAGAAAGACTGTCTAAATCAACCACTTGCACTTTTGGCGATTGTTTTACGGCAGGGCTAATATTGGGCGGAATGGAAAGATCCAGCATTAGCAAATCACATTGCACTGGAATATGTTCAGGCAACACCGTTGGTGTCGTTGCCCCAGTGGCCACGAGCAAGGCATCTGCTTGTGCAAGTTGTGCGGTCAGGTTTGCCACTGGGGCGATGTTAAGCGCTGGTAATTCCGCTTGCAGGGCAAGGGCTTTGTGTTGCGAACGGTTGATAAGTGTTACGTTTGCCCCTTGTTTCAACAGGTAACGACAAGCTTTGCAACCCATTTTGCCCGCACCATACAGTAAAATATTTTTACCGTGCAAATCGCCAAAATGTGTTTGCAAAAACTGCACCCCAGCAAAGGCTACGGAGGTGATGCCACGACTAAATGCGGTATTCGTTTTTACATCTTTACTAGCCGCCAACGCCTTATCAAATAAGCGAGACAAAAAATTGTCCACCATTCCGGCCTCTTGCGCTTGTTGAAATGCATTTTTCAGTTGACCAATAATCTCGTGATCGCCTGGAATTTGGCTGTTTAAGCCAGTGGCAGTGCGGAATAAATGTTCAACGGCTTCCGCCCCTTTGTACACGCTCGCCACGTTGGTAAAACGTGCCATATCGCCATTAGCGTGCGCCACGAGTAGGGAAATAAGTTCATAAGGATTGCGTGCAAACCCCATTATTTCCGTACGATTGCAAGTGGAAAGCACGAACAGCGCTGGTAAACCTTGCGCTTTTGCTTGAGCGAGTAGACGGATTTGCTGGTCGGGTGACAGGCTAAACTCTCCCCGCAACTGAGTATCGGCTTTTTGGTAGTTAATGCCGATATTGTACAAATGAAAAGCAGATGAATGAGCAGTTACCACAGAAATTTCCCACAGAAAAATAAAAAATAAGCTTTGGACAAGCAAAAAAAACCTGCGTAAAATAACACAAACAAATAACAAATGAAACTATATTTTATGAAATTATATCAAAAGCCCTGCCTTATGCTTTACCTAAGCCGTGATGGTCAAACGGCAAAGATCGCCCATTTTCTCGCCAGTAGAATCCCCAATGTAGAACTGATGTTGCTTAGCGATTGGCTAGGTCGGAATAATGCACAAAATGTTGCAAAATATTCCGCCGTCGTGGTTGGTGCGCCCGTGCGTTACGGGCATTTTTCACGAGATTTGTATCGTTTTGCTCGTCAATTTTCACAAGTAGAAAATCCTTGCCCTGTGGCGTTTTTTGGCGTGAATTTAACCGCACGCAAACCCGAAAAAAATACCCCTGAAACCAATCCTTATATGCGAAAATTTTTGCAAAAAACAGCGAACCTGTGGCAGCCGAACCCTTGTGCGGTGTTTGCTGGGGCGTTGCGTTATCATCGCTATCATTTTTGGGATCGCCGTTTGATTCAGTTGATTATGAAATTAACAGGGGGCGATACGGATTTATGTACTGATTGTGAGTACACGGATTGGCAGGCGGTTGAGCGTTTCGCAGATAA
Source organism: Actinobacillus sp. (assembly GCA_020026075.1). GTDB lineage: Bacteria > Pseudomonadota > Gammaproteobacteria > Enterobacterales > Pasteurellaceae > Actinobacillus_C. The sequence goes on along the minus strand of JAHHQZ010000010.1, from coordinate 7,241 downwards.
GATCAAGCAAGCAATGCTAGGGGAATAAAAAAAGCAAGGCCGGAATTTTTGCCAAAATTTTGGACAATATTCCGACCTAGTGTTTAGAACCAAAGCTTTTAGAGCTAAGTATTTAGAGCTAGGCATTTAGCCTTGAAAGTCAAACTTTGGCAATGACCAGCGCCAGATGATAGCAGGAATGCGAATGGCTAAAACCACAAAAACGCTAACGATGATGGCCATATCTTCATGCCAATAATCTCGCAACATGGCATAACACGAGCCGCCTACAATGCAGGCGCTGGCGTAGATTTCTTGGCGTAGCACAAAGGGAATACGGCGTGCGAGCATATCTCGAATAATGCCGCCGCCGCAGGCGGTGAGCGTTCCCATTATGACGGCGACAGTGGCGCTTAGCCCTAAGCTTAATGCTTTTTCGGCACCGATAATGGTAAAAACGCCTAAGCCGAGCGCATCGGAGATGGGCAAAATCCACCACGGAATGGCTCGGGCATAGTTCATCATTGTCGCAGAAATCACGCAGGTGATTAAAATATCCCAAATGTAATTATTATCTTTTAGCCAAAAAACTGGCACGTCTAAAATGACATCACGCAAAGTACCGCCGCCAATGGCGACTACGCTTGCAAGGATCAATACACCGATCGCATCCATTCGCAGGCGAAAGGCTAAGGTTACCCCTGAAATGGCGAAAACCGCCGTACCGAAAAGATCTAAAAAATATAAAAACATTGGCGTTCCCCAGTGTTTGGATTTAATTGAGCAGGTTTTTGTGAACCATAAATGGTTTAGTCGTTTGGTTTTCGCTCGTCGTTAGTGTCCAACCGAGATAATTGCCCAATAAGTATAATTCCATACGAGTGGTTTCACAGAAATTAACCGCATTGTAAACCGCTTGTTCGTCATTGAGCGTTCCTTCTTGGTCAAGTAGGACAATATAAGCCTTTGGGCTGAGTTGATGTTTCTGTAAATGTTCAGGTAACGTTACGGCCTCTCTGGAATGCTGTAGTGAGGTGAACATTCCTTCGCCCATTAGGCTAACACGCTCTAAAAAAGCATTCATTTCCTCTTTGTTAAAGAAAGTCAATGTATGCTGGAATACGTAGCGTTTATGTGGATTAATGCTTGGATCGGCTCGAACCTGATCAAAACAATTACGGCACTCTTGCACCGCCATTTCTACTGCATCAGGGCATAAGCCATCAATATATACGCTCCAATCAATGTCTGTTTGTTCAATGACCTCTTTGAAATGTTCTTTACAGTCGCTGAGTGTTGCCAATAAATCAGGTTCTTCATCATCACGCGAATAAAAGTAAAGGTGAAACGTGTTTTTTTGCGGATTTTCGTAGGTTGCGACAAAATAGATTGCTTTATTGGTGAGCGACTCCACTTTTTCGGCAGTGGCTAAAATCTTATGGCGAATTTGATCGCTCGTAAGCGAGGAGGATGCTAACGGAGTAAGGGTGTAGCTAACCTCAGTTAAATAACAATAATCAAAAGCTAAATCATCAGAAATACGAGCATAGGTCAAATTCGTACGAATGAGCATCGGGCCATTTGTACTTTCACGTTGATAGCTAAACCACGTAGGCTCCAGCATATCCAGTACTGCTTTCTCTTGTGCTGCACTTCTTCGCCAGCGCTCGACTGGGGTTAGGGTTTCTTCCATCAGTTCCTCCTTAATGAAAAATTATTTAAATGCTGCCCAAATTGGTGCGTGATCGCTTGGTTTTTCCATGGCTCGAATTTCACGGTCAATGCCAGCGCCCACACAGTGTGCCATTAGGACAGGGTTTGCAAGAATATGGTCAATACGTAGACCACGATTATCTAAAAAGCCTTTTGAACGGTAATCAAACCACGAAAATTCATCGCAGGTGAAAGGGTGTAAGGCACGGAAGCTGTCCACTAAACCACAGTCATATAAGCGTTGATACCATTCACGTTCTTCTGGCAAGAAGGAACATTTTCCTGTGCTTAGCCAGCGTTTTTTGTTGATCTCGCCAATGCCGATGTCTAAATCGGAAGGGCTGATGTTCATATCGCCCATAATGAGTAATGGATTGGCAGGGTCGTGTTCGTTTTTAACAAAATGGAGCAAGTCCGTATAGAATTTTTGTTTGGCAGGGAATTTGGTTTCGTTTTTACGGCTTTCCCCTTGTGGAAAGTAGCCATTGACGACCGTTAAGCGACCAAAGTCCGTGTTTAAATCTACCATAATAATTCGGCGTTGGGCATTTTCATCATCAGTGCTAAAGCCTTTGTGCACTTGTAATGGGGCTTGTTTGGTCAGTAATGCTACGCCATAATGACCTTTTTGACCGTGATGATTGACGTGGTAGCCCAAACCTTCAAATAATTGATGAGGAAAATCTTCATCCGCCACTTTGATTTCTTGTAAGCCGATAACCTCTGGCTGGTGTTTTTCGATGATCGCCGTGAGTTGGTGAGGTCTGGCACGTAAACCATTAATATTAAAAGAAATAAATTTCATAACGTCCTAAATAAAAATAAATAAAGCAAGGTCGGAATATATGCAAAAATTTTAACAATATTCCGACCTTCGTTAAATGATTAAATATGTTTCAAAATGTCTTCCACACGATCTTTGGCATCGCCGAACAACATTTGCGTGTTGTCTTTGAAGAACAGTGGATTTTGTACGCCAGCGTAGCCTGCTGCCATTGAACGTTTGAACACCACCACATTGTCAGCGTTCCATACTTCAAGCACAGGCATTCCAGCGATTGGGCTGTTTGGATCGTCCATCGCTGCTGGGTTGACCGTATCATTCGCACCGATAACCAACACCACGTCCGTGTCTTTGAAATCATCGTTGATTTCGTCCATTTCTTCCACGATGTCGTAAGGTACTTTCGCCTCTGCTAACAACACATTCATATGACCGGGTAAACGACCTGCCACTGGGTGAATCCCAAAGCGTACTTCTACGCCTTTATCACGCAATTTTTTTGTGAGATCCGCCACTGGGTATTGTGCTTGCGCCACCGCCATTCCGTATCCAGGTGTGATGATGACTGATTTGGCATTTTTCAGCATATTCGCTACGTCTTCAGCATTGGTTTCGTGGATTTCGCCTTGTTCTTCTTGGCTGCTTGCTTGTACATCGTTGCCAAAGCCACCTGCGATCACGCTAATGAATGAGCGGTTCATCGCTTTACACATAATGTAAGAAAGAATCGCACCAGATGAACCCACTAATGCCCCTGTGATGATGAGCAAGTCGTTATCCAACATAAAGCCAGCAGCTGCTGCTGCCCAACCTGAGTAAGAGTTCAACATTGACACCACTACTGGCATATCCGCACCGCCGATAGAGGCAACTAAATGCCAACCAAAGGCGAGAGCAATGATGAGCATTATCAATACTGGGAATAAGTTTTCTGGATGATGAATGAAAGTGAGCATTAACAAGAATGACACCACAAGTGCAGCTAAGTTGATTTTATGGCGATGTGGCAACATTAACGCTTTAGATGGAATTTTACCGCTTAATTTGCCGAATGCCACGATGGAGCCAGTGAAGGTTACCGCACCGATGAAAATGCCTAAAAACACTTCAATGTTGTGGATGTTTTCCATTGCAGGCGACATTGCCTCGTGCAAACCGTAGCTGTTAAAGCCCACAAGTACCGCCGCTAAACCCACAAAGCTGTGCAAAATCGCCACGAGTTCAGGCATTTGCGTCATTTCAACTTTTAAGGCTTTACGTATACCAATAACAGCACCGATCACCATCGCAAGTAAAATCCAAACCGTGCCGTGTGTGTGTGGTGAGAAAATGGTTACCACAAGGGCGAACGCCATACCGATAATGCCGTACCACGCCCCCGCTTTGGCGGTTTCGTGTTTAGAAAGCCCAGCAAGGCTCATAATGAAAAGTAATGCGGAAATAATATACGCCGCTTGAATAAAACCTAATGACATATGATCTCCTTAACCTTTTTTGAACATTGCCAACATACGTTGGGTGACTTTAAAGCCGCCGAAAATGTTAATGCTTGCCACTAAAATAGCGACAAAGGCGAGCAAGCTAATAAAGAAACTGCCTTGTGCAATTTGTAGTAACGCACCAACAATGATGATGCCTGAAATGGCGTTAGTTACTGCCATCAACGGTGTATGCAAGGCGTGGGTTACGTTCCACACCACATAATAGCCCACTACGCAAGACAGCACGAACACAGAGAAGTGCGCTAAAAATTCCGTTGGTGACACGGCAGCGATCCACAAAAAAGCTAACACGGCTAAGAGCATCAAACCGTATTTTTTTTTCGCAGACATTGCTGGTTTTTCTGCTTTTTTCGCCGCTGGTTTTGGTTCGGCTTTTTTCGCAGGTTGAGCGGATACTTGAATCGGCGGTGCTGGCCAAGTGATTTCGCCATCACGAATGACGGTAACGTGGCGGATAATCACATCATCAAAATTGATGTCAATTTCACCGTTTTTCGCTGGGGTTAAAAGTTTTAATAAATTGACAAGGTTGGTGCTGTAAAGCTGGGAAGATTGCGTTGGTAAACGGCTCGGTAAATCGGTGAAACCGATGATTTTCACCTGATTTGGCGTTTCAACAATTTTGCCAGCCTCGGTTAATTCGCAGTTACCGCCAGTGGCTGCCGCTAGGTCAACCACAATGCTACCAGCTTTCATCGTTTCAACCATTTCTTTGGTAATCAAACGTGGCGCTGGTTTACCTGGAATAAGTGCTGTGGTGATGATGATGTCCACTTCTTTCGCTTGTTCAGCGTAAAGGGCTAAGGCACGGCGGTTAAATTCGTCTGACATTACTTTCGCATAGCCATCACCGCTGCCGCCTTCTTCTTTAAAGTTAATTTCTAAGAAAGAGGCCCCCATACTTTCCACTTGTTCTTTCACTTCTGGGCGAGAGTCAAAGGCACGCACGATAGCGCCTAAACTTTGCGCCGTACCGATGGCCGCTAAGCCTGCAACGCCTGCGCCGATCACCAACACTTTCGCTGGTGGCACTTTACCAGCGGCGGTGATTTGCCCTGTAAAGAAACTACCGAATTTATCCGCCGCCTCGATGACCGCTTTGTAGCCTGCAATGTTCGCCATTGAGCTTAACGCGTCCATTGATTGCGCACGAGAAATACGTGGTACGGCATCCATCGCCATTACATTGATTTTACGTTCGCTCAATTTCTGCATTAAATCAGCGTGTTGCGCTGGCCAAATGAAACTGATTAAGGTCGCACCTTCTTTGATTAGCGGAATTTCATCTGCTTCGGGGGCATTCACTTTAAGAATAATATCCGCATTCCATACGGCATTATCATCAGCAATGCTCGCACCAGCGGCCTCATAGGCTTTATCTTCAAAGCTGGCGTTATAGCCTGCATTGCGTTGAACAGTTACCTCAAAACCGAGCTTAATCAATTCCTGCACGGTTTTCGGTGTGGCTGCGACACGGTTTTCCAGTGCCTGCCGTTCTTTAGGTATACCAATTCGCATAATGTTTCCTTCTATTATTATTTCATCAAGAGCTTACGCTCACCCATTGACTAAAAGCCAAGTGAGGCTGATTGTACTCTTTCTAAGGGTGCATAAAAAGAACCAATTCTCCAAATTGTGCGATAGATCATATAGATTAAACCATGCTGTAATTTCTAGAATTTTTTTGAAAAATCTGGCGTTTTATTTATTACTAGAGAGACGTTATTGGCTTAAAGAAAAGTCAAATTTGATAAATAGAAAAGGTTTGCTTAATTAAGCTTAAGTGATTATCGAGAATGGTCAGCCTTATTTTACGGCAGATGCCAATACATTAGATTAATTAAACCGTAACATTGATGCTGCAAATAAAGGATTGTATAACCTTGAACATAGCGTTGGGATAAAAACCAAAAGATTAATATGCAAATGGAGCAGGAATATTTTAAATCCGAAGAAAAATAAACATACCGTATGACACAAAATGCTACTTCTGCTGGGCTGTTCCAGCCTCGGTTGGGAAAATCCTAGTTTGGTTACCAAGACTGGTGTTTCATTTTATTTAGTATATGTGCGTTAGGGGAGGGCTACCAGCTAGGTGTTAATGATGAGTTCTAGTGTTTTTATAAATATCGAACGCCGGAATATTCATAGAAATTTTGGCATTTTTTGTTTGAAATCAGCAGGATTGCAAGAATAAGTGGAAATGTGCATTGAAAAATAATGGCGTTCTCAACGGGAATCGAACCCATATCGACCGCTTAGGAGGCGGCTGCTCTATCCTATTGAGCTATGAGAACGCAGGGTGGCGGATTATAGCAAAAGTTTATTCAGCAGACCAATCTTAAAAATTCCTTACCTTTACAAAACGCCCTTTATTTTCTCTATAAATTTGGCATTTTGTATCATTGTTGTTAATAAAAAGTACTCATTTGTTGGTAAAAATATACAAATCATGCTCAAATTTTGACTAAAATCAACAAACTAACTAAAAGTGGTTATTTTGTAAAAATCCCTGTTGAAATGCTGAAATTATCTTAGCTAAAATCCATTTGCTACCTAATAGTAGTTAGCGTTTTTTAGGTGGTTTAAGGATAATTTGGATTCAACATAAGGGGCATTCTATGCAAAAATTAATTAAAACCGTGGGAGCTACCAGTGTATTTTTAATGATGGCAGGTTCTGTACAAGCGGCCGATGGGCGATTGTTTGATGATGAAGTTGACGTGTTGAAAGGGAAAGTTGAGGCGAATTTGAAACCAGAGGCTAAAGCACGCCATTTGGTAATCAACATACTGAAAAAGCAAGTTAAAGAGAATACGCAAAACATTGCTGAGCATACAAAAAAGATTACGGAACTTCAACAAAAAGTGGAGCAACAGCAGGAACAAATCACAGCTCACGCCACGAGCATTACTGAAAATACCGAAAAAATTACCGAACATACGCAGCAAATTACTGATGTTCAACAAAAAGTAGATGAACAACAGGATAAAATCACAGGCGTTCAACAAGCAGTGGACGAACAGCGAAATCAAATCACAGGAGTTCAACAAGCAGTAGATGAACAGCGAAATCAAATCACAGGCGTTCAACAAAAAATAGACGAACAGCAGAATCAAATTACAGGTGTTCAACAAGCAGTGGACGAACATCGGAATCAAATCACAGGTGTTCAACAAAAAGTAGACGAACAGCAGAATCAAATTACAGGTGTTCAGCAAGCAGTGGATGAACATCGGAATCAAATCACAGGTGTTCAACAA
>JAHHQZ010000001.1 GCA_020026075.1 Actinobacillus sp. | reverse complement strand
AATACAGAGCCCAGTCCTTAAATTAATTTAGTCTAAGTTTTTGGGGTCAGGTCACAAATTGTGGGATTTTTTATTACAACCTTTATTTGTAATCGGCTTAGAATGGAATGTCGTCATCAACTACAGTATCCATTTCTGGATAGCTTGGCGCAGACGGCTGTGGAGCTTGCTGCGGTGCTTGTTGTGGCACACGTGGTGCAGGGGCTGCTTGTTGCGGTGTGTAGCTTGGTTGTGCGTTGTAGCTTTGTTGTTGTGGCGCTTGATTGTAACCTTGATAACCGCCATTGTCGCCATAACCACTATCACGGCGACTGTCGAGCATTTGTAAGCTATCGCCTAAAATTTCTGTGGTGTAGTGATCTTGTCCGTTAGCATCTTGCCATTTACGGGTTTGCAAGCGACCTTCCACGTAAACTTTTGAACCTTTGCGTAAATATTCGCCAGCAATTTCTGCTAAACGGCGGAACAAAACAATACGATGCCATTCGGTGCGTTCACGGCGCTCGTTGGTCATTTTGTCGGTCCAAGTTTCGCTGGTAGCGACACTAATATTTGCTACAGGGGTGCCGTTTGGCATTGTTCGCATTTCAGGGTTATTCCCTAAATTGCCAATAATAATAACTTTGTTTACACCTGCCATAAATTACCTCATTGCTGTGTGAATTGGTGAAATCCACGATTGATTTCTAAGAAAAAAATTCCCATTATTTTGCCTGAAATTCCGGCCTAACGCTATAAAAAAACTAGGGATAGCAGTTTAAAAAATACTTTACCCCTTGAAAAGTCGAATTATGCGACAATGATCGCAAACCATAAAAAATAGCAGGCAAATCTGTTGCTCGTTGCGTGTTGTTGATGTTGTATTTAAATAAAGTGAACAAGAACAATGAAAAATATCGATATTCGTGGGGCGAGAACCCACAATTTAAAAAATATAAATCTAACTATTCCACGAGATAAGTTAATTGTGATCACAGGGCTTTCAGGCTCTGGAAAATCTTCTTTGGCCTTTGACACCTTATATGCCGAAGGGCAGCGCCGTTATGTGGAGTCCCTTTCTGCCTATGCTCGTCAATTTTTGTCTTTAATGGAAAAACCTGATGTGGATCACATCGAAGGCTTGTCGCCTGCCATTTCCATTGAGCAGAAATCCACTTCGCACAACCCTCGCTCTACGGTGGGGACGATTACCGAAATTCACGATTATCTGCGTTTGCTGTTTGCCCGTGTGGGTGAGCCACGCTGCCCAACCCATCACATTCCGCTAACATCACAAACCATTAGCCAAATGGTGGATAAAATTTTAACCCTGCCAGAAGGCAGTAAAATGATGTTGCTCGCCCCAGTGGTGATTAACCGCAAAGGGGAGCATAGTAAACTGTTGGCTGGTCTTGCGGCACAGGGTTATATTCGTGCCAGAATTGATGGCGAAATTTGTGATTTATCCGATCCGCCGAAGCTTGCATTACAGCAAAAACATAATATTGAAGTGGTAGTGGATCGTTTTAAAATTCGTTCTGATCTAACCACTCGTTTGGCGCAATCCTTGGAAACCGCATTGGAACTTTCAGGCGGTATTGTGGAAGTGGTGCCGATGGATAAAAACCAAGAATGCCAAGAAAACTTGCTGTTTTCTGCGAATTTTGCCTGCCCTCATTGTGGCTATTCCGTGTCGGAATTAGAGCCTCGTTTATTTTCTTTTAATAATCCAGCGGGGGCTTGTCCGACTTGTGATGGCTTAGGCGTTCAGCAATATTTTGATGAAAATCGTGTGGTGCAAAATCCGACTATTTCCCTTGAAGGTGGGGCGATAAAAGGCTGGGATCGCCGTAATTTTTATTATTTTCAAATGCTAAGTTCTTTGGCACGTCATTATCAGTTTGACATCAAAACCCCTTGGCAGGAATTACCGGAAAAAATTCGTCATTTAATTTTAAACGGTACCACAGAAGATATTGAATTTCAGTATGTGAATGATCGTGGCGACATCGTGCGCCGTAAGCACCCATTTGAAGGTATTTTGAACAATATGGCACGCCGTTATAAAGAAACGGAATCGCAAACGGTGCGTGAAGAATTGGCAAAATTGATGAGCCAACGTGCTTGTACAGATTGTCAGGGTTCACGTTTACGCTTAGAGGCTCGTAACGTGTTTATTGATGATTTCAATTTGCCGAGCGTAGCGGAACAAAGTATCGGCGAGGCGTTAGCACGTTTTGAAAAACTCAATTTAACCGGTCAACGAGCCAAAATTGCGGAAAAAGTGCTAAAAGAAATTATCGATCGTTTGCAGTTTTTAGTGAATGTGGGGTTAAATTATTTATCCCTTGATCGCTCGGCGGACACTCTGTCTGGCGGCGAGGCGCAACGTATTCGCCTTGCGAGCCAAATTGGCGCAGGTTTGGTGGGTGTAATGTATGTGCTTGACGAGCCGTCTATTGGTTTACACCAGCGTGATAATGATCGCCTATTGAAAACCTTGCTCCATTTGCGTGATTTGGGCAATACCGTCATCGTGGTGGAACATGATGAAGATGCCATTTGGGCAGCGGATCACATTATTGATATTGGGCCTGGTGCTGGGGTACACGGCGGTAATGTAGTAGCGCAGGGAACAGCGCAGGAAATTATGCAAAACCCACATTCTGTAACAGGGCGCTTTTTAGCTGGCACGGATCGCATTGATGTGCCGACTGTACGCACGCCAGTGGATCCGAAACGAGAACTGGTGCTAAGTGGTGCTACGGGCAACAATTTAAAAAATGTAACCCTAAACGTGCCAGTGGGGTTATTTACTTGTGTTACAGGCGTGTCAGGTTCAGGCAAATCTACTTTGATTAACGACACCTTATTCCCATTGGCACAAAATGCCCTTAACCGTGCCAGCAACCAGCAATTTTCGCCGTATAAATCTATTGATGGCTTACAATTTTTCGACAAAGTGGTCGACATCAACCAAAGCCCAATCGGGCGCACACCACGTTCCAACCCAGCCACTTACACTGGCGTATTCACGCCAATTCGTGAGCTGTTTGCTGGTACGCCAGAGGCACGAGCAAGGGGCTACAACGTAGGGCGTTTTAGTTTTAACGTGAGTGGCGGACGTTGCGAGGCTTGTCAAGGGGACGGTGTGTTGAAAGTGGAAATGCACTTCTTGCCAGATGTTTACGTACCGTGCGATCAGTGTAAGGGCAAACGCTATAACCGTGAAACCCTAGAAATTCGCTACAAAGGCAAAACTATTCACGAAGTGTTGGAAATGACAGTGGAAGAGGCTTGCGAATTTTTCGCCCCTATTCCAGCCTTGGCTCGCAAGCTACAAACCCTAATGGACGTGGGGCTTTCTTACATTCGCTTAGGGCAATCGTCCACCACTTTGTCAGGGGGCGAGGCACAACGAGTGAAATTGGCGGCAGAGCTGTCTAAGCGTGATACAGGCAAAACCCTATATTTGCTGGACGAACCAACAACGGGTCTACATTTTGCCGACATTAAACAGCTATTGCAGGTGTTGCATCGTTTGCGTGATCAGGGCAATACCATTGTGGTGATTGAACATAATTTAGACGTTATCAAAACTGCTGACTGGCTAGTGGATCTCGGTCCAGAAGGTGGCAAAGGCGGCGGACAAATCATCGCACAAGGCACGCCAGAAAGCGTGGCAGAAAATCCAAACTCCCACACAGGCAAGTATTTGCGACCTATCTTAGAAAAAGCAGGCACCTTAAAAGCCTAAACAACGTTAAAAAGGTACGCCGGAATTTTTGCAAAAATTTCGGCTTACCTTGCTTTTCTTGTGTTATGATTTTGAACAATTTTAACTTTGTTCATAAGCATAAGGAGCAACAATGACTTCTACATCAATACGTTCATTAATGCCCCAAATTATTGATTTATTAAAGGATGCTGGAAAGTTATTGTTGGATTTTTATCATCCGAATCAGACATTGGATATAAAGCAAAAAAGTAACGATACCCCAGTAACCAACGCAGATTTAACGTTAAGTGATTTTCTCACCGCATCGCTTAAAAATCTAACCCCTGACATTCCTGTGTTCTCGGAAGAAGGTGCTGATATTCCGTTGGTGGAGCGTCAAAATTGGCAGCGTTATTGGCTGATTGATCCGCTGGACGGCACACAGCAATTCATTAAACGAACGGGTAAATTCGCCATTCTCATCGCTTTAATGGAACGCACAAACGGGGAATTTCGCCCCATTTTAGGTACTATCCATTTGCCCTTAGAGCAAATGACTTTTTATGCAAGCAAAGACAACGGTGCATTTAAACAAACCCCAGCAGGTGTGGAAAGGCTTCGCCCACGCCCAATTTTAGATCCTATTCGTATCGTTGTTGGTAACAGCACAGCCTCTCGCTTAAAACCATACCTTAATCCTGCATTGAATTATCAAATCACCGTTGTTGGTTCCAGCGGTGTGAAGTCAGCCCTTGTGGCAGATAATATCGCCGATTGCTACGTGCGTTTAGGCGATACGGGCGAATGGGACACGGCGGCGGCTGAAATTATTTTGCAAGAAATTGGCGGTACGGTGCTGGATTTCTCACAAGGTTTTCAGCCGAACAAACCCTTAACCTACAACGCACGAGAAAGTTTAATAAACCCAAATTTCATTATGCTGGGCAATCAAGACATCGACTTTTGGCAAAAAGTCTTTGTTTGCTAAACGCAGCGCAACGATAAAAGAATAGGGTTGGGCGTGGTTATTCGTTATAATCACGCCATTTTTATAACGAATTTGTTGAAAGGATAAATTATGACAGATACACACATTTCTCACCCCAGTGAACCCAAAAAAATGCCTGTGGTGGCACTGGTTGGTCGCCCAAACGTGGGCAAATCCACATTATTTAACCGTCTAACACGCACTCGTGATGCGCTGGTGGCGGATTTTCCAGGTTTAACGCGTGATCGCAAATACGGCCACGCTCACGTCAACGGCTACGATTTTCTCGTCATCGACACTGGCGGTATTGACGGCAGCGAAGAAGGCGTGGAAGAAAAAATGGCAGAGCAATCCCTTGCCGCAATTGAAGAAGCGGACATTGTGCTTTTCTTAGTGGACGCTCGTGCAGGGCTTTTACCAGCGGATATCGGCATTGCGCAATATTTACGCCAACGCCAAAATAAAACCACGATTTTAGTAGCAAACAAAATTGACGGCATCGATGCCGATTCCCACTGTGCAGAATTTTATCAATTAGGCTTAGGCGAAATGGCACAAATCGCCGCCAGTCAAGGGCGTGGCGTAAATAGCTTAATTGAAAACTTACTCGCACCATTGGCAGAAAAACACGAACAAACGCAAAGCGAAACTGAACAAGAAAACGACACCGAATATAGCGACATTCAAGCATCCGATGAATGGCAATTTAACGCTGATAGCGAAGAAGATGCTGCCTTGCTTGATGAAATTTTAGATGCAGCCAAAGAAGAAGATCCTGCCAATAAAAACATCAAAATCGCCATCGTTGGTCGCCCAAATGTAGGGAAGTCTACGCTCACTAACCGCATTCTCGGCGAAGATCGTGTGGTGGTTTACGATATGCCAGGCACCACGCGCGACAGCATTTACATTCCAATGGAACGTGACGGGCAACATTACACCATCATCGATACCGCAGGGGTGCGCAAACGTGGCAAAGTTCGCCTAGCAGTGGAAAAATTCTCGGTCATTAAAACCTTGCAAGCCATTGAAGATGCGAATGTTTGCTTGCTCACCATTGACGCACGTGAAGGTATTTCCGATCAGGATCTTTCTTTGCTAGGCTTTATTTTGAACGCTGGAAAATCCTTGGTTATCGTGGTGAACAAATGGGACGGCTTGGATCAAGACATTAAAGATCAAGTGAAAAACGAGCTCGATCGCCGTTTAGGTTTCATCGATTTTGCACGCATTCATTTTATTTCCGCCTTACACGGCAGCGGCGTGGGCAATTTGTTTAAATCCATCACGGAAGCCTACCAATGCGCCACGCAAAAAATGACCACTTCAATGCTCACACGCATTTTACAAATGGCCACCGAAGAACACCAGCCGCCGCTGGCTAACGGTCGCCGCATTAAGCTTAAATACGCCCATCCAGGCGGCTATAATCCACCGATTATCGTCATTCACGGTAACCAAATGGATAAACTGCCAGAAAGCTACAAACGCTATTTATCCAACTATTTCCGTAAAAGCTTAAAAATCATCGGCTCGCCAATCCGTCTGCTTTTCCAAGAAGGCGACAACCCATTCGCAGGCCGTCGCAATAAACTCACACCAAACCAACTGCGCAAACGCAAACGTTTGATGAAATTTATTAAGAAAAGTAAAAAATAACCGCAAAAAATAGTGGTATATCCTAATGGGCAAGGCCGGAATTTTTGACAAAATTTTGACAAAAATTCCGGCCTTTTGTTTTTGCGGCATACCGTTTGTTTATTCAACAAATTTTATGATTTTGTATCACTGAATAATTATCTAGCCTATAAACGGTATAGAGTGCATAAAAATTTTAAAAAAATGCGTAAATTTTCATAAATTGATTAAAAAACACACTTGATAAACGTATAAAAAATGCGTATCATGCGCCCCTTGCCATTAGGCTGAAAAACGATTAAATAGCAACCAAAAACGGTTGCTTTTTTATCTATGAATAACGGAGAAAAAGATGCGCATTGGTTCGTATCAGTTAAAAAATCCTGTGTTTTTAGCCCCGATGGCAGGCATTACGGATCAACCCTTTCGCCAACTGTGTTGTCAATATGGCGCTGGCTTGACATTCTCAGAAATGATGTCGAGCAATCCCAAGGTATGGCACACGGAAAAATCACGACTGCGGTTGCAAGCCGTGCCTTCAGAGACCATTAACGCAGTGCAAATTGCGGGATCGGATCCTTTGGAAATGGCACAAGCCGCCCAGATTAACGTGCAATACGGTGCAAACCTTATTGACATCAATATGGGTTGCCCTGCAAAGAAAGTGAACCGCAAGCTAGCCGGTTCGGCTTTATTGCAATATCCCTCCCTAGTGGAGAAAATTTTGCAACAAGTGGTCAAGGCGGTGGATGTCCCTGTTACCCTGAAAATACGAACAGGGTGGAATAAAGAAAATCAGAATTGTGTGGAAATTGCTAAAATTGCCGAGCAAGCTGGCATTGCAGCTTTAACCATTCATGGTCGAACGAGAGACTGTTTGTTTAAAGGGCGTGCGGAATACGACAGTATTAAAGCGGTGAAATCACAGGTAAGCTTACCGATTATCGCCAATGGCGATATTACCAGCGCCACAGAGGCGAGAGCGGTTTTAGATTACACCAAAGCGGACGGCATAATGATTGGCCGTGCGGCATTGGGGAATCCGTGGCTGTTTCAAGATGTTGTGGGGGAACTTTTAGGGCAACCAATAGTCCCTATTACGCTGGAACAAAAATGTGCAGATGTGCTAGCGCATATTCGACATTTGCACCAATTTTACGGTGAGCAAAAAGGCTATCGTGTGGCACGTAAGCACGTGGCTTGGTACATAGAGGCAATTTCGCCGAATTCTGATTTCCGCAAACGGTTTAATGATTTAGAGAGTGCCACTGCACAGCTCCAAGCATTAGAAAAATTTTTTACAACATTGATATTATTGGAAAAGGAAAATGCTAGAACAACGTAATCCTACAAGTGAAAGTTTAACGACTTCTGTTTTAAATGCTCAATCACAAGTGACTCAAAAACCGTTGCGTGATTCTGTAAAAATTGCTGTGAAAAACTTCTTAGCACAGTTAGAAGGCGAAGACGTTAATGATCTTTACGAATTGGTACTTTCTGAAGTGGAAATCCCACTTTTAGATATGGTTATGCAATACACTCGTGGCAACCAAACTCGTGCAGCGAATATGCTCGGAATCAACCGTGGTACATTACGCAAAAAATTAAAAAAATACGGTATGGGCTGATAACAGCTTAAACGCATTTTTAACGCCCTCAATCGAGGGCGTTTTTTATAGGCTGTTCGTGGCGCAGTACGGCGTGTAAAATATCCCCCATTCATTTGCAATTTTCAGGATCATCAATGTTTTTTCATCTTTCATTACCTCAAACACCAGGCGATCACAAACGCATAGGCAATATTTTACCTAGCAGTGAAAATATACTGCTCGCACAAATGGCTAAGGATCATCAAGGGCTTGTCGTGGTTGTAACCCCTGACACCAGCCAAGCGATCCAATTACAAACAGTACTAAGCACCTTAACGACTGATCCTGTTATCTTTTTCCCTGATTGGGAAATCCTGCCTTATGATTTATTTTCACCGCACCAAGACATCATTTCTCAGCGCCTAAGTGCGTTGTCGTTTTTAACACGTGCCAAGCGAGGCATTTTTATTGTGCCGATGAGTACGCTTATGCAAAAAGTGCTACCGCCGGAATATTTGCAACAAAATGTGTTTTTGGTGAAAAAAGGTGATGAACTGAATTTAACGCAACTGCGTGAAAACCTTATCAAAAGTGGCTATCGTGCGGTGGAGCAAGTGTTATCGCACGGTGAATTTGCCGTGCGTGGTGCCTTGCTGGATTTATTCCCAATGGGGTCGAATGCGCCGTTTCGTTTGGATTTTTTTGATGACGAAGTGGATTCCATTCGCACATTTGATGTGGATAGCCAACGCTCATTGCAAGAAATTGACGAAATTCGCCTACTGCCTGCCCACGAATTTCCGATTAACGATAGCGGAATCGAGGCCTTCCGCCGCCGTTTTCGTGAAACCTTTGGCGAAATCCGCCACGATCCAGAGCATATTTACCAGCAAATCAGCAAAGGCACGTTACCCGCAGGGATCGAATACTGGCAGCCGTTATTTTTTGACGAAATGGCAACGCTTTTTGACTACCTTGCGCCAAATACCTTAATGGTTACGTGGCAGGAAAACCACGCCAAAGGCGAGCGTTTTTGGGCGGATGCGAATGAGCGTTTTGAAAATCGCCGTGTGGATCCAATGCGCCCACTCTTGCCCCCTGAACGGCTGTGGCTTTCCGTTGAAAACGTCAATCTCGCCTTGAAAAACTTTGCTCGCATTAGTTTGCAACGTGAAAAATTTGCTCGTAACAGCACTCATCAGCACAACTTGCCGATTGCCCCCTTGCCTGATCTTGCCTTGCAAGCCCAGCACAAACAACCGTTGGTGAATTTAGACAGCTTTCTTAGTGATTTCAAAGGCAAAACGCTGTTCATAGCCGAAAGTGCAGGGCGGCGTGAAACCTTGCTGGAACTGCTGTCGCCGTTGAAGTTAAACCTTGCGTGGCAAGAAAATATCGCCGAGCCAACGGACGAGCGAGCCATTTGCATTAGTCCGTTAGCGCACGGATTTATTATGGAAAAATCGCCAAATATTCCGGCGTGGGCAATTATTTGTGAAACGGAACTTTTTGGCGAAAAAGTGCAGGCTCGCCAAACGCGCACGAAATCTGTCAATCCAGATTTACTGATCCGCAACTTAGCGGAGCTGAAAATCGGGCAGCCAGTGGTGCATTTGGAGCAGGGCATTGGGCGTTATCAAGGTTTGACCTTTATTGAGAATGCCGGAATTTTGGCGGAATTTTTGGTGCTGGAATACGCCAATGATGCCAAGCTTTATGTGCCTGTGGCGAATTTGCATTTAATCACACGCTACGTAGGCGGTGCGGACGAGCAAGCGCCGCTGCATAAATTGGGCAGTGATGCGTGGGCAAAATCTCGTGCGAAAGCGGTAGAAAAAATCCGTGACGTAGCGGCGCAACTGCTGGATGTTTACGCCCAGCGTGAAATCAAAGCAGGTTTCCAATTTGCTTATGATCGTGAGGCGTTTAGTCAATTTTCAGCGAGTTTTCCTTTTGAAGAAACGGAAGATCAACAGCGTGCGATTAACGCCGTCATCAGCGATATGACCCAGCCGAAAGCGATGGATCGCCTCGTGTGTGGCGATGTGGGCTTTGGTAAAACGGAAGTGGCAATTCGTGCGGCATTTTTGGCGGTAATGAACGGCAAGCAAGTGGCAATGCTGGTGCCAACCACGTTGCTCGCCAAACAGCATTATGAAACCTTGCTGGATCGCTTTGCCGAGCAAGGGGTGAACGTGGCAATGCTTTCTCGTTTTAATTCCAGCAAAGCGGATAAAAAGATCTTAGCGGATCTCGCCGACGGCAAGGTGGATATTTTGGTTGGCACGCACAAACTGTTGCAAGAGGACGTGAAATTTAAGGATCTCGGTTTGTTGATCATTGACGAAGAACACCGTTTCGGCGTACGCCAAAAAGAGAAAATCAAACAACTGCGTGCGAACGTGGATATTCTCACCCTCACCGCTACGCCAATTCCACGCACGCTCAATATGGCGATGAACGGCATTCGTGATTTGTCGATTATTTCCACGCCGCCTGCACGCCGTTTAACGGTGAAAACCTTTGTGCGACAAATGGATGATTTGCTAGTGCGAGAGGCGATTTTGCGGGAAATTATGCGAGGCGGACAGGTGTATTATTTGCACAACGACGTGGCGAGCATTGAAAATTGTGCTGAGCATTTGGCGAAATTAGTACCAGAGGCACGCATTGCCATTGGGCACGGACAAATGCGCAAGCGAGAATTAGAGCGAGTGATGACGGATTTTCATCATCAGCGTTTTAATTTGCTGGTGTGTTCAACCATCATTGAAACAGGCATCGATATTCCAACGGCGAACACTATCATCATCGAGCGTGCGGATAAATTTGGGCTGGCGCAGTTGCACCAATTGCGTGGACGAGTGGGGCGCTCACACCATCAAGCCTACGCTTATTTGCTCACGCCGCCGCCAAAATTATTAAGTAAAGACGCTCGCAAACGCTTAGAGGCGCTGGAAAGTTTAGACACGCTCGGCGCTGGGTTCTTGCTCGCCACGCAGGATTTAGAAATTCGTGGTGCAGGTGAATTATTAGGCGATGACCAAAGTGGACAAATTGAAAGCATTGGCTTTAGCCTGTATATGGACTTGCTCGAAAACGCCGTAACCGCCTTGCGAGCAGGTAAAGAGCCGACCTTAAGCGAACTCACTTCAAGCCAAGCGGAAATTGAACTGCACTTGCCAGCGCTCATTCCTGATGATTATTTAGGCGATGTGAATATGCGTTTATCCTTCTACAAACGCATTGCCAGTGCAACCGACCAAGCAAGCCTCGATGAACTGCGTGTGGAGCTGGTGGATCGTTTCGGTTTACTCCCAAATCCAACCAAAAATTTGTTTAATATTACGACCTTACGTTTTAACGCCGACAAACTCGGCATTAAACGCATCCAAGCGCACAAACAAGGCGGCACATTAGAATTTAGCCCTGACACGAAGGTCGACCCAAGCAAACTCATCGCCTTAATCAGCGAAGATCCCAGCGTCTATCAATTCGCTAGCCCAACTAAATTCCGCTTTCAAACCGATCTTGACGATCCAACCGAACGCATCGCCTTCATCGAAAATCTGTTAAAAACCTTAAGCGAGTAAATAAAATTCACAAAAAAATTCCAGTCTAGCAAAAAAACGTTAGGCTGGAATTTTTGTTGGGGTTTTGGTGAACTATTTTCTACGCCACGTGGTGCCGTTGGCGCTGTCTTCTAGGACGATGCCCATTTCGGTTAGGGCGTTGCGGGCGGCATCAGCGGCTGGCCAGTCTTTGGCTTGGCGGGCGTTGTTGCGTTGGGCGATTAAAGCCTCAATTTTCGCCACGTCGTCATCGTCTGCGTTGCCTTGTAAAAAGCTTTCAGGATCTTGTTCCAGCAAGCCTAAAACACCGCCTAATTCACGTAAACGTGCGGCGAGTGCGTTGGTTTCTGGGGCGTTTTGTGCTTTTAAGCTGTTGACTTCACGTGCTAAATCAAACAACACGGAGAACGCATTCGGCGTGTTGAAGTCGTCATTCATTGCCGCTTTGAAACGTTCTACAAATTCATTGCCGCCGCAGGCTTTGGCGTTGCGATCGGTGCCACGCAAGGCGGTGTACAGGCGTTCAAGGGCGCTGTGGGCAAGATTGAGATTTTCGTCTGTGTACTGTAATGGGCTGCGGTAGTGGGTGCTTAACAAGAAATAACGCACGGTTTCTGCGCCGTAGTGGTCGAGTACGTCACGGATGGTGAAGAAATTGCCCAGAGATTTGGACATTTTTTCTTTGTTAATCATAATCATACCGCTGTGCATCCAGTAGTTGACGTATGGCGTATCAAATGCGCAGCACGATTGGGCGATTTCGTTTTCGTGGTGTGGGAACATTAAATCTGAGCCGCCACCGTGAATGTCAAAATGCGTGCCAAGTTCAGCGCTGTTCATTGCGGAACATTCAATGTGCCAGCCTGGACGACCATTGCCCCAAGGGGACTCCCAGCTTGGCTCGCCTGGTTTGGACATTTTCCAAAGCACGAAATCCATTGGGTTTTTCTTCACATCGCTTAATTCCACACGTTCGCTCGCTCCAGCTTGCAACTGTTCAAGGTTTTGTTTGGATAAGGCACCGTAATTGCCAAAACTTAGCACATCGAACATTACATCGCCGTTTTTCGCCACATAGGCGTGATTTTTCTCCACAAGGCGTTCCACAAGGGCGATGATTTCCGCAATGTGGTGCGTGGCACGAGGTTCGCTAGACGGCGGCAGAATGTTTAACGCCGAAAAATCAGCGTGCATTTCTTTCACCATTCGGCTAACTAAGGCATCGCAACTTTCGCCGTTTTCTAAGGCACGTTTAATGATTTTGTCGTCAACGTCGGTGATATTGCGCACATAATTCAGGTTATAGCCGAGATAACGCAGGTAACGTGCGACCATATCAAAGCAAACGAAAGTACGACCGTGTCCAATATGGCAAAGGTCATAAACGGTTACGCCGCACACATACATTCCAACGTGCGGTGGGTTTAATGGCTGAAAAACTTGTTTTTCACGAGTGAGTGTATTGTAAATTTTTAACATAATGAATTTTTATTTAGGCTGGAAAAAGTTGCTGGCTCGTATTTGTCAAAATTTTGTGAAATAATCCGCCCTGCAAAACATTGCGTTAAACCAAGTTTAAACAAGGAAAATTTATGATTACTTTACACACAAACTATGGCGACATCAAAATCGCATTGGATTTTGAACATGCGCCAAAAACGGCACAAAACTTTTTAAATTACTGTAAAAAAGGGTTTTACAATAACACAATTTTTCATCGTGTAATAGACGGTTTTATGATTCAAGGCGGTGGTATGGACGTGCAAATGTTGGAAAAAGACACGGACGCACCGATTAAAAATGAAGCAAATAACGGCTTGAAAAATAAGCGTGGCAGCTTAGCAATGGCGCGCACGATGGATCCGCACTCCGCTAGCTCACAATTTTTCATCAACACCGTGGATAACGACTTCCTAAACTTCAAATCTGAAACCCCACAAGGCTGGGGATACTGCGTTTTTGGTAATGTGGTTGAAGGAATGGACGTTGTGGATAAAATCTCCAAAGTGAAAACTGGCAACTACGGTTTTCACCAAGACGTACCAAAAGAATCTGTAGTGATCGAATCCGTTTGTGTAGACGAATAATCCGCACCGCATAAAATCGAAGGCCGGAATATTTTCAAAATTTTTGTGAATATTCCGGCCTTGTTTTTTATGGAAAATTTACTGACGATAACTTTCTAAGAATTTTCCTAAGCGAGAGAGGGCAAGTTCCAGTTGATCTGTGCTGGCGAGGGTAACCACACGGAAGTGATCAGGCTTGTGCCAGTTGAATCCTGTGCCGTGAACCAGCAACACATTTTGTGAACGTAGCAGATCCAGTGCAAATTTTTCATCGTTTTTAATGTTGAATTTTTCCACATCAATTTTGGGGAAAGCATATAATGCGCCCATTGGTTTGACGCAACTTATGCCATCAATGCCGTTGAGCATTTCATAGGCAAGGTTGCGTTGTTCCAGCAAACGTCCTTTTGGCAGCACGAGATCGTTAATGGTTTGCACGCCAGTGAGCGCTGGGGCAATGGCGTATTGCATTGGGTGATTGGCACAAAGTCGCATTGAGGTCAGCGTGGTTAAGCCGTCAATAAAACCGAGTGCGTGCTGTTTCGGGCCATTTAAAATCATCCAGCCTTGTCGATAGCCCGCCAAGCGGTAAGATTTGGATAAACCGTTGTAGGTGATAGTCAGCAAGTCAGGGGCGAGTGCCGCAATGTGGGTATGCACAGCGCCGTCATAGAGAATTTTTTCGTAAATTTCATCGGCTAAGATGAGCAAATTGTGCGTGCGTGCGATTTGTACGATTTCTTCCAAAAGCGCACGGCTATAAACCGCCCCTGTTGGGTTGTTTGGGTTGATAATGACAATCGCCTTCGTGCGTGGGGTGATTTTACGGCGAATATCCGCTAAATCAGGACTCCAATTTGCCTGTTCATCGCATAAATAATGCACCGCTTTACCGCCAGAAAGATTGGTCGCCGCCGTCCATAGCGGATAGTCAGGCATTGGAAGCAACACTTCATCGCCTTCGCTTAATAAGGCTTGCATTGTCATTACAATCAATTCCGATACGCCGTTACCAATGTAAACGTCATCAACGGTATTTTCTGTTATTCCACGTGCGTGGTAATAATCCACGATGGCTTGGCGCGCGCTTTCGATGCCTTTGGAATCACAATAGCCTTGTGCAGTAGCGATGTTGGCTAAAATAGGGGGTAAAAGTTCAGGTGGAGTGGGAAAATCAAAATAGGCAGGATTGCCAATGTTTAGTTTTAAAATGTCGTTGCCTTGTGCTTGTAAACGTAAAGCCTCTTGGTGAACATCACCACGAATATCGTAACAAACTTTATTAAGTTTTTGAGATTGAGTTAAAGTACGCATACGCCTCTCTATAAATGAAGTACAAACAGCGAGAAATGGATTATAATAGGCTGCATTTTTAACGTATTTTTAACCTAAAAACAATTTATTTTCTGTATGGCGATCTTTCAGCAGTTAAAAACATACTTAACCGAAGCACTCTCACAGTCGATCACCCCAACGATGGCGCCCGTTCATTGGTTTAGCCGCAAGGCAAATAACGCCGTTCAATGGTTTGAAACGGCGCATTTTTCTATTCTTTCTATTCAGTTTTCAAGCACTGTTCCAGCGGATTTATTGCGTTGGCAGAAAAGTCAGCCGTATTTTCCACAGTTTTACTTTCAACGCCGTGATAGTGGGGAAAAATTACTGGCACTCGGTGCCATTCAGCAATTTAAAGACATCGACCACGCCCAGCAGTTTTGTCAGCAGGAAAATTTACCGCTGGTGGGCGGCGTGAAATTTCACGGCGAGCCTTACTTTTTTCTACCGCAATGGCTTTTGGTGAATGACGAACAACAATGGCAGTTGTATGGTTTTTTTCATAAAAAAACGCTGATTGACTGGCAAAGGGAAGGTCGGAATTTTTTGGAAAATTTAGAAAATTTTGCAAAATATTCCAGCCTACCTGCTAACGTAGGCGAATGGCGACACGGCGCAAGCCACGCCCAGTGGTGCGAGTGGATTGATGATGCTTGCCGTGCCATCGAGCAAGGGCAATTCACAAAAGTGGTGCTGGCCAATGAAACGACGGTGCAAACAGAGCAACCGCTTGATCCTGTGGATTTTTTACATCAAAGCATTCAAACCCATCAAGGGTGCTACCACTTTTTACTGCGTGAAAATGCCGAGCGAAGTTTTTTAGGTTCAAGCCCTGAATGTTTGTTTAAGCGAACAGGCAAAACGCTCCAGACGGAGGCGTTGGCTGGCACGGCACCTGTTACAGCGGATCAGAAAGAAACAGCCGCCTTTGGCGATTGGCTGTTGGCGGATCCGAAAAATTGCCACGAAAATCAAATGGTGGTGGACAATATTGCACAAAGCCTCGCACCGTTTGTGGAAAATTTTCAGGTTGACCCATTAACCTTAAAACGCTTGCGCCACGTGCAACATTTACGCCGTTTTATTCGTGCCACGTTGTGCGAGGCAAACGATGCCCCTTGCTTGCATTATATGCACCCCACCGCTGCGGTGGCAGGGTTACCCAAAGCGGACGCAATGGCATTTTTACAAAATAAAGAAGAAAATTCCGGCGTAGTGCGTGGCTGGTATGCGGGGACATTGGGCGTGATGAGCGCACAGGAAAGCGAGTTTTGCGTGGCCATTCGCAGTGCAAGTATTGAGCAAAAAGGCATTCACATTTTTGCTGGGGCTGGTATTGTGTCAGGCTCTATGCCTGAAAGTGAATGGCAAGAAATTGAGCGTAAAGCGACAGGCTTATTGTCGCTATTAAAGAATAACAGCAATTAATAAAGAGGGATGTTTATGAGTGTTTTTAATCGTTGCTGGGCAAGGGTTATTTTAGAAAGTTTGGTGCGTCACGGCGTGAAACATATTTGTATTGCTCCCGGTTCTCGTTCTACACCGTTGACCTTAGAAGCGGTCACATTGCAAAATCAACGTGTGCAAAATAAGCCACGTGTAACCTGTCATACCCATTTTGACGAGCGTGGTTTGGGCTTTTTCGCCTTAGGGCTTGCGAAAGCGGATCAAGGTAAAGTGGCAGTGATTGTAACCTCTGGCACGGCGGCAGCGAATTTGTATCCAGCCATTGTGGAAGCGCGCCAAACAGGCACGGATTTATTCATTTTAACCGCTGACCGCCCAGTGGAATTGCGTGAATGCGGTGCGAACCAAGCCATTTTGCAAGAGCAAATGTTCGCCCCTTACCCTGTGGCAGAAGTAAATTTGCCACGCCCAAGTACGGATTTAAGCGCCGCTTGGCTTTTATCTACTTTGTCGGACGCTTACCAAAAACAAGCACAAAATTCCGGCGTTGTACATATTAACGTGCCGTTTGCGGAACCGCTGTACGGCGCGACCGAAGAAGAAATCACTGCCCATTCTTGGCTTGAAAGCATTGATCAATGGCTTTACGAAACGCCAGGCGCTTGGGTGTCTAATCCGCAAGGGCAAGTGCAATGGCAAACTCACCCTGATTGGGAAAAATGGCGCAATAAAAAAGGTGTGATTTTAATTGGTCGCCTGCCTAAAAAACAAACCGACGGGCTATTGGAATGGGCAGAACAAATGGGCTGGATTGTTATTTGCGATGTGCAATCCAACGTGCCTGCGCCATTGCCACACGCCGATTTATGGCTGGCGAATAAAATTGTGCTGTCCCAGTTATTAGAAGTGGACATCGTGTTGCAGTTTGGTAGCGGTTTTGTCAGCAAACGTGTGAACCAATTCCTCGAACGCTATCAAGGGGAATATTGGATCGTTGAGCAAGGCATTAAGGACGTGGATCCGTATCACCACCATCGCACACGCTTTAACTGCGACGTGCCAACGTGGATCGCCTTGCACGAGCCGAATGGCATTTCCAACCCTGTGTGGGCGATTGAACCGCTTGCGCTGGCGGACTATTGTCGCAAAGATTTTGTACCGAACAATTTGGATAACGCCTTAACGGAAACCACGCTAGCGGCAAACTTAGAACGTGTAATGCCTGCCAATGCGGATTTATTCTTGGGAAACAGCTTATTTGTGCGTTTAGTGGATGCACTAGGTCGTTCCAGTAAAAACCACACGGTTTACACTAATCGTGGCGCAAGTGGCATTGACGGCTTAATCGCAACCGCAGCAGGTATCGCAACCGCCAATGAGCGCCCAATGGTCGCAATGGTGGGGGATACGTCCTTTTTGTACGATTTAAATTCCTTAGCCTTGTTACAAAAAGTGATGCAACCGATGATCATTTTCGTGTTAAACAACAATGGCGGAGCGATTTTTGATTTACTCGCCGTACCAGAAGATGTGAAACAAGATTACTATCAAATGCCACACAACCTAAACGGTTTCCAAGACGTGTGCAAAATGTTCAACATTCGCCACACCTTAAAATTAACGTGGGTGGATTTACAAAACACCTTGCGCCAATTTAGCCAAATTCAGCGTAGTGTGGGCAATGTGTTAGTTATTGAAGTGAAAGTATCGCCAATGGCCGCCAGCCAGCTTTATCGCTACTTAGTGGAAGAAATCACCGATGCACGTTTTACCTACAAAAATGAGGAACAAGATGAAGCATAATGTTTATCGCGTGGCTGTTGCAGGGGCGAATGGGCGAATGGGGCGAATGCTGGTGCAAGCGGTGCTGGACGCCGCAGCCGCTGGCAAACCCATTGCACTGACCGCTGCATTTGTGCGTAAAAATTCCGACCTCGTGGGTTTAGACGTAGGTCGGATTATTGGACAAAATTCTGTGGGCGTGGCGCTAAGTGATGATCTCAACGCCCATTTGGCGGATTTTGATGTGCTAATTGATTTCACTCGTCCTGAATGGACGCTGTGGGCATTGCCACAATGTGCAGCGGCAGGCAAAGCCGTTGTGCTGGGTACCACAGGTTTTAGCGCAGAAGAAAAAATGCAAATTCAACAAGCGGCGCAAGAAACTGCTATCGTGTTTGCGGCTAATTTCAGCGTAGGCGTGAATTTACTCTTTAAACTGCTGGAAAAAGCCACTGCTGTAATGGGCGAAGAGAGCGATATTGAAATTTTTGAAGCGCACCATCGCCACAAAGTGGACGCACCGTCTGGCACTGCGCTAGCAATGGGCGAGTGTATCGCTCACACATTGGGCAAGCCCTTAAAAGACATTGCCGTTTACGATCGACACGGCATTACAGGGGAGCGCCCAGCGGGCAGTATTGGCTTTGCTACCGTGCGTGCTGGCGATGTTGTGGGCGAGCATTCCGTGTGGTTTGCCACCGAAGGGGAGCGCATTGAGCTAACCCACAAAGCCAGCAGCCGAATGACCTTCGCCAAAGGTGCCGTGCGAGCAGTGCTGTGGTTACAACATAAGCCTGCTGGTTTGTACGATATGACGAACGTACTCAATTTAACCCAATAGGCAAGGCCGAAATAATTTAAGAAATTCTGATTAAATTGATAAGTGTTGCTCACTTGTCTTTCTTGCTAGAATGCCCATATTGAACCGAACAGTAACAATAAATGAATGAGGAGAATCTTATGAGTTCAGTTTTACATACAACCGATGCCACTTTTACCCAAGACGTTTTACAAGCCAACGTGCCTGTATTATTGGATTTCTGGGCGCCGTGGTGCGGTCCTTGCCGTATGGTTGGCCCAATGCTTGAAGCGTTGGCAGAAGAATTTGGCGATAAAGTGAAAATCGTTAAATTAAATATCGATGACAACCAAGCCGTAGCAGCACAATTTGGCGTGCGTAGCATTCCAACATTGATGATGTTTAAAGACGGCAAAGCGGTTGCGACCCAAGTGGGTGCGTTACCACAAAATCAATTAGCAGCTTTTGTACAAAGTCATCTATAAGTATTGGTTTTATAAAATAAAAAAGTGGCATTTGTGCCACTTTTTTTATATGTTTTTTATGGGGTTTTAACGGCGCTCAAGGATTTGAAAAACCATCGCATACGGATTTTTATCATCCCGCGGATGGTGCTGTTCTTGCTTTACTTGCCAATCTTTGTAATCAACGGCAGGAAAAAACGTATCCCCAGCGATTTTGGCATCAATTAAGGTTAAATATAAGCGTTGCGCCAAAGGTAAATATTGACGAAATAACTCACCGCCACCGATAAGCATTGCCTCTGCTACATTATCCTTTGCCAACGCCTGCAAGGCAGCCTCAACGGAGGTGAAACATTCCACATTTTCAATAGTACAAGGCGAGCGAGAAATCACCATATTGCGCCGTTTAGGCAGTGGTCGCCCAATGCTTTCAAAGGTTTTGCGCCCCATAATGATAGGTTTATTGAGCGTATGCTGTTTAAACCACGCAAAGTCTGCTGGCAGATGCCAAGGTAATTCGTTGTTTTTGCCGATAACGCCGTCGTGTGTCATCGCACAAATCATACTTAATGTTGGTTGCATCACATTCCTTAAACCACAGGTTTTTTACGATAAAACAGCATTCCAGGTAACGATAAACCAAACGCCAACGCCCCAAGAATGAAGCCTGTTTTAATAAAATAATTAAACATATCGGCAATGAGTGCTTGTGAAGATCCGTAATGGTTAATTTGCACCAGCGCAATCATTGCCTTATAAGCATAAACACCTGGAATCATTGGGATAATCGCAGCAACGGTGAAAACCTTTGGATGTGCTAAATAATGATGAGATAACCAAATGCCCAAAAAGCCGATTAAACTTGCCGCAAAAAAAGTGGCAATCACCAAAGGCATATCCAAATGCAATAAAAGCGTGCGTAAGCCGTGTCCAAGTGCGGCGAGAGTAGCGCAGTATTTTAATGCTCGATGTGGCACGTTAAAAATTAGGGCAAACCCCACTGCTGGAATCGAAGCAAAAAACATATCATCGATTAAACGTAAAATTAAATCCCACATCATTACACTCCCCAATTTCCAATGTGTAGCAAACTTAGTGCAAATACAATACCAATGCAGGCTCCAAGCGTTAGCACTGAAGCTATAGTCCAGCGAGCAATCCCCATACCGATATGCCCTTTAAGAATATCCGCAAGGGAGTTGATTAGCGGAAAACCTGGCACCAGCAACAATACGCTGGACGCAATGGCGATTTGCGGATCATTTCCAAGTTGGTATTTTTGTGCGATACCAGCGACCAACGTCGCAACCAGTGCAGTTGTAGCGAAAACAATGATGGAATTAAAATGATGCATACTCAGCACTTGGCGAACATACATTCCTAATGCTGATGCAAAGAAAGTAATCAAACAAATTAGGGCATCGCCACCAGCTAAATGAGCAAAAGATGCACAAGATAGCCCAATCATCGCCACCACAAAATAACGATTATATTTCAATGGGTTAATTCGATCGAGTTTAGTTTTTACATCACGCCAATCATAAAATTTACGCTCTGCAATAATTACAATATGTTGCACTTCTGAAACTACCTGCATATTGATACCGCGATCTTCATTCTTGCGAGCAGTAGTTAAACAATGCCCATCATAAATGGTCGTAACAAGCACTGCATTCGGCGTTAATACGCACTCCACGCTATCCATTCCAAGTGCTTTGCCAAGGCGGGTGGTTAATTGCACGATCAAGGCACTTTCTGCACCATACTGTAATAATAAAAGTGCTGTACGAATACACAAACGTGTAATATCACGTTGCGGTACAGGGGATTGCTCTGACATTGATGACCTCCAAAAACCGTGCATTATAGTGGAAAATCTTGCTCGTTGAACGCAAAATTTGCACAAGTTTTATGGTAAATCAAAATATTTGCTAGGTCGGAATTTTTATGAAAATTCTGGCGATAGAAATAAAACACAAAAAGGAAATCTAAAATAAAAATGTAGGGAAGTAGAATAAGTATAAAGAGAAATGGCGCACCCAAGAGGAGTCGAACCTCTAACCGCTCGGTTCGTAGCCGAGTACTCTATCCAATTGAGCTATGGGTGCGTTGATTTCTTTATTTTTATCATTTAGCCAAACTTCATTTTAAGTATGGCGCACCCAAGAGGAGTCGAACCTCTAACCGCTCGGTTCGTAGCCGAGTACTCTATCCAATTGAGCTATGGGTGCGTGATAAAATAAAAATGGCGGTGAGAGAGGGATTCGAACCCTCGATAGAGTTTTGCCCTATACGCCCTTAGCAGGGGCGCGCCTTCAGCCTCTCGGCCATCTCACCGCAATCGGTTGCGAGGCGTATAATACGGTGTTACGAAAATATGTCAAATTCTTTTTTAGAAAAAAAATTTGTTTGTGTAAATAATCCCCACAGAATGCCTAACATTAATAATACTGATTATTTTTTATTTAGCATTTCACGCATTTTGTCAAAATATTTATTACCTTGCGCAATACGTGTTTCCTCATTTTGCAATTTATCTTTCTCCCATTGAATATCATCTTGCGGTAATTCTGCTAAAAAGCGACTAGGCTCAGGTCGGAATTTTTGTCCGAATTGTGAACGTTCACGGCACAGCGTAAAGGTCAGCTCTCGCTTTGCACGAGTAATGCCCACATAGGCTAGACGGCGTTCTTCTTCAACATTATCTTCATCTATGCTGGTTTGATGGGGCAGAATGCCTTCTTCCATTCCCATTAAATAAACGTAAGGAAATTCCAACCCTTTGGAGGCATGCAAAGTCATTAGTTGAATTTGATCCAGCTCATCTTGATTCTCATCACGGTCGAGCATATCTTTTAGGGTTAATTGTGTAACGGCTTGATTTAGTGTTATTGGCTCGGCAAAGTCGTTTCCTTTGAGCATTTTTTCGACCCATTCAAACAACGTAGCCACGTTGCGAGCCTGCATTTCTGCCACTTTTGGCGTTTTTGTTTGTGCATAGAGATAAGGCTCGTAATCAATTCCTTGTAGCATTTCTCGCAGAATATCGTTGGTTGCTTTTTCGTCCGTGCCAGCAGGTAGGCGGCGGTGCAGGGCGTTGAGCCATTGGGCAAATTGCTGTAAATCCTGATAAGCCTTCGGTTTCAAACGGTTGACCAGCTCAAAATTCCCTACCGTTTCCAGCAAACTTTGCTGGGTTTCGTGGGCGAGATTGCCGAGCGTTTGCAAAGTCGCTGTGCCAATGCCACGTTTTGGCGTGTTTATAATGCGTAAAAATGCTGCATCGTCTGACGGATTTACCAACAAGCGCAAATACGCCATCATATCTTTGATTTCTGCACGTGAGAAAAACGAGGTGCCGCCAGAAATTTTGTAAGGCAAACGGTTGGCGATGAGCGCTTTTTCCAGCAAACGAGCTTGATGATTACCACGATACAGCACCGCATAATCACGATAGTGGCTGTCGTTTAAAAAACGGTGCGAAATAATTTCCCCCACGATTCGCTCTACTTCGTGTTCTTCATTTTTGGCCTCGATAATGTTTAATTTCTCGCCATCATCGTGTGCAGAAAATAATTTTTTCTCAAAAATGTGATCATTATTGGCGATCAAAATATTCGCACAGTGCAAAATTCGCTGGGTTGAGCGGTAATTTTGCTCCAATTTAATCACTTGTAACTGCGGAAAATCTCGTTGTAAATACATCATATTTTTTGGTTCCGCCCCTCGCCACGCATAAATGGACTGATCATCATCGCCCACCACCGTGAAATTTCCTTGTGCGCCCACCAGCAATTTCACCAGCTCATATTGGCTAGTATTAGTGTCTTGATATTCGTCCACCAATAAATAACGAATTTTGTCCTGCCATTTTTGCAAAATGCTCGGCTGTTGGCGAAAAAGCAACGTGGGCAGCATAATTAAATCGTCAAAATCCAACGCATTGTAGGCTTGCAGTTGTGCCTGATATTGCCCATACAACCTTGCCCATAATTGATATTCGCCTTTAGCGTGCTGTTGAGCGGTTTGTGGCAAAATGAGCTGGTTTTTCCAGCGAGAAATCGTCCGCTGCACGGTGAGTAGCTTGTCTTTATCCTCTTCTTCTGGCCAATTTTTTTTGCGAAATTCCGGCGTAGCCAAAGCTTTCAATAAGGCCAGTTGATCCTGATCATCAAGCAACGTCATACGGCTTTTAAACCCCAGCGCAGCGTGTTCCGCCTTGACAATTTCAAACCCCAGCGTATGGAACGTGGAAATTCTAAGCCCACGACTTTCATTTTTACCAATGCTTTGCGCCACACGCGCTTTCATTTCACGCGCCGCTTTATTGGTAAAAGTTACCGCCGCAATTTGGTGTGGTTTGTACAAGCCTTGATGAATCAAATGGGCGATTTTTTGGATAATGACACGCGTCTTGCCCGAGCCAGCACCTGCTAAAACAAGGCACGGTCCCCGCACGGTTTCTACTGCTTGTTGCTGTTGAGGATTAAGTTTCATTAAAAGTTGCCGTTAAATAAAAAAAGCAAAGTTTAGCACGGTTAGAAAAAAATACCCCAAAACGTAGGCTGGAATTTTTGGCAAAATTTTGGGAAATATTCCGGCCTTCGTTTTGCGAGAGTAAATTTTTTTACCCAAGACTTGAAATGTAAATTTTTATGCACATTTTGGGGGCATTGTGAAAAGGCAGTCTTGTTTTGACGGCGTTTAATGGGAATCAAAAAATTTTTTCCGAGTGCTTGAAAAGCGAAAAGGCAGACTTATTTACTCGCAACGAAACAAATTGAACGAATTTATATTAAGGAGAATTTACAATGGCTAAAATCATTGGTATTGACTTAGGTACAACTAACTCTTGTGTTGCTGTAATGGACGGCGACAAACCTCGTGTAATTGAAAACGCAGAAGGCGATCGCACAACCCCATCCGTTGTGGCTTACACCAAAGATGGCGAAATTTTAGTAGGTCAACCTGCTAAACGCCAAGCAGTAACAAACCCAAAAAATACATTATTTGCAATTAAACGTTTAATCGGTCGTCGTTTTGAAGACCCAGAAGTACAACGTGATATCAGCATTATGCCTTACCAAATCATCGAAGCGCCAAATGGTGATGCTTGGGTTGAAGTGGACTTTGAAGGCAAAGATAAAAAAATGGCGCCACCACAAGTTTCTGCAGAAGTATTGAAAAAAATGAAAAAAACTGCGGAAGAATTTTTAGGTGAAGAAGTAACAGAAGCGGTAATCACCGTACCAGCTTACTTTAACGATGCTCAACGCCAAGCAACGAAAGACGCAGGTCGTATCGCAGGTTTAGATGTAAAACGTATCATCAACGAACCAACAGCAGCGGCATTAGCTTACGGTTTAGATAAAGGTAAAGACAACCAAACTATCGCCGTTTACGACTTAGGTGGTGGTACATTCGACTTCTCTATCATTGAGATTGATGAAGTGAGTGGCGAAAAAACCTTTGAAGTATTAGCAACGAACGGTGATACTCACTTAGGTGGTGAAGACTTCGATAACCGTATCATCAACTACTTAGTAGATGAATTCAAAAAAGAATCAGGAATGGATTTACGCAATGATCCATTAGCAATGCAACGTTTAAAAGAAGCAGCAGAAAAAGCAAAAATTGAACTTTCTTCTGCTCAACAAACTGATGTGAATCTTCCATACATCACTGCGGATGCAACAGGTCCTAAACATCTAAACATTAAATTAACACGTGCAAAATTAGAATCACTCGTTGAAGATTTAGTAAAAGATACCTTAAAACCTGTACAAAAAGCCTTAGACGATGCTGACTTAAAAGCCTCTGACATTACAGAAGTTATCTTAGTTGGTGGTCAAACTCGTATGCCACTTGTTCAAGAAACAGTAAAAGACTTCTTCGGCAAAGCACCACGTAAAGATGTGAACCCTGACGAAGCAGTTGCTATCGGTGCGGCAGTACAAGGCGGTGTGTTATCTGGCGATGTAAATGATGTATTGTTGCTTGACGTTACCCCACTTTCATTAGGTATTGAAACAATGGGCGGCGTGATGACTCCGTTAATTGAGAAAAATACAACGATTCCGACCAAAAAATCACAAGTATTCTCCACAGCGGAAGATAACCAAAGCGCAGTAACCATTCACGTGTTACAAGGTGAACGTAAACAAGCCTCAGCGAATAAATCGCTTGGTCAATTTAACTTAGAAGGTATTCAACCAGCACCACGTGGCGTGCCACAAATTGAAGTAACCTTCGATATTGATGCTGACGGTATCATTCACGTTTCAGCCAAAGATAAATCTACTGGTAAAGAACAACAAATTACCATTAAAGCATCTTCTGGTTTAAGTGAAGCAGATATCGAAAAAATGGTACGTGATGCTGAAGAAAATGCAGAGGCTGACCGTAAATTTGAAGAACTTGTGAAAACTCGCAACCAAGCGGATCACCTCGTTCACACCACTCGCAAACAGTTAAGCGAAGTGGGCGATAAACTTCCAGAAGCGGATAAAACGGCCATTGAAAGTGCAGTAACTGCATTGGAAACTGCCGCTAAAGGTGAAGATAAAGCAGACATTGAAGCGAAAATCGAAGCCCTTGTAAAAGTTTCAGAAAAACTTATTCAAGCAAGTCAACAGCAAGGTCAAGCTGAACAAGCACAACCTGCTGGTAAAAAAGGCAACGATGACGTAGAAGATGCTGAATTTGAAGAAGTAAAATAATCAAAACTTCCCATATCAAGGGCGTAGCAATACGCCCTTTCATCTTATCAATCAACAACAAGTCCTTTCATTGCATAGGCAATAATCAATAGAGAATACATTATGGCTAAGAAAGATTACTACGAAGTGCTAGGCTTATCCAAAGGGGCTGATGAAAAAGAAATTAAACGCGCCTATAAACGCCTAGCGATGAAATATCACCCCGATCGCAATAAAGGGGATAAAGATAGCGAAGAAAAATTTAAAGAAATCAGCGAAGCCTACGAAATTCTATCCGATAAAGAAAAACGCCAAGCCTACGACCAATTTGGTCATCAAGCCTTTGAACAAGGTGGCGGAGCTGGCGGATTTGGCGGCGGATTCCAAGGCGGGAATTTTGACGATATTTTTAGCTTTTTCTCAGGTCGTGGCGGGTTTGATGGCTTTGGTGGATTCGGCGGTCGCAGTAACCGTCCGATGCGTGGGCAAGATGTTGAAATGCCTATCGAAATCACCTTACTTCAAGCCGTTCAAGGAACCAAAGAAGAAGTTCGCATTCCAAGCATCGGTGGCAAAGCGGCAACAACAGCGAAATTAACCATTTCTGCTGGCGTGAAAGACGGGCAACGTTACCGCTTAGCAGGCAAAGGCTATCCTGGTGAGAATGGTGGCCCAGATGGCGATCTTTATGTACAAGTAAATATTTTGCCAGACGCAATGTTCCGCCGTGAAGGTGATGATTTACACTGTGAAATCAGCATTCCAGCCACGACAGCAGCACTCGGCGGCGCAGCAGAAGTGCCACTCATTCAAGGCGGTAAAGTGAAAGTGAAAATCGCTGCTGGCACACAAACGGGCAAAATGTTACGCATTCCAGGCAAAGGCGTTAGTCCAGCCAACCGCCCAGCGGGCAACCTGATTTGCCACATCAACATTGAAACACCAGTGGATCTTACTGACGAACAAAAAGCGTTGCTCCAAGCCTTTGCGGATAGTTTAAACACAGGTAAAAATTACCCAAAAGCAGCCAAGTTCTCAGCGTAATTACACGTTTGAAGAACGCCATAAAAACGCTTATTAGTCATTTAAAATCTTATTTCCCCCTAGCCTAAGAAGTTATTTCTTGGGCTTCTTTTTTTACAAAATTTTTATCAAAATTCCGGCCTAAACATTTACTGTGCCAGTCAATTGAAATTGCTTGATTACTTTGGGAAATTAACTATAATGCGCCAACTTTTAGCAAGGGCAACCATAATATGACTTGGCAGAAACTTCTTTTAACCACTTTATTTAGCTTTGGTGTAAGCCAAGGGGGCGCCCAAAAGTTGCTGATCAACATTCATCAGCCTAATGGCATACAGCAAATTCAGCTCACACCACAAAATGTTGCAACACATCAGCGTACAGTGGAACAAGCTTTACTAACGGTATTGACGACCAACAATGCACAAAAAGTAGCCGCTTTGTTTGCCCTATATAAGAATTTACCGCAAACGGATCCAATGTTGGTGCGCTGGTCGCAAAGTTTATTGGCTAGCTCGCAGAATCTAAATACAGCCATTCAAGGTTACGAGCAATTACTGCAACAAAACCCAGAGTTGTGGGCGGCACGGTTGCAGTTAGCACAGCTATTGATGCAAAAGGGTGAGCGTTTTCAAGCCACGAAACAACTACAAATGGTACGCCAAGTGGCGCCAACGGCGGTGCAAAATATTGCGAAGGATTACTTAAATTTTCTACGTCCTGAACAAAAATGGCAGTATGATTTTGCTCTAAGTTACTTGCGTGATAACAATTTAACCAACATTGCACCAGCAGGCACCCAAGCGGGCAACTGGGTTTCTACCGCTAAACGCCAAAAAGGCTACGGCGCCAGTTATGCGATCAGCGCACGTCGTGGAATGGACTTAGATTTTCTCGGTGAAAATTTTGAAAACGCCTTTGCTCGCCTAAGTTTGCGAGCGCAAGGGAAAATCTACAACGTGCATAATTTTGATGAATTAGATCTGCACGTTCAACCCGCTGTCGGTTATAATTTCAGCAAGTTTAGTCTTGGCGTTAGCCCATTTTTTCAACAAAGTTATTACGGCGGTGGTGAAAATGGTGCAGGGCATTTAGTGGAAGATTACCGCGTTTTAGGAACAAGGTTGTTTGCCCATTTTTACCCAACGGCACAGTGGCGAATTTCCCCCTTTGTGAGTCTAGAAAAACGCCATTATTACAGTGAAAACGCCTCTGCTCACGGCGTATATTACGGTGCATTTGTGTCGTATTTTTTACCGAAAATCCAGTTCGATGTGGGGCTAACTAACCGCAACCACATCAGCAAAACGCCCTATGAAAGCTATCATCAATGGCGAGTTTGGGGCAATGTGGAAGGCTATGTTATCGGCAATATTGGCTCGGCAGTGAGTGTTTCATACAGCCAACGCCATTACCACGCACCGATTTACCAGCATAGCCTTGTGGATTTTATGAACAAACGCCGCCGTGATCGTGAACTCGGCGTTGATTACAGTATTTGGTATAAACCTTGGCAATTCAAAGATATTCAGCCACGTTTAACTTTTCAATACAAAAAATTCCACAGCACGGATATTTTTAAAAACCATACGAAGAAACAAGTTTTTCTTCATTTTAGTAAATCTTTTTAGGAGTCAACCTTATGAAGCGTAAACTTTTTACTTTTACCCTTATTACTTTACTCACGGCTTGTGGTGGTAGTGGCTCGAGCAATGATGCTCCACGCAAAGTAAATCCAAGTACACAAGCACCACAAGTGCAAAATCCAAATAAGAACATAAATGAGCAAGTAAAAGAGCAAAAAAATACAGATAATGGCAGTATAGCTAAACCGAAACCGCCAGTTACTCAGACTGAACAAACGCAATCGAAACCCAGCCCCGGAGATACCAATGATAAAAGTTCTGAAGGAAACCGTGGCAGTGATGAGAATGCATTAAAAGATGATCATTCTTTAGAGTTAACGATTGATATTTATGAAGGTATTGATGCACAATATCAAGATAGTGATCGTATAAAAAAGGTACGTACTGAAACTGTAAAATTATCAGGTTCAGAAGTCATTACATATCGAAATAACTATTATTTTGTTCCAATGGATGATTTCAAAACTGGGTATATTGGTTACTTCCGTGTCAACGAAAATGGTGCGAACAAAAATTTAGTTCCTCAATTCGTTTACAACTATAACAAGGGTGGCGAAATAAAAAATAAAGCTAATTTAACTGGTAAATTCTCACAGAAAAAAGGTGTGCTTTACTCACCAAGAAACTTATCTTCTAATGATAGTCGACAAACTATTGTTAAAGATGGAGATATTACAGTAGAATTTAAGAATGGTAAGGCGAATGGATTTGTGTCTAATCCTAAAAACAGTACTGAGAAATTATTTGATATTGGTGGAGATGTAAACGGATTACGCTTTACTGCTACTGGTGAAGATGATCAAGGTGGTCGAAGTTTTGGTATTCCTAAAGGAGCAAATGCTGACATCTCAGAATCTAAGGTATTTGAAGTTAATGGCAAACAATATATCAGTGGTTCATTCAAGGGAGATAAATTTCACGGTGTATATTTTGCAAAAGAAGAAAAATAGC
The DNA here is from genome assembly GCA_020026075.1 of Actinobacillus sp. Taxonomy (GTDB): domain Bacteria; phylum Pseudomonadota; class Gammaproteobacteria; order Enterobacterales; family Pasteurellaceae; genus Actinobacillus_C. Next base: position 100,471 of record JAHHQZ010000001.1, on the reverse strand, counting down.
CTTTCTTAAAATAAAGAAGCGATCAAAAGATCGCTTTTTTATTATCTAAAGTTTATTCTGCAACCGCCAACTTCGCACAGGCTTGTAAAAATAGCACGTCCTCTAGGGTAAAACGGTTAAGCTCTGGACTATCCACGTCCAGCTCGGCGAACATTTCCGTGTCGCCGCAACGTATAATCGGCACCACTATTTCCGAGCGAGAGGCGGCATCGCAGGCGATATGCCCCTCGAAAGCGTGCGTATCAGGCACCACTTGCGTTGTTAAGGTTTGCCACGCCGTGCCACACACGCCCTTTCCCTTTTCAATGGTCATACACGCCACTTTGCCTTGAAACGGTCCCAGCTTTAACACCAAACCGCCCTGCCGATTCTCACGCACCAAGTAAAAACCAACCCAGTTAATGCGAGGAAAATATTCAAACAAAAACGCACTCACATTCGCCATTCGTGCAATTTCATCGCTTTCATCACCCAACAACGCCCGCAACATCACCAACTGGCTTTGGTAAGTTTCTGATAAATTTTCCATCATTTTTTACTCCATTGTTCAAAAAAACTAAGGCTGGAATATTTCCATTTTTTTCGGAAAAATTCCAGCCTTGGTTTTTTCATAAAAAAAATCTAGGCACTGAGGCCTAGATTTTAAACACGATCGAAAAATCTACTCTTCGCCGATCAATTTTAAATCACGGTTATTGACTTGATTTTTCAGTAAATCTTTAAATTCTTCTACGGTCATTGTGCCTAGATCTTGTCCTTTGCGGGTGCGTACTGCCACTTTGCCTTCGGCGAGTTCTTTGTCGCCGACAACGAGCATATACGGTACACGGCGTAGGGTGTGTTCACGGATTTTGAAACCGACTTTTTCGTTGCGGAGATCGGCTTTCACACGCAAACCAGCGTCCGATAAGGTCTTGACCACATCTTGCACGTAGTTCGCTTGGCTGTCTGTGATGTTCATTACAACCGCTTGCGTTGGAGCGAGCCACGGCGGGAAGAACCCTGCGTATTCTTCGGTGATGATACCGATGAAACGCTCGATGGAACCTAAAATCGCACGGTGAATCATTACTGGTGTTTTGCGTTCATTATCTTCCGCTACATAGGTTGCGTTTAGGCGGCCTGGTAGGGCGAAGTCGAGCTGAATGGTACCGCATTGCCATTCACGATCTAAGCAGTCACGCAAGGCAAATTCAATTTTAGGGCCGTAGAATGCGCCTTCGCCGATTTGCACTTCATAGGTTAAACCGTTGGCAGTTAAGGCTTTGGCTAAGTCTTCTTCTGCACGATCCCACATTTCATCGCTACCGATACGGTTTTCTGGGCGTGTGGAAAGTTTTACTTCAATGTCTTTGAAACCGAAGGTTTTGTAGATGTCGTAAACCATACGGATACAGCTAGTTACTTCGCTTTCAATTTGATCTTCTGTACAGAAAATATGTGCGTCATCTTGGGTGAAACCACGCACACGCATTAAGCCGTGCAATGAACCTGATGGCTCATTACGGTGACAAGAACCAAATTCTGCCATACGCAATGGTAAGTCACGGTAGGATTTTAAGCCTTGGTTGAAAATTTGCACGTGGCCAGGGCAGTTCATTGGCTTAATGCAATATTCACGGTTTTCTGATTGCGTGGTGAACATTAAATCGCCATAGTTTTGCCAGTGTCCAGTTTTTTCCCATAGCACACGATCCATCATAAATGGACCTTTCACTTCTTGGTAATCGTATTCTTTTAATTTGGTACGAACGAAAGTTTCCAATTCACGGAAAATCGTCCAGCCGTCATTGTGCCAGAACACCATACCCGGTGCTTCTTCTTGCATATGGTAAAGGTCAAGGGCTTTGCCGATTTTACGGTGATCACGTTTCGCTGCTTCTTCTAAGCGTTGCAAATAGGCTTTTAATTGTTTTTTATCCGCCCATGCTGTGCCGTAAATGCGTTGCAACATTTTGTTGTCGCTGTTACCACGCCAGTATGCGCCTGCCACTTTCATCAATTTAAAGTTATGGCAAAAACGCATATTTGGCACGTGCGGCCCACGACACATATCCACATATTCTTGATGATGATAAAGGGCTGGCGTTGCACTGCGTTCAATATTTTCGTCTAAAATTTCTTGTTTGTACGGCTCTTCACGCACAACAAAGGCATCGAAAGCGTCTTGCCACGTGCCAACTTTTTTCACTACGTCATAGTTGGTTTTCGCAAGTTCGAGCATTCGTTTTTCAATTTTTTCTAAATCTTCTTGGCTTAGGGAGTGATCCAAGTCCACGTCATAGTAGAAACCATTTTCAATGGTTGGGCCGATGGCCATTTTAGCGTTTGGATACAGTTGTTTAATGGCGTGACCGAGCAAGTGGGCGCAAGAATGGCGAATAATTTCTAAGCCGTCTTCGTCTTTGACGGTGATAATTTCGAGGGTTGCGTCATCTTCAATAAGATCGCAGGCATCACGGCGTACGCCATTTACACGGCCTGCAATAGTGGCTTTGGCAAGCCCAGCGCCGATACTCTCCGCAACTTCCATTACAGAAACAGGTTTATCAAATTGACGAGTTGAACCGTCAGGTAAAGTAATGATTGGCATTGTTTGATCCTTATACAGTGGTAACCCACACGACAGGTTACTTGTTCAATAAAAAAGAAAAACAAGGCAGCAGCCTTGTCATAAAAGAAAACTGCCATACCCACAATGTATGGCAGTGGTCGTATTTTACGCCTTTTTAGCCACCTAAAAAAGCCCTAATTCAGCTTCCTAGTAAGATACCTTGTAGCCACAAAATACCACGCAATGGATTATTGCACGATAGCCTGGTTATTTATGTATAAGCCTATCATTTTGTTTGGGTAATGCTAGGCCGGAATTTTCATCAAAATTTTGGTAAAAATTCCGACCTAGTTTCTTAGGTGGGCTGTGGAGTGGCGGGGTTAAAAGCCTACATCAAAACTCAGTTTCCCTTTTTCAACAACGATGCCTTTGGCGAATTTTTTAATCCAATGTTGCGTGGTGTTGTTGTCATTTAGGGTATAAATCGGCACATTTTCCAGCACTTTAGCGAGATTTTTATTTAAAAACGGCATAACGGACGACAGTTTATCCATATAGCGTTTTGGGGCGATGTCGGATTGAACGATATTGAAGTTTTTCAAATAGATAGAACCCGTTTGGGCATCGTAAAATGGCGTTGCGTCAAACACTAAATGAATTTGCATTTGGAAATCTTCACCTGCCACATTCATTATGCCTGCCAAATTTGCGCCCATTTGCACGATGTTTGGCTTTTCGCCCACGTTGACGTGTAAATCGGACAATTTGTAGTTTAAGGTCAAAATGCCAGGAAAACCAAAAGACTGCTCCACTTTGACTTTTTGGCTTAGAAATTGGTCAATTTCTTGATTATTTAGGCTGTAGGGTACGGTAAATGAAAAAGCGTTTGCAGCGGTGCTAACGGCAAGCAAGCTAAGTAACACCACAAGGCGCAGAGTGGTTGAAATTATTCGCATAAAAATTCCTTTATGGTCAGTACAATGACCGTTGATAAAAAAGCGGCTATAATACGAGCTTTTTGCCCAAAAGGAATAATTTTCTTAAATATTCCAGTCGGCGTAAATTCTATTCAAAGGACGATATTATGGCGACAGCCACCCCAGAATTACTTGCCCGCATTACCGATGAGCGAGCCAAACACAAAGACAAACGTGTGTGGTCATTTGAGTTTGAGCAGCAAAAATATTGGATCAAACAACAAGAAAAACCGCAAGGCGTTGAGCGTTTATTAAAACCTTTTAGCAAAAAAGCCTTCCAAAAAGAGCTTGCCCATTTGCAAGCGTTGACCGAAAAAAATGCGCCAGTGGTGGAGCTAGTTGCTAGTGGCGATGATTTTATGGTGCTACTTGATGGCGGCATTAGTGCTAGCCAGTGGATTGAGGATAACCAGCAAGGTGAGGCTTTTGCGGATAATATTTTGCGTGCGACAACGGATGCTTTAGTGAATTTGCATTCTAAAAATCTCATTCACGGTCGCCCCGCTTTGCGTGATATGGTGTGTCAATTAAGCACAAATGATGAAACGGCGAAGGTTCTCGTGCAGTTTGTAGATTTTGAAAATGCACAAAGTGGTGATAATTTATGCTGGAAGAAAGTGCGTGATAGCTTGATTTATATTCACAGTATCGCCCGCTCCGAGCCGTTGAGCATTGAACAAATTCAAAAAGCCATTGCCGATTTCCAAAGCAAAGCGGATCCTGCGGTGTGGAACGGAATGCTGGACTGGATAAACCGTTATCGCCCACTGTACGGCGTGCTTAGCCTGTTTAAGCTTGTTGCTCGCACGGATTTAAAAGCAATTTATGTTTTATTTGAACAACTTACTCCGTATTGTCAGGCACGCTTTATTGCGCAACGCCGGAATAAATCGCCCAAAAATGAGGATTAACCGATGAAACAAAAAATGATGGTCTTGATTTTTATTATGTTATTACTTGGTGGCTGTGCCTATGGCGGTAGTTTTGGCGTTGCAGGAAATGGCAGTCAAATGAACCTAGGATTGGGGCTTAGTTCGGGGCTTAGTTTTTAAAAATTAGAAAAAATCATAAAAAGTGCTTGCCAAGGGAAAATTTATACGTATAATCCGCTCCATGTTTTCGGACGCGGGGTGGAGCAGCTTGGTAGCTCGTCGGGCTCATAACCCGAAGGTCGTTGGTTCAAATCCAGCCCCCGCAACCAATTTTAGCGAAACGCTAAGACAATAAGTTCAGTAGTTAAGAACCCCAAGATTGGGGTTTTTTTGTACGAGAAATTCAAGATTTGTGAATTTTTGAGCAAATCGAACAAGCTGGGCGAATCGCCCTTTTTTTGTGCCTAAAATTTAAATATGGAGAATTTATGGCAAGCTTAGAACAGAAATTAAAAGACCTACTTCAACCAGTGGTTGAAGACTTAGGCTGCGAGCTGTGGGGTATTGAAACCCAGCAAATGGGACGTGCCTTAACGGTGCGTATTTTTATTGATAAAGAAAATGGTGTAACCGTTGATGATTGCGCCGATGTAAGCCGTCAGGTGAGTGCGATTTTAGACGTTGAAGATCCTATTGCCGATCGCTACAACCTTGAAGTGTCATCACCAGGTCTTGATCGTCCTTTATTTACGTTGGCGCAATTTTCCCAGTACGTGGATGCGATTGTGGCAATTCATTTGCGTATTCCAATGGCAAATCGCCGTAAATGGCAAGGCAAACTCATTAGCGTTGACAACGATATGATTACCCTTGATGTAGAAGGCAAGCCAGAGCAGTTTGTTTTTGGCAACATTCAAAAAGCCCACGTGGTTCCTCAATTTAAGAATAGGATTTGAAAATGAGTAAAGAAATTTTATTAGCCGCAGAGGCGGTATCCAACGAAAAACTTCTCCCACGTGAGAAAATTTTTGAAGCACTGGAAAGTGCGATTGCACTTTCTACCAAGAAAAAATACGAGCAAGAAATTGATGTACGTGTGGTAATCGACCCTAAAACGGGTGAGTTCGACACTTTTCGCCGTTGGGTTGTTGTGCCACAGGTAACCCACCCAACCAAAGAAATTACCTTAGAAGCAGCTCAGCTAGAAGATGAAAATATTCAGCTTGGCGATTATGTGGAAGATCAAATTGAATCTATTGCTTTTGACCGTATCGCAATGCAAACCGCACGCCAAGTCATCAGCACGAAAATTCGTGAGGCAGAACGTGCGAAAATCGTGGAACAATTTATCGATCGCGAAGGTGAAATCATCACAGGGATCGTGAAAAAAGTGAACCGTGACAGCATTATCGTAGACTTAGGCGATAAAGCGGACGCCGTAATTTTGCGTGAAGATTTGTTACCTCGTGAAAACTTCCGTCCAGGCGATCGCATTCGTGGCGTACTTTACAAAGTTAGCCCTGAAAGCAAAGGCGCACAGCTCTTTATGACCCGTGCTAAACCTGAAATGCTCATCGAGTTATTCCGTTTAGAAGTGCCTGAAATCGGCGAAGAAATGATCGAAATCAAAGGGGCCTCTCGTGATCCAGGTTCTCGTGCCAAAATCGCCGTGAAATCTAACGATAAACGTATCGACCCAGTGGGTGCGTGCGTAGGTATGCGTGGTTCTCGTGTGCAAGCAGTAACAAACGAACTTGGCGGCGAGCGAGTAGACATCGTGATTTGGGACGATAACCCAGCCCAGTTTGTGATTAATGCAATGGCACCAGCGGAAGTTGCCGCTATCGTGGTGGACGAAGACAACCACAGTATGGATGTTGCGGTAACTGATGAAAACTTACCAAAAGCCATTGGTCGCAACGGTCAAAACGTACGTTTAGCCACACAGCTAACAGGCTGGGCATTAAATGTAATGACTCAAACAGAATTAAACACCAAACATCAAGCAGAAGATAACAAACTCATTCAATTATTTATGGATAGCCTTGAAATTGATGAGGACTTCGCTCAATTATTGGTTAATGAAGGCTTTGAAAGTCTAGAAGAATTAGCATACATCGCTTTAAATGAGTTAACGGCTATTGAAAATCTTGAAGACGAAGATTTAGCTTTAGAATTGCAAGAACGAGCCAAAGATGCACTAACGAAAAAAGCCTTAGCAGAAGAAGCAGCATTAAAAGATGCCGAAATTGAAGATGCTCTGCTCAATTTAGAAGGAATGGATCGCCATATCGCTTTAAAATTGGTGGAAAAACAAATTAAAACCTTAGAAGATCTTGCTGAACAAGGGATTGACGAATTAGCGGATATTGAGTCCCTTAGCCCTGAGTTAGCCGCTGATTTAATTATGGCTGCCCGTAATATCTGCTGGTTTAACGAATAAGAGGATTTAGAATGACAGACAATATAACTAGTGCGGACAAACCTGCCAAAAAATTAACCTTAACACGCCGTACACAAAGTAAAGCAACGACAACCACTGCAACGGGTAAAACCAAAGAAGTGAATGTAGAAGTGCGTAAAAAACGTAGTGTACAAACAGATGTTGCTAAACGTGCAGCGGAAGAAGCGAAAAAAGCCGCCGTTGAAGCCGCTAAAAAAGCAGAACAAGAGGCCAAAGCAAAAGCAGAGAAAGCAGCGGCTGAAAAAGCTTTAGCAGAAAAAAAAGCCGCTGAAGCAAAAGCCAAAGCAGAAAAAGTGGAAAAAGAAAAAAACGCTAAACCTGCCAAAGCTAGCAAGCAAGATAGTGAAAAAGCCAAACGCCGTGCAGAAGAGGCCGCATTACGCCAAAAAGCAGAGGCCTTAGCACAGCAAAAAGCGGAAGAAGCTGCTCGTAAATCGGCTGAATTAGCCCAGCAATTTGCAGATCACGATCACGTGGAATACACAGCGGAAGACTTTACTGACTCTCACTTAACCTCTCGCTATGCACAAGATGCGGAAGATGAAGAAACACGTCGCAATGAAAATCGTGGTCGTGGCAAAAACAAAGTGACCAAAGCGAAAAAAGATCGTGAAAACAAAAATGAACGTCAAGCCAACCGCCGCCAACAACAGCCAAAAGGCAAGGGGCGACCAGGCAAACGTGGTAACAGCACTTTACAACAAGGCTTTACCAAACCAGCCGCACCAGTAAGCCGTGATGTTGTGATTGGTGAAACCATCACCGTTAAAGAGCTTGCAGACAAAATGGCGATAAAAGCCACTGAAATCATCAAAACAATGATGAAAATGGGCGAAATGGTGACCATCAACCAAGTGCTAGATCAAGAAACTGCACAGCTCGTGGCAGAAGAAATGGGGCATAAAGTTATCCTTCGCAAAGAAAATGAGCTTGAAGAAGCCATCTTAGGGGATCGTGATACTGAGGCTGAAAAAGTGAATCGTGCGCCAGTGGTTACCATTATGGGACACGTGGATCACGGTAAAACTTCTTTGCTCGACTACATTCGTAAAGCGAAAGTGGCAGCAGGTGAGGCTGGTGGTATTACCCAGCACATTGGTGCGTACCACGTTGAAACCAACGGCAAAATGATCACTTTCCTTGACACACCAGGACATGCTGCGTTCACCTCAATGCGTGCACGTGGTGCAAAATCAACGGACATCGTTGTGCTTGTGGTGGCGGCTGATGACGGCGTAATGCCACAAACCATTGAGGCCATTCAACACGCCCGTGCAGCGGAAGTGCCACTTGTGGTTGCCGTCAACAAAATCGACAAACCAGAGGCAAACCCTGATCGTGTTGAGCAAGAATTACTACAATACGATGTTATCAGCGAAAAATTCGGCGGCGACGTGCAATTCGTGCCAGTATCTGCCAAAGCAGGTATGGGCGTTGACGATCTACTAGATGCCATCTTATTACAATCAGAAGTGCTTGAATTAACAGCCGTGAAAGACGGAATGGCAAGCGGTGTGGTCATCGAATCCTACCTTGATAAAGGTCGTGGTCCAGTGGCAACCATTTTGGTACAGTCAGGCACATTACACAAAGGCGACATTGTACTTTGTGGCTTTGAATACGGTAAAGTTCGTGCAATGCGTGATGAAAACGGCAAATCCGTCAACGAGGCCGGCCCATCAATTCCAGTGGAAGTGCTAGGTTTATCAGGCGTTCCAGCGGCTGGTGATGAGGCAACTGTGGTGCGTGATGAGAAAAAAGCCCGTGAAGTGGCGTTGTATCGTCAAGGTAAATTCCGTGAAGTGAAGCTCGCTCGCCAACAAAAAGCGAAACTTGAAAATATGTTCAGCAATATGGCAGAAGGCGATGTAGCAGAGCTTAACGTTATCGTTAAAGCGGACGTTCAAGGTTCCGTAGAGGCTATTTGCCAAGCTTTACAAGAGCTTTCCACTGACGAAGTGAAAGTGAAAGTCGTTGGTTCTGGCGTGGGCGGAATTACCGAAACAGACGCAACCCTAGCCGCTGCATCCAATGCGATTATTCTCGGCTTCAACGTACGTGCTGACGCAACCGCACGCCGTACCATTGAAAACGAAAACATCGATTTACGTTATTATTCAATCATTTATGAATTGTTAAACGAAATCAAAGCAGCGATGAGCGGTATGCTTGCCCCTGAATTTAAACAAGAAATCATCGGTCTTGCCGAAGTGCGTGACGTATTCCGTCATCCGAAATTCGGCGCAATCGCAGGCTGTATGGTGACTGAGGGCGTGGTGAAACGCAACAACCCAATCCGTGTCTTGCGTGACAACGTGGTAATTTTTGAAGGCGAACTGGAATCTCTCCGCCGTTTCAAAGATGACGTAAACGAAGTGCGCAGCGGTATGGAATGCGGTATTGGCGTTAAAAACTACAATGACGTAAAAGTCGGCGACCAAATCGAAGTTTACGAAGTCGTTGAAGTTCAACGCTCTATCTAATTAACCCTTTGCGTCAGGCTGGAATAAATCAAAAAATTTTGCAAAATTCCGGCCTGACCTTTTACTTAAGGGCAACGCCCAAAGGATAAAAAATGGCAAGAGAATTTAAACGTGCCGACCGAGTGGCACAAGAAATCCAAAAAGAAGTGGCGGTGATCTTACAGCAAGAAGTAAAAGATCCACGCATCGGAATGGTAACCGTTTCTGACGTTGAAGTATCACGGGATCTCGCCTATGCGAAAATTTTCGTGACCTTCTTATTCGACAACGATCCAGAACACATCGCACAAGGAATGAAAGGCCTCGAAAAAGCCGCCCCTTACATTCGCACCTTACTTGGCAAAGCAATGCGCCTTCGCATCGTGCCAGCCTTACGTTTCGTGTACGACAATTCCTTAATGGAAGGAATGCGAATGTCAAACCTTGTAACCCAAGCAGTACGCAAAGACGAACAGCGCAAAGAACAAGAGTAACGGCGTACAACAGCCACAGCGTAGGCTGGAATTTTTACGAAAATTTAAAGACCTTTTAAAGGCATAAAAACGTATTTTTAAAAAGGAAAAATAAAATGGCACGACGCAAAAAAGGGCGTGCGATCAATGGCGTTTTCTTGCTAGATAAAGCCGAAGGGCTAAGTTCCAACGGCATTATGCAACGAGTAAAACGCCTTTTTAATGCACAAAAAGCAGGACATACTGGCGCTTTGGATCCGCTCGCCACAGGAATGTTGCCTGTTTGCTTAGGCGAGGCGACCAAATTTTCACAGTTTTTATTAGACGCAGACAAAAAATACCGTGTCATCGCCAAGCTTGGCGAACGCACCGACAGCTCAGACGCTACAGGTGAAGTCATCAGCCGCCATAAGGTGACTTGCGATCTCGCCCAAATTCAACAAGCCTTAGAAAATTTTCGTGGCGACATTTTACAAACGCCCACAATGTTTTCCGCTTTGAAATATCAAGGCAAACCGCTGTATGAATATGCACGCAAAGGGATTGACGTGCCACGCCCCACACGCCCAATCACGATTTTTGAGCTAACTCTTGTGAGCTACCAAGCCCCTTACTTAACCCTTGACGTGCATTGCTCCAAAGGCACTTATATTCGCACGCTGGTAGACGACTTAGGCGAATTGCTCGGCTGTGGTGCACACGTAACCGCCCTACGCCGTACCGCTGTGGCAGATTTCCCAGCGGAAAAAATGCTCAGCCTCGATGAGCTGGAAAAGCTCGCCATAGCCCTTGGGCTATGGCAAGAAAAAACGGAACAAGGCAAAGAAACCACACCGCAAGCCCAAGACTATCAAGTCCTTGACGCATTACTCTTGCCTTGCGATGCCCCTGTTGCTCGCTTGCCTGCCATCAACTTAACAGTGCAAGAAAGTAGCGCAATCCAGCACGGACAACGGTTAAATATTCGTGCAAAAATTTCCGCCTATGATGTTCAAGGTCAATGCCGATTATTCAACGAAACGACCCAGCAATTTTTAGGCGTCGCCCGTTTAGAAAATGGTATTCTGCACCCTGAGCGGTTAGTCGTAATAACAGAAAATTAACCCAATCCACAAAAAAACAAAGGCTGGAATTTTTCACAAAATTTTAATGAAAATTCCAGCCTTGCTTTTATGAAATGGCCTTAGGTTCGTTTTTTCGCAAGCAATGTGGCAAAGCGTAATTTAATGCGGTTGCCGTTTGCGTCAAGGCGGTGTAGTTCACCGATGTTTTCGTTGTATTTTAAAATGTCCCAGTCTTTGTAATAGCCTTCCAGTTGTCCTGATTTTAACGGGGAAGAAAAGCCGACGTTGCACGGGTAATCCTCCGTGTCTAGGGCGACAACGATTAAATTATAGCCGCCAACGTTGGTGTGTGCCTGCATATTTTCCACGATGGCGGGAATGCGTGCTGGGTCAAGGAACATCATTACCACTGTGGATAAAATGAAGTCGTAGTTGCCTGAAATGGCGGCGGTGTTGATGTCGTAAGTGTCCGCTTGAATAGCGAGCGCGTCTTTTTCAGCGGCTTGGCGGAGAAAATCCACGCTCATTGCGTTTGCGTCTACGGCGGTTACGTCAAAACCGAGTTTTGCCAAATAAAGGCTGTTGCGACCACGACCGCAGCCTAAATCCAACGCCTTGCCAGCTGGAATAATTTCTGCAGCGGCTAGCACTTCGGAGTGCGTGCGTGTGAGGTTGTGGCGTTTTTTCACATAGTCGGCACGCTCACAATAAAAGCTAAGCTGGCAAAGTAAATCATCACTTAACGGCTCAACACGGTGCCATTGTTGCGGCGCGATGAAATCAGGCTGGTGTGCACTGTCAAAATCGTGCTGGCTTAGCACATTTCCAGCCTCATCAAGCATAAACACACGAATAGCCCCTTGCTGAACGTGCAACTTCGCCCACGTGCCTTCTTGGGTGTTATGTTGTTCACGAAACATCTCAGGCAATTTTTCTGCCGTCCAGAGTGGGAGCGTTTTGTAGCAAATGAGGTCATTTTGTTTTAATGAATAGGTCATAAAAGTTCCTTTTTGGGTTGTTGATTGTTTTTTAAACAGCTTGTTCACGCCATTGGGCATGATATTTTAAATTCTGTGCATAAAGAGTAACGCTTTGTTTCTATTGTATTTTTTTATCAAAAATTCCGACCTTCGGCAGTTGTTCTTGCTTATGCACGGCTTATTCCTATTTCTATCACAATTTTATCCACAAAAAACTTGGATAACTTTTTATAAGTGTAGGTCGGAATATTTTATAGAATTTTTTCACTTTTTCGCAGAAAAAATCACAGTAAATTGTGGTTTTTTTATCAGGGATACTTGTGGAAAAATAGCGTTAAGCACGCTTTTTACCTTTGTTATCCACGAAGTTATCCACAGGGTGTTGCATTATAAACGTTTTTTGTTGAATTAATGTTGTAGCGTATCGTAAATGGTTTCCGCTAATTCGGCAGAAATTCCAGGCACGGCGGCGATGTCGCTACAACTAGCGTTTTTCACGCCCTGCATTCCGCCTAAATATTTTAACAAGGCTTGGCGGCGTTTGGGACCAACGCCTTTAATGCCTTCTAAACCGCTTTGCGTAAAGGCTTTTTGGCGTTTTTTGCGATGGCCTGTGATGGCGTGGTTGTGGCTTTCATCACGAATATGTTGGATTAAATGCAAGGCTTTGTTATCCGTTGGCATATTGAAAATTTCCCCTGTGCGTGAGTTGAGCAAGGTTTCAAGGCCAGCTTTGCGTTCCACGCCTTTGGCGACCCCCACGAGCAAAGGTTTTGATTTATCCCACGCCACATCAAGGCTTTCAAACACCGCTAAGGCACGGTTTAGCTGCCCTTTGCCGCCGTCAATGAAAATCACATCAGGGATTTTATCCGTTTCAAGGGGGCGATCGTAGCGTTTGCGTAAGGCTTGCTCCATTGCGGCGTAGTCATCGCCGCCAGTAATGCCTGAAATGTTGAAACGGCGGTAGTCGCTTTTTAGGGGGCCGTCTTCGTTGAACACCACGCAAGAGGCGATGGTTTGCTCGCCCATTGTGTGGCTGATGTCAAAGCATTCCATTCGTTGAATTTTTGGCAAATGTAAGGTTTCGCACAGGGCTTGGTAGCGGTCGCTGATTAAATCCGTTTGTTTGAGTTTTGTGGCAAGGGCGGATTTTGCATTGATTTCCGCAAGGTTTAAATAGTTGGATTTTTCTGTGCGAGTGCGGTGTTGAATTTGCACTTTGTGGCCGCTTTGTTCGCTCAGCAGGTTGGCGAGATCTTCGCTATTTTCTAAGGGCTGATTGATAACGATACTGTTCGGTATGGTGCGACCTTGATGGCCTTGCAAATAAAATTGCCCTAAAAAAGTTTCCGTTAGCTCGGCGAGATCCGTTTGTGCTGGCACTTTGGGAAAATAACTGCGGTTGCCGAGCATTTTGCCCTGCCGAATAAACAGTACTTGCACGCAAGCTAAGCCTTGCTGGTAGGCGATGGCAATAATGTCTAAATCGTCTTGGCGGTCGTTGGCGACAAATTGTTTTTCCATTACCGCACGCACCGCTTGAATTTGATCACGATAGCGGGCGGCCTCTTCAAATTTTAATTCTGCCGCCGCTTTGTCCATTTTCTTGATTAGATAATCACGCACTTGTTCGTCTTTGCCTTGCAAAAAGAGCCGTGCGAAATTCACTTGTTCGGCATAATCTTCATCGCTGACAAAACCTGCCACGCAAGGGGCTAAGCAACGTTTGATTTGATATTGCAAGCAAGGGCGTGAGCGGTTGGCGTACACGCTGTTTTCACATTGGCGTACAGGGAAAATTTTCTGCAAAAGATACAAGGTTTCACGCACGGCGCTGGCGTGCGGATAAGGGCCGAAATATTCGCCTTTAATTTTTTTCGCCCCACGATGAGCAGTCAAGCGAGGGTGGTGTTCTTTGGTCAGCAAAATGTAAGGGTAGGATTTATCATCACGCAGCAGCACGTTATAGCGAGGCTGTAAGGTTTTTATGTAGTTGTGTTCGAGCAGTAACGCCTCCGTTTCGGAGCGAGTGAGCGTGGTTTCAATGCGTGCGATTTGGCTAACTAAACTGCGAGTTTTCTGGCTGGGTAAGTTTTTACGAAAATAACTGCTCAGGCGTTTTTTGAGATCTTTCGCCTTGCCCACGTAAATCACCACATCGTTGCGATCAAACATTCGATACACCCCAGCGCTGTGCGGTACATCGGCTAAAAAGGCTTTGGCATCAAAGGTTGCGGACGGCTTATTGGCACGAACTTTCATTTCTTCTCGTGCCTGTTGGATCAATTCTTTGCGTGATAATGGGGCTTGTTTTTCTGCCACGTTGCCGTCCTTTTGGGTTTGTTATAAATGCAATAATGCTTGGCGAAGTGCGGTTTTTTCTTTGAGATTCAAGGGACGCTGCGCCTCTGTAGACACGCTAAAAAAATCCTGCACTTTTTCGCCTAGCGTGCTAATGCGTGCTTGGTGTAGCACCAGCCCTTGCTGGTGGAAAATTTCCCCAATGCGTGCCAGTAAACCTGGACGATCTAAGGCGGAAAATTCCACGCCTGTTTGCTCATTGCTTTGTTTTACAAATTGAATTTCCGTTGGAATGTGAAACGGCACGTTGGGCGAATGTTTCGGCATAGGTGCGTGGTTTTCAGGGTGGCTTAATAAGGTTTGCAACGCCTGCTGAATTTGCTGGCGGCGCTCGGTATTTAGCGGTTCACCGTTGGGTTCGCTCACTAAAAAACTATCCAGCACCAGCCCTTGTGTGGTGGTGATGATCTGCGCTTGATGAATGCTGATCTTTTTACGATCGAGCAGCCCCGCCACACGATAAAACAGCCCTCGTTGATCCGCTGTGTGAATAAAAATTTCCGTGTTGCCTTGCACAGGCTTAGGGCTTAGGGCGATAAGCGGATGTTGGCTTGTGCAAAGGGCTTGTGCGGCGTGCCACACCAGTTGTGGCGTGCGTGTGCGTAAAAAATACGAGGCCGGAATATTTCGCCAAAAATTGTGAATTTTTTCTGGCGTAAAGCCTTGCTGGGTTAGGTGGCGTAACGCTAGATCGCAGCGGCGTTGCTGGCGATTGTTGGTTATTTTGTTCGGCTGGGTTAAGGCGTGGTGCGTATGCTCGTATAAACGAATCAGCAGTGCCGCCTGCCACGCCGTCCAGCGTTGCGGATTGGTGCCGATAATGTCCGCTACCGTCAAACACAAAAGCCATTGCAGGTGCTCAACGCTGGCGACCTTTTGAGCAAATTCGAGGATCACAGCGTTATCTTCAATATCTCGGCGGTAGGCAGTTTTGGTCATTAGCAAATGCTGTTCCACGAGCCAAGCGATGTTGTCCGTTTCATTGGAGGATAAGCGCAGGCGCTGGCAAAAATCTCGTGCCAAATCCGCCCCTAAGCGTTCGTGCTTGCCGCCCAAGCCTTTGCCTAAATCGTGAAACAGTGCTGCAAGATACAGGGTGCGACGCCACGCTAAATTACCACTAAACTGTTGAAATAATTTAAAAACCGTAGGGCAAAGGTCGGAATTTTCCGCTAAATTTTCAAGGGTTTGCAACACACGCACAATGTGTTCGTCCACGCTGTACAAGTGAAAGCGGTCGAACTGCATTAAGCCTTGAATGCGTTGCCAATGGGGCAGGTAACTTGCCAGCACGCCGTAGCGGTGCATTGGCACAATGCCACGTGCAATGCCGTTGGGGGCGAGCAAAATGTGTAAAAATTGCTCATCAGCACAGCTATCCACAGGGCTGGTGCTACGCCACAAGGCACGCAAGGTTTGTGGATGAATTTTCGCTTTCGGCAGGCGGTGTAAATGCGCAAACAGTTGCACTTTTAAGGTTGGCATTTGAGAAAAATCTCCAGCGTGCAGAAAAATATAGGGCGTATTTTCGTGCGTCATTTGCGAAAAATGCTCGTCTAACGGTTCGCTTTCGCCGCTGGGAATATTTTGCTGTTGCAGAATATGGCGGAAAACGGCGAGGGTTCTAGCACTTTGGAAAAAGGATTTCATCATTTTCTCTACGCCAGCGTTTGGATTTTCCTCCTTGTCATCATCGTAGCCTAAAAACTGGCTGAGCTGTTTTTGACGGTCAAATAATAAGCGATTATCTGCACGAGGCAACAGTAAGTGCAAGGCAAAACGTAAGGTGAAAAGGCAACGTTGCGCCGCTTTGAGCTGTTGATATTCTTGTGCGTCAATCCACAGGCTTTTTCGCAACTGTTCCAAATTTTTCACCCCTGCCTCACGCAAGGCAAACCAATACAAGCCATGCAAATCACGCAAGCCACCAGGGTTATATTTTAAATCAGGTTCCAAATTGTAGCTGGTATGGTTAAAGCGTGCGTAGCGGCTGCGTTGCTCGGCGATTTTGGCAGCGTGATAACATTTTTTCGGCCAAAATTCCGGCCTTGCCATTAAGCAGTCAAGGGCGGCGGCAAGGTTTGCATCGCCACACAAAAAACGCCGTTCAAATAAATTGGTGGCGATGGAAATGTCCTTTTGCCCCAGTCTTAGACAGTCATTAAGGGTGCGTACACTTTGCCCCAGCTGAATACCGCAATCCCACAAAAATTGCCAAAACTCACGGATTTTTTCTGCGGTGTCGGTGGACAGCTCACCCTGAGTGAGTAGAAGCAAATCCCAGTCCGAGTGGGGGAACATTTCTTGTCGTCCGTAACCACCTACGGCAAATAAAGCGAGACCGGAATTTTTCGCAAAAAAATGTTGCCACAAGACATTCAGCAAGGTATCACAAAAATCACTGCGGTTCGCCAGCCATTGATCCACTGAATGGCGCTGAAAATTCTCATACTCAAAAGTGCGTAAGCTGTTGAGTGCATGGCGCACGTGCGACAGGCTTAAAGGCGTGGCAGGGAAGGGGAATAACATAGGCAATCCTTGTGGTTAAGTGGCGGATTATTCTAACAAATCCCGCCATAAAATGGGCGTAGAGGTTCGCAATTGGCGAAAAAATCCGTACAATACACCGTTAGTTTGAATGTTCGAGGGAGAAATAAATGAAAAAATCATTGATTGCTTTGCTAGGGCTTTGTGGGGTGAGTGCCAGCTTGGCGGCGGATTTACCACAGATTGAGCCTTTGCCACGACTTTATCAAACAGAAACGGAGGCATTGCTTAGCACACGTTCGCCAGAAATTTTTGGGTTGGTACCTTATGAGCAAAATTACATTATGGAAACTTATTCTAACGGTAATTTTCGTTATCCAAACCGAATGCGTCACGATGAAATCAAGTTTCAAATCAGTTTTGCGTTGCCGATTTGGCGAGGGATTTTCGGTGAAAATTCTGTGCTAGCTGGGGCATACACGCAAACTTCTTGGTTTCAAATGTCGAATGTGAAGGATTCTTCGCCGTTTCGTGAAACCAGTTACAAGCCACAGTTGTTTGTTTCTTGGGCTATGGCAACACCACTTTGGGGCGATTGGCAGTTGAGCGAAGTGGAAAGTGGATTTTTACATCAGTCTAATGGGCGTGATGATGCAATGAAAAAATCTCGCAGTTGGAATCGTCTTTACACTCGCATTTCGGCGACCAACGGCGCATGGCGTGTGCAGTTAAAGCCTTGGTGGCGCATTCCTGAAAAATCCAAAGATGATGATAATCCAGACATTCAGGACTATCGTGGTCACGCCGATGTGGTGATCGATTACTACACTAAAACTCATCAGGTGCATTTGAAAGGCCATTACAATCCTCGCACTGGCTATGGTGGTGTGCAGTTGAGTTACAGTTATCCGCTGGGTAAATATTGGCGAATTTACGCACAATATTTTGGTGGCTACGGTGAATCTTTAATTGATTATAACCAAAACATTCAACGCATTGGCTTGGGTTTCTCGTTGAACAATGTGTTTTAGTTATCTAAGGAATTAAAAAAGAAGGTCGGAATTTTTGCAAAAATTCCGACCTTCTATTTTTTTCTATGCAATTATTTTTCTCGCCAAACCATTTTGCATAAATTTCTTTTAATATGCAAAAAAGAGAATATTTAAACTTCTTGCACCCGTTCAAATTTAAGCACGTTATTTTCTAATTTTCTTAGGAAGAACGTTGCAATGCCTGTGATCACTAAGTAATAAATGCCTGCAATGCCGTAAATCGGTAGGGCATCGTAGTCCGTGCCGTATAGCTGTTGAGCATAGCCCATAATGTCCATTACGGTGATGGTCGAGGCTAGGGACGTGCCTTTGAAAACGAGAATGATCTCGTTAGTGTAGGACGGCAAGGCTCGTTTTAAGGCATAAGGAATTAAAATTCGTAAGGTTTGAATACGGTTTAATCCCAGTGCGGCACAGCCTTCCCATTGTGCGGCTGGAATGGCTTTTACGGCACCGTAAAAAAGCTGAGTAGAGTAGGCGGCACTGTTTAAAGCCAAAGTTAGCACCGCACAGAACCAAGCGTTGGATAGCAAATCCCACGCAGGGCTATTGACGATCCACTGAAATTGACCTGGGCCGTAATAAATTAAGAAAAATTGAATTAGTAAGGGCGTGCCAGTGAATAAGGTTACATAAGTATTCACTAAGCCTGATGTCACACGGTTTTTCAATGAAAGTAAAAACGTAAACAAAATCGCTAGCACGAAAGCGATGAGCAGACCGCAAATGGTAAGCATTATGCTCGTTGGGATCCCTTGTGCGATGACTTTCGCGTAGCTTTGGTAGGTTTCAAAATCAAACATAGGTTATCTCTAGGCTGGGCGTTTTTCAAAACGTGTGAAATAGCGTTCTAATTTGCGGATCAGCCATTGGCTTAATAGGGTAATCACTAAATAAATCAACGCAATGATGGTGTACCACGTAAAAGGTTGATGGGTAGATGTGGTGATAAGTTGCGCTTGGCGGCTTAAATCCACAACTCCGATGAGCGATACTAATGCGGTATCTTTGAGCAAAACCAGCCATTGGTTGGTTAAACCCGGCAAAGCGTGGCGCCATACTTGTGGCAAAATAATATTTAAAAAAGTGTAACTACGGCTTAATCCCAGTGCAGCACCAGATTCCCACTGCCCAATGGCAATAGCTTTTATCGCGCCACGAATGGTTTGCGAGGCATAAGAGGCAAAGATGATCCCTAAGGCGATAACCCCATAGGTAAAGGCACTCCAATCAACAAAATGACCAGTGAGCTGCTCGATAATTCCAGGCAATCCAAAATAAATTAAAAACACCACTAAAATTTCAGGCAAGCCTCGTAGCAAGGTGTTAATAAACGCCATTGATTGGTTCACGAAACGCCATTTGGTGGTTTCAAAGGCCACAAAAATGAGGGAAAGAAAAAGCCCAAACAACAGGGAACAAGCCGCCAGCTCAAGGGTTTTGAGCGTAGCGGCAGACATTAAAGGTAAATACTCAAGCATTCTTATTTACTAAACCATTTATCATAAATTTTTTGATAAGTGCCATCGGCTTTAATCTGGGCAATGCCACGGTTAAGCTCGGCAATGAGTTTTTTATTGGATTTGCGAACGGCGATACCATCACCAATACCAAAGTATTTTTCATCGTGTACTGGCTCGCCCACGAGATGTAAGCCTTTTTCGGTTTTTAAGGTGTCTTGTAGCACCAACGTATCACCGAATACGGCATCAACACGTTTGTTTTTGATATCTAAGATGGCATTTTGAATGCTGGCGTAAGGGACAACATTGTATTTGTGTGAATCCAATAAGTATTTTTGCAATGTAGTGCCATTTTGTACGCCGACGGTTTTTATGTCAGCCATATTGGTACTGTCGAGTGCGATAAAGCTTGATGTGTTCAAAAAATAAGGCTCGGTGAATGCCACTTTTTTCGCACGAGCAGGGGTGATTCCAATCGCAGCGATGGCTGCATCAAAACCGCCACGACCAGTGATTAAACCTGGAATTAAGGCATCGAAGGATTCATTTTTGAAAGAACATTTGGCATCGATAACATCACAAATGGCGTTGGCAATATCAATATCAAAGCCAATAATTTCACCTTTGGCGTTAGTGCTTTCAAATGGCGGATAGCTCGCCTCTGTGGCAAAAGTAATGGTTTGTGCCGTAGCAAAAGCGGTGGCAGTTGTGAAAATGGTAGCTAAAAGCGTTTGTTTTAGTTTCATCATAGACTCCTTACTTAGTCGGTGGAATGGGAAAGATACTGCTGGAACGCAACTGTTTTTGGGTGATCAAAACATTGGCTATCGCCCATTTCAACAATATGTCCTTGTTCCATATAAACCACTTTTGTGGCAATTTTTTTTGCAACGCCCACTTCGTGCGTTACCACTACTTGTGTGATGCCTAAATCCTTCAATTCTTCAATAATGGAAACCACTTGAGCGGTAATTTCAGGATCTAAGGCCGCCGTTGGTTCGTCAAATAATAAAACCGTTGGTTTCATCATTAACGCTCGGGCAATGGCTACACGCTGCTGCTGACCACCCGAAAGGTGTAACGGATAGCGATCGGCAAAGTCCTCTAAACGTAAACGTTTTAAAATTTTCATCGCCTCTTGGTGAGCCGTTTCTTTGTTAAGGCCTAACACTTCCATTGGCGCTTCGATTAAATTTTCAACTACTGTCAAATGCGGCCAAAGGCAATATTGCTGGAATACCATTCCCACATCTTTGCGTAAATCGCACATTTCTTTGCTGGTGGTTTTGCCTTGCCCTAAATCAAATGTTTTGTTTGCAAGGCAAAGTTTACCCGTTTTTGGCACTTCTAAGAGATTGAAAGTACGTAACAACGTACTTTTGCCAGCACCACTCGGGCCGAGCAACACCACAATATCGCCTTGTTCTGCGGTTAAATTGATATCAAACAACGCTTGGTTTGAGCCATAAAAGAAATTTAAATTTTCAACACGTAAAGTCATAAAATAATTCCATTGTAACAATGGGGTGGATATTAGCGGTTAATGAATAGTTATACAATAACTATATGGGATAAAACTGAATTTTTATGCAAAAAAATTTATTTTTATTCCGGCGTGGGCTTTTTATAGAAAACCTTAGGCCGGAATTTTTGTGAAAATTTTGCACAAAAAAAAACCTTGAACCGCCGTTCAAGGTTTTGTAAAGCAATAAGGCTTATTTACGAGCCATTGGTGGAACGAAACAAATACCCATATCCCAAGGTTGTTCGATCCAAGTATTTTGTGGAATATCAACAACATAGTCGTCAACTAATGCTTTACCCGCTGGTTTAGCAAATACGGAAACGAAACGTGCATTAGGGTAAATTTCACGAACGGCTTTGGCTGTGTTGCCAGTGTCGACTAAATCGTCAATCACGATGAAACCTTCACCACCATTTTCAACTTGGGCTGCGTGTAGAACATTTAAATCGCCACGCTCATCGTGTTCATAGCTTGCGATACACACCGTATCCACATAGCGCAAGTTAAGCTCACGAGCCAACACAGCTGCTGGGAATAAGCCACCACGGCTCACTGCAATGACACCTTTCCATTGGCTTGCTGGAAGTAAACGTTCAGACAACTTGCGAGTATGCATTTGGAACATATCCCAAGTTACGATGTATTTTTCGCTCATAAATCACCTTAAAGTTGTATAAAAAGAAAGCTTTTGAAAATAAAATTGCCATAGGATAAACCGAAACGGCTTTTTATGCTATGATTTTAAGAATTTTTTTCAGTAAAGGGAGTAAAAAAATGTCCTCAATTCGTCAGCTACAACCACAGGCGTTATGGTCTTGGTTTGCACAAATTTGCGAAATTCCACATCCTTCTTACAGCGAAGAAACCTTAGCCCGTTTTATTGTTGATTGGGCGGAAAAGAAAGGGTTAGACGTTGCACGTGATGACGTGGGCAATATTTTAATCCACAAAAAAGCCAGCACAGGAATGGCCGATCGTCAAGGCGTGATCTTGCAGGCGCACTTGGATATGGTGCCGCAAGCCAACGAAAGCACGTCGCACGACTTCAAAACGGATCCAATTAAAGCCTATGTTGACGGCGATTGGGTTACGGCGCAGGGAACGACCTTAGGGGCGGATAACGGTATTGGAATGGCGGCAGCGCTGGCGGTATTGGATAGCGATGACATCGCTCACCCTGATTTGGAAGTGTTGCTCACGATGACCGAAGAGGCGGGAATGGAAGGCGCACTAGGCTTGCGTGCCGCTTGGTTGCAAAATCGCCTTTTGATCAATTTAGACACAGAAGAAGACGGTGAAATTTACGTGGGCTGTGCTGGTGGCGAAAACGCCAACATTTTCTTGCCTGTGGAATGGGAAAGCGGCGAATTCGCTCACCATTACCACATTACCTTAAAAGGCCTCGTGGGCGGTCATTCTGGCTGCGATATTCACGAAAATCGTGGTAACGCCATTAAATTATTGGCACGTTTCCTTGCTGAAACCTTGCACGCTGGCGTGGATTTCCGTTTAAGCCACATTCAAGGTGGCTCCATTCGCAACGCCATTCCACGTGAAGCCTCGCTTGAGCTTGGATTTAATGGCGACGTGAGCGAGTTAGAAAATGCGGTAGAAACGTTTGCTCGCACGTTGCGTGCAGAATTTTCTCACACAGAACCTACGCTGGAATTTTTCGCTGAAAAATGTGAAAAATCCACAAAATATTTCGCCCCAGCCAGTCAAGCGACTATCATCAACGCTTTAAATTGCTTGCCAAACGGCGTGATTCGCCACAGTGATGCCGTGGTAGACACAGTGGAAACATCTTTGAGTATCGGCGTGTTGCGTGTAGAAAATGACCAAGTGAAAGGCACGATTTTAATTCGTTCTTTAATCGAAAGCGGTAAGGCAGAAGTGAAAGATCGCCTACGTTCTTTAATGGTGCTGGCAAAAGGGCAAGTGGAATTTTCCGTACCTTATCCAGGCTGGGAACCGCAGCCTGACAGCCCATTGTTGCACTTAACGCAAGCGGTGTACAATGAAATACTCGGCGAGCCAGCGAAAATCAAAGTGATTCACGCAGGGTTAGAATGCGGTTTGTTGAAGAAAATTTATCCAGAATTGGATGTGGTTTCCATCGGACCAACCATTCGCAACGCCCACTCGCCAGATGAAAAAGTACTCATTTCAGCGGTACAAACCTTCTGGCAATTATTGAAAAATATGCTGGCACAAATGCCAAAAGCCTAAGAAAAGGCGAGAAAGGTACATAAAAAATACCGAGCAATGCTCGGTATTTTTTTTTATTTCAATGAATTACATATGAAAATGTGGATTGCCTGCGTTAGCAAAACGTTCTGCAACATAATCCCAGTTGATGATGTGCCAGAAGTTTTCTACGTATTCTGGACGACGGTTTTGGTATTTCAAGTAGTAAGCGTGTTCCCAAACGTCAAGAATCAGTAAAGGGTAGCCTTCAAAGCCTGCCACTTCTTTGCCTGAAATTGGGCTATCTTGGTTGGCGGTAGAGGCGACGAATAATTTGCCTTCTGGGGAAAGCATTAACCACGCCCAGCCAGAACCGAAACGAGTTACCGCTGCTTTGCTCAATTCTTCACGCAAGACTTCAACAGAACCGAAATCACGAATAACAGCGTCTTTTAATTCGCCTTTAAGTTCGGTGCCAGTTTTCATACATTTCCAAAGCAAGCTGTGGTTTGCGCAGCCGCCTACGTTGTTGCGAATTGCCCAGTAGCGATCTGTTGGGGCTTTGTCTAGGTTTGCTAAAACTTGGCCAGGACACATTCCGTCAAATTGGCTTAAACCTTCTAACGCTGCGTTGGCGTTGTTGATGTAAGCTTGGTGGTGTTTACTGTAATGAATTTCAACGGTTTGTGCGTCAATGTAAGGTTCTAGTGCATCGTAGGCGTAGCCTAATTCAGGTAATTTAAATGCCATAAAAAGCTCCTTGATTGTGTGAGTAGAAAATAAAAAAATCTATAAACGTTCAAAAAACGTCTGCGGATTCTACCACAACTTAATAAAACATTGCGATAGTTTGATCGAGATCAAATTTTCACAAAATTTTCTAAAAAATTCCGACCCACGCATTTTGCCGTAGGTCGGAATATTTTTACATTTTTTGAGAATTAACCCTGTGCCTTAGCGGCGGCGATGGCAATCATATTTACAATACGACGAACCGATGACGAGCCAGTCAAAATGTGCGCTGGCTTGTTCACGCCCATTAAAATTGGCCCAATGGTGGTTGGCGTAATAGTGCCTTGAATGAGATTCAAGCCAATGCGAGCCGTTTCCATATTCGGGAAAATCAGCAAGTTTGCCGCGCCTTTTAATGGGCTGTCAGGCATTTCTTGTGCACGCAAATCAGGGCGTAGTGCTACATCGCAGTGCATTTCACCATCGATGATCAATTCAGGCGCTTGTTCTTGCACTAGGCGTAGCACGTCTCGCATTTTTTCCGCACTGGCATCTTTAATGCTGCCGTAGTTAGAGTGGGAAATTAAGGCGATTTGCGGTTCGATACCAAAATTACGCACTTCTTGTGCAGCCATTTTGGTGATGTCCGCTAATTGCTGTGCCGTTGGGTTCTCGTTTACAAAAGTATCCGCTAAGAATAAATTGCATCCCTCAGGTAAAATCAAACCATTGACGGAGGCCGCTAAGCCTTTTGGCTCCGTAGTGCTTTGTTGGAAACCAATAATTTCTTCGATGGCTCGCAAGTGAGAACCAAATGGGCCAACTAAACCGCACAATAAGGCATCGCCTTTGCCGAGCTGTAATAATTCTGTACCAATGGCCGTTGGGTTTTGCAACATTTTACGTTTAGCCCCAGCCTCGCTCATTCCTTGGCGTTTTAAGGTTTGATAGTAATGTTGCCAGCACTCTTCATAGTATGGATTTTGTTCAATGTCGATAATTTCAAAGTCTTTGCCTAGGGTTAATTGCAAGCTAAGGGATTGAATTTTATCTAAAATCACATTGGTGCGACCGAGTAGCACGGGTTTGGCTAAGCCGAGCGTTGCCACTTCTTGTACGGCGTGTAGGATTTTCGGTTCTTCACCATCCGTTAAAATGACCCGTTTTTCCGTTTGTTTAGCTTTACTGAACACGGGTTTCATAAACAAATTGGTGCGATAAACGAACTGGGTTAGGCGTTCGATGTATTCCGCCATATTTTGAATTGGACGTTTGGCAACGCCTGTATCCATTGCCGCTTGGGCAACTGCTGGGGCGATTTTGATAATCAAACGTGGATCAAATGGGCGTGGAATAATGTATTCAGGCCCGAATGTTACCGTTTTATCGCCATAAGCGGAGGCAGTTTCTTCCGTTTGTTCGGCGAGGGCTAAATCTGCAATGGCACGCACGGCGGCGAGTTTCATTTCTTCATTGATGGTTGATGCACTGACATCCAATGCGCCACGGAAAATGAATGGGAAACAAAGCACGTTATTTACTTGGTTAGGGAAGTCGGAACGGCCTGTGCAAACGATGGCATCAGGGCGAGCCTCTTTGGCAAGTGGTGGTAGAATTTCTGGTTCAGGGTTGGCAAGGGCTAAGATTAATGGGTGAGCCGCCATCGTTTTGACCATCGCAGGGGTTAAAGCGCCAGCGACAGAACAACCTAAGAAAATATCAGCCCCATCAATTACTTCCTCTAAACGGCGTTTGCCGTTATCGTCAATGGCGTAGTGTTGTTTGGTTTCATCTAAGGCTCCACGTTCTTTATAAATTACGCCTTTGGAGTCGCAAACGGTAATATTTTTGCGTTGCATACCGAGTGAAACTAACAAGTTTAAACAGGCAATCGCCGCAGCACCTGCGCCGTTGGCGACTAATCGCACATCTTCAATTTTTTTGCCCACAATGCGTAAGCCATTAAGCACAGCGGCAGCGGAAATAATGGCGGTACCGTGTTGGTCATCGTGGAACACAGGAATGTTCATTTTTTCACGTAATTTTTGCTCAATATAGAAACATTCTGGGGCTTTAATATCTTCTAAGTTAATACCGCCGAAAGTTGGCTCAAGGGCGGCGACCACGTCAATAAATTTATCAGGATCACGTTCCGCAACTTCTAAATCAAATACATCAATGCCTGCGAATTTTTTGAACAGAACGCCTTTTCCTTCCATTACAGGCTTGCCTGCCAAAGCACCGATATTACCTAAGCCTAAGACCGCCGTGCCGTTAGAAATAACAGCGACAAGGTTGCCTTTGGCAGTGTATTTGTAGGCATCTAATGGATTTTCTTGAATGGCTAAACAAGGAGCAGCCACGCCTGGTGAGTAGGCAAGGGCGAGATCACGTTGTGTGGTTAAAGGTTTGGTTGGCACGACGGCAATTTTGCCAGGAATTGGGTATTCGTGGAAATCCAATGCCGCTTGGCGAAGTTTGTTATCCATAAGTCTTTTTCCTTCTACTAGATGAGATGCGGCAACGCCGCAGATGACAAAACCTAGCTATTATAAAGCCTAAAAATGTAAAAAAATGTGATCTATGCCTCATTTTTTTATGTCGGTATCATTAGGAAAATTTATCTAATATAGCTTAAGACTCATAAAACGGTAGGTCATTTCACCTCAAATGTTGCTGAACATTCATTCAATCGTACTTATATAGAATATATTTTAAATTATTGTTTTGGTAATAACTGATTTTGTCATCTGTGAAGAATATGTGTAATTAGTATCAAAATAGTAAAAATCGGTTTTTTTATAATTATTCCAGTGTAGGTTTTTGCATCTCAAGCGTGTTTTTCACCCAATCAAGTAATTCAGGTTGCATTGTTTTCATCATATTAGAACCTCGTGTGATGGTCGCTGCACTGGTGTGAAGTTTCTGCTGGATTTCCCGTTGTGGTAGTGTGCCATTGAGCAATTCCAATACAATTTGCAAACGCAATCCAATGGTATCACGCTCATCAGGTGTCATTAAAAGCATAAGAATTTCTTGGGTTTTTCCTTGTTTAACTGCTTGTTCTAAAAGGGAGATAAACGCTTGCCACTGTGCTAAATCTTTACTGATGTACATAATTTTTCCTCACATTTTTGAGCGCATAGTTTACAGGAAATTTTTTGGATTTTCCCCAAAAAACAAGATGAAAAAGACTTGCGAACCAAGCTCTTTTTGTTAGAATAATGCATTCACTTTTGGGGCTGATTTCGGATTCGACGGGATTAGCGAAGCTCGAAGTGCACGCCGAGGTGCGGTAGGCCTCGTAAACAAACCGCAAAACAATAGTCGCAAACGACGAAGAATTTGCACTAGCAGCTTAATAACCTGCTCAGCGCCTTCTCTCCCTAGCTTTCGCTCGTAAGACGGGGATCAAGAGGAGTCAACACCAAACGAGATCGTGTGGAAGCCTCCGCTTGCGGATCGAAGCATTAAATTGAATCAAGCTAGCTGCATTATCGCCTGTCTGTTGGCAGGGTGCAGTGAAATTAAAAACAGACTAAGCGTGTAGTACTAACAGTAGAGTAATTTCGGACGGGGGTTCAACTCCCCCCAGCTCCACCACAAAGACCTTTCAATCGCACTCAAACACAATCAATAACATCATAAAAATCAGTTAAATAGCTTGTTTTTATTATTTATCGTTTTTGTATTGCTCGTGCAATAAGCGATTTCTTCCTATTTTATCAAGCTTAATTCCCTTGCTTTATTTCAAGAAATTTTATTTTTTCAAATTACAATTCCCCACATCTAATGTAAAAAGATGATAAAATTTCCGTCATTTTGTCGTTAAGTGAGGATTTTATGCAAAAACTTGATACAGCAGTTGCTACGCAGTATGCGGCACAAGTTAAAGCCGTGTTTTTTGATATTGATGACACGCTGTATATGAAAGACGGGGATCTTTTACGTGAAAGCGTTGAGCCAGCATTGCGCCGTTTGCAGGACACTGGAATTTTGGTTGGAATTGCATCAGGGCGTGTGGAAGCCAGTTTTCCTGAAAAAATTACAGCCTTGACGAAACGGCTAGGCATTGACACTTTTGTAACGGGCAATGGGCAGTTTGTTAAATGTAAAGGGAAAATTCTACGCAATGCGGCTTTGCCTGTGGCGACGTTGCAGCCTTTAATTCATTTTCTGCAAACCCATCACATTGATTACGCTACCTTAAATAATGATGCCCTGAAAGTTTCCGCTATTACGCCGAAATTGCGTGGTGCGTTGGATCCTATCACCTTGAATTATCAAGTGGATCCGAACTATTATCTTCATCATCCTGTCTTACAAGTATTGGCATTTTTTAACGAAAGCCAAGATCACCTATTCAAGCACAATCCTATTTTGGACGGTCTAAAAGTGTTACGTTGGCACGAGGAATCAGTGGATATTTTTATTGAGTCTGGTTCGAAAGCGATGGGCATTGCATGTGTGGCGGAATATCTCGGTTTTGGAATGGAGAATGTAATGGCCTTTGGGGACGGCTTAAACGACATTGAAATGTTAAGCGAAGTGGGTGTCGGCGTGGCGATGGGTAACGCTCACCCTGAGCTGGTACCGCACGCAAAACATCAAACCCTCGCCGTACACGAAGATGGCGTGGCGGCGTTTTTAGCTCAAATCCCTTGGTCGGAATAATTGGAAAAATTTTGACAACAGTTGACAACTGTTTAATAACGATTGAATAAATAAAGGAAAGCCTATGAAAAAACTTCAAATTGCCACTATGGCGCGCTTGCGTGGCGTGGCGGCGTTTTTATGTATGGCGTGGCTTGTGCTGGCGAATAATGCACAGGCGGACAGCGAAGTGCGCATTGTCATTGACGGCGGCAGTAGCGATTTGGCTCGCCCTGTGGCGGTTGTTCCGTTTAAATGGAATGGCACGGGAGAGAAGCCGTTCCATATTGCGGATATTGTCAGTGCCGATTTACGCAACAGCGGAATGTTTTTACCGATGCCTGTGCAAAGTATGCCTGAACAGCCTGTGAATGCTCGCCATGTAACTCCGCAAGCTTGGGCGAGATTAGGCGTGGGCAACGTGGTAGTTGGGCAAATCAACCCAACGCCAAAAGGCTATACGGTGGCGGTTCAACTGGTGGATACTTTGGGTGCGTCAGGGCAAGTGGGGCGTGTGTTGCTGGAAAAAGTTTACGCTTTTACACAAAAAGATCAGCGTCTAGGCGCACATACCATTAGTGATGCGGTGTTTAAAACCTTAACTGGCATGCGTGGGGCATTTAGAACCAAAATCGCCTACATCGTGCAGAAAAATTCAGGGGATAAACCCTATCAACTGCGCATTGCGGATTATGACGGTCATAACCAATACACCCTGTATCGTAGCAGCGAACCGCTAATGTCGCCAGCGTGGTCAGCGGATGGTCATAGCATTGCTTATGTGAGTTTTGAAGGTCAGCATTCCCAATTGGTGTTGCAAAATTTATTCACACAGCAACGTCAAATTTTGTTGTCAGGGCAAGGTCATAACGGCGCACCAGCGTTTTCCCCAGATGGCAAATATTTAGCCTTTTCCTCTTCACGAGCAGGCGGTTTGAATATTTATGTAATGAATTTACAGACGAAGGAAATTTATGCTTTGACGCACGGCGAAGGCAACAATACGGAGCCATCTTGGACTGCCGACAGCCAACGCTTGATTTTCACTTCGGATCGCACAGGTTCGCCGCAAGTGTACGAAATGAATTTAGACGGCAGCAACGTTCAGCCACTTACCAATGAAGGTTTAAATTACGGTGGTGAATTGCTCGCAGATAACAAAACTCTCGTGTATGTAGCTCGTGATCACATCGCCGAGAAAAATCTCGGCACTGGTGTCGTGCAGTTTTTAACATCAACCTATTTAGATGAAAACCCAAGTGTGTCGCCGAACGGTTTAATGATTATTTACAGTGCCACACAGGGCTTAGGAAAAGTGTTACAACTGGTTTCTGCCGATGGCCATTTTAAAGCTCGTCTGCCAAATCCCGATGGGCAAGTGAAATACCCAGCTTGGTCACCATATTTGTTCAACTAAACGGAGAAAACAATGAAAAGTGTATTAAAAATCACCGCCGTTGCCGGCGCTATCGCCTTACTTACGGCTTGTAGCTCAAACTCGTCGTCTTTCGCAACCACTGACAGTGATCCAAACGCCCTGTATGGCGGCTATAACGTACAGCAGTTGCAACAGCGTGCGAACACGGTTTATTTTGCTTTTGATAGCGATGCCATCAATCCGCAATATCAGCCGTTGCTCAACGCTCAAGCGGCGTATTTAGTGGCACACCCAAGCGTGCAAGTGCAAGTGCAAGGCTACACTGATGAACGTGGCACACCAGAGTACAACATCGCACTAGGGCAACGCCGTGCGGATGTGGTTAAAGCCTACTTGCAACAACAAGGGGTAATGTCAACGCAAATTTCTACCCTGTCTTACGGCGAAGAGAAACCAGCCGTTCTAGGACACACGGAGGCAGACTACGCCAAAAACCGCCGTGCGGTGTTGGTGTACTAATAAAATTTAACGTAATATTCCGGCCTAGCAGTTTTGTTTAATGCTAGGTCGGAATTTTTAAGGAATTTTTATGACAGAACAACAATTTCCCATTCGTGTGTACTATGAAGACACGGACGCTGGTGGCGTGGTGTATCACGCACGCTATTTGCACTTTTTTGAACGTGCGAGAACCGAATACTTACGTCAGTTTGGCGTGTCGCAACAATCGTTGATTGACGAGTTTGATCTCGCTTTCGTGGTAAAAAAAGCTGACATTGATTTTATTTTGCCTGCTCGCTTAGATGACGCATTGCTGGTTACCACTAGCATTAGCGAAATTCGTGGCGCAACCGTCTTTTTTGAACAGCACTTAATGCACGGCGATACCGCCTTGTGCAAAGCCCTATTCATTATCGCTTGCGTTAATTTAAGCAAAATGAAACCGCAACCCTTACCAGCAGCCTTAAAACAGTTGCTTTCAACCCCCAAAGAGTAGTTTTTATGAACCTTAATCTCGTACAAATTTTTTTAGACGCTAGCATTGTGGTGCAAGCGGTTATTACCTTGTTAGTGATTTTATCCATTCTTTCTTGGACGATTATTTTTAAACGCAACTTTTTGCTACGCCAAGCCCAGCAAGCCAGTGCACAGTTTCAGCAACGTTTTTGGTCAGGTGAAGATTTATACAAATTGTATGACGGTCTTGACCACAACCGCCAATCGCTCACAGGCAATGCCCAAATTTTCTACGTAGGTTTTAAAGAATATGTACGCCTAAAAGAAATGAATCCGCAGGCGAAAGACAACATTTTACAAGGCAGCGTGCGTGCGATGAACCTTGCGATGAACCGAGAAATTGACGAGCTAGAAAACACCATTCCGTTTCTCGGCACCGTAGCGTCCGTTAGTCCGTACATCGGCTTATTCGGCACCGTGTGGGGCATTATGGCAGCCTTTATGGCGTTAAGCGGCGCTCAACAAGCCACGCTCCAAATGGTTGCACCAGGTATTGCAGAGGCCCTGATCGCCACCGCTGTGGGTTTGTTTGCAGCGATTCCCGCAGTAATGGCGTATAACCGTTTGAGTTTGCGTTTAAACAAAGTGGAACAGCAGTACGAAAATTTCATCGAGGAATTTACCACGATTTTACATCGCCACATTTTAGGCAATGCCTAATGGCTAGGCCGGAATATTTTGCATTTTTTTAACGAATAAAAAGGAAAAACTATGTCGAAACACCATCGCCGCCGCCAAATAAAAGCAGAAATTAACATCGTGCCATTTTTGGACGTGCTGTTGGTGCTATTGCTCATTTTTATGGCCACCGCCCCTGTGATCAACCAAAGTGTACGCGTGGAATTACCAGACGCACAGCAAACGGAAAATTTAAGTAGCGAAAACGTGTCTGCGGTGATTTTGGAAGTGCCAGATAAAGGCCAATATCGCCTAACCATCAACGGCAAAGCCTACAATGATTTAAGCACCAAAGAAGCCCAAAGTCTTGCCAGTGCTGAACACAAACGCAACCCTAAGGCAGTGTTCTTAGTTGGGGGGGCTAGAACGGTAGCGTATCAAGAAGTGGTAGACGCATTGGATTTATTGCACAGCGCAGGGATTAAGTCCGTTGGCTTAATGACGCACGCCATCAACGAAGGAAAGTAGCAATGAGTCAATTACAGGCAGAGCAAGAATTGCTGAAACCAAAGAAAAAAAACAGTGCAGGGGCATTTTTGCTGTCCGTTGTGTTACACGTTGGCTTGCTTGCGTTACTGGCAGGGCTGTTTTTTTTCGAACCACCCAAAGGGGCAAAAGGCAATGCACCTAAGGGTGAACGCATTGATGCCGTGATGATCAACACCGATACTCTACTTGCTCAACAAGCGGCTGAACGAGCCAGAAAAGCGGAAATCGCTCGCCAAAAGCAAGCGAAAATCGCCGCTGAAAAACGCCGTGCCGCCGAAGAAAAAGCCGCCTTAGAGGCTAGATTAAAAGCAGAGCAACTGGCTAAACAGCAAGCAGAACAACTTGCGAAACAAAAAGCGGAACAGCTAGCCCAAGAAAAAGCAAAATTAGAGGCACAAGCCAAAGCGGAATTAGCCGCTCGCTTGAAAGCTGAACAGCTTGCACAGCAAAAAGCCGCCCAACTTGCCCAAGAAAAAGCAAAACTAGAAGCTCAAGCCAAAGCAGAATTAGCTGCACGCTTAAAAGCCGAACAGCTTGCACAACAAAAGGCAGCGCAAGCGGCACAAGAAAAAGCCGAATTGCAAAAACGCCTAAAAGCAGAGGCACTCGCCAAAGCAGAAGCGGAAAAACTTGCTCAAACTAAAGCGAGAGAGGCGGAAAAAGCGAAAAAAACACTAGCAGAAGAACGTAAATACCAAGCACAATTACGTTCCGTTGATGAGTTTTTAGATGGTTCAACATTAAGCGTTACCAACGCAACCAGCCAAACAGCACAAGGCGGTCAACGAGCGAAAGGTGAAGAAACCTGCTCAAAATTAACTGGATACTTGCACGACATTTGCATTCCATTACAGCGCAATTTTGCTGCGAATAAATTTTTGGCAGGTGAAACCTGCGTAGTACGCATCCATATTGCTGCTAATGGAGATATTACGAATACAGAGCGAGTGCAAGGCTCCGTGCCAGCTTGTGGTGCTGCGATGGAATCCATTGCTCGTACGCAAGTTTTGCCAGCACCGCCGAATCATCAAGCCCGTATTCAAACATATACCTTTACCCATTAAGGGATGTTTTGCGTATTCTTTACCCAATGATAAAAAACGGCTAGAATGCGTTCCCCGTTTTTTACCTTAAAATTTCTCAGAGGATAGTATGAAATTAAAAAGAACTGCGTTAGTTACCAGCGTACTTGCCGCAACCTTGGCATTGACTGCTTGTAACGATAAAGAAACTAAAAGCGAACCTACTAAATCGACCGCTGAACAAGCACAACCTGCTGCTAACAAAGTGCTAAAATTAGCTAATATCCAAGAAGGTTTATTGAAGCAATTCCAACAAGCGGTAGAAGTGAAAACCAGCAAAATTGATTTTGCCAAAGACAAAGCTGGCATGCCATTCGTGGTTTACCATTATGATTTTAAAAACATTGGTAACGAACCACTTGCGGCGGTGCAATGGTTTGCGGTAGTGAAATCTGGCGATAAATACATCGATGTTCAGCCAATTTCCCTACGTTTTGAACAGCCATACCCAGCACAAGACAAAGCACTTGATGTAATGTTCAACCGTAAATTAGAAGCGTACAGTGCTGATCTTCAGAAAGCGATTCAAGCGGATCCGAAAAAAGTGAAACTTGATGTGTTGATCGTTGCAGGTAACGTTATTTATCCAAACGGTACAGGCGTTATCGTAAACACCCCAGCAATGGTAGATTTCACATTAAATAATTTGCTTGCTCAACAAGAAAAGGCAGCTCAACCTGCAAAAGCTGATGAAAAAGCTGAAAAAGATGCGAAAAAATAATTAAGCAAAGCTGAATTTTTTCGTATTTTGCTCGTCATAGGGGGTTGGAATATTTGTTAAAATTTTTAGCAAAATTCCGGCCTTCTTTTTTATGTAAATTTATTCGGTGATTGCATAAAAAATCACTGTTGATTACAGAGGTTTTCTGTTACATTAACGGCAATTTTTTTGCGTTTAGCAATGAGCGTAGTAACTTAAAATTTTAGCAATGGAAGACTTATGTTTAAAAAATTTCGTGGATTATTTTCTAATGATCTCTCAATCGATCTCGGTACAGCAAACACACTAATTTATGTGAAAAATCAAGGTATTGTTCTTGATGAGCCCTCCGTCGTGGCGATTCGTAAAGATCGCACTGGGGCAATGAAAAGCATTGCGAGTGTGGGGCACGAGGCAAAATCAATGTTAGGTCGTACACCAAAAAGCATTGAGGCCATTCGTCCAATGAAAGACGGTGTAATTGCGGACTTTTTTGTCACTGAAAAAATGTTGCAATATTTTATTAAACAAGTTCACCGCAACAATTTTATGCGTCCAAGCCCACGTGTTTTAGTGTGTGTGCCAGCAGGGGCAACCCAAGTTGAACGCCGTGCTATTCGTGAGTCTGCAATGGGAGCTGGCGCACGTGAAGTGTACTTAATTGAAGAACCAATGGCTGCGGCAATCGGTGCTAAATTGCCGGTTTCAACTTCCACTGGCTCAATGGTTATCGACATCGGTGGCGGTACAACGGAAGTTGCAGTGATCGCTTTAAACGGAATTGTTTATTCAGCGTCTGCACGTGTGGGTGGGGATAAATTTGATGAAGCCATTGTAAATTATGTGCGCCAAGAATTTGACTCCATCATTGGTGAACCAACCGCTGAACGCATTAAAAAAGAAATCGGTACTGCATATTTAGGCGAAGATGATGAAGTAAAAAGTATGGAAGTTCACGGTCATAGTATTAAGGCTGGCGGTCCACGTGCTTTTATATTAACCTCGGAAGATATTCTTAAAGCATTGAGCGGTCCATTAGGTGGGATTAAATCTGCGGTCAAAAAAGCGTTGGAAGAATGTCAACCAGAACACGCAGCGGATATTTTTGAGCGTGGCATTGTGCTAACGGGTGGCGGTGCATTATTGCGTAACATTGACGTATTGCTCAGCGAATATACTGGCGTGCCAGTGTTAATCGCCGAGGATCCACTCACTTGTGTGGCTCGTGGTGGCGGTGAAGCATTACAAATGATTGACACAAACGGCGGTGATCTTTTTACAGAAGAGTTATAACGCTACACAAAGGAAGTGCGGCTTAGGTCGCACTTTTCTTTTAATTTCAATAAATTAACTAGAACGGTCGAATGAAATTATTGTTTATGCGAATGCCAGCCTTAGGGATTCGCTTATTTTTAGCCCTTGTCGCTTGCATTGCCTTAATGGTTGCCGATAGTGAAAAGCTCCCCACAATGGTGAGCGTGCGCAATATGATGGAAATTGCAGTGAGCGGCTTTTATTATTTTGTGAATGGATCAAGCTATTTTCTTGACGGCGTATCCAGCAATATGGTTTCTCGCCAGCAGTTGCAAATTGAAAATAAAGTACTGCACGCCGAGCTTAAGCAAAAAAATGCAGATTTGTTGTTGCTTGATCAGCTCAAAGTTGAAAACCAACGCCTGCGTTTGTTGCTCAATTCCCCCTTGCGTAAAGATGAGTTGAAAAAAATTGCACAGGTCATCAACGCTGAAAATACAAACTACCATCAACAAATTGTGGTAAATCAAGGCAGTGAAGATGGGGCTTTTGTAGGGCAGCCAGTGATTGATGAAAAAGGAGTCGTAGGGCAAGTGATTGCCACAGGGGCGCATACGAGCCGTGTGCTGTTAATTAGCGATGTTTCCCACGCCATTCCAGTGCAAGTGTTGCGTAACGATGTTCGAATGATCGCCACAGGCACAGGGCATAGCGATGAGCTTGTTCTCGAAAACGTACCACGCTCCACGGATATTAAAGTGGGTGATTTGCTCGTTACTTCTGGCTTGAGCGGACGTTTTCCAGAAGGGTTCCCTGTGGCAACAGTAGAAAAAATTTCACGTAATAAACAAAATTATTTCGCCACCATTATTGCTAAACCCAAAGCGAGTCTTGCAGGCTTGCGAGATGTGCTACTCGTATGGCCAACGAGCAAAGAGTTGCATCGTGCAAAAAATATTACCCCTGAGGAAGTTCATCATTTGGTTACGCAGCGTTTAAGCAAAACCCTTGCACCTGCTCCGCAACCGCCGCAGCCAAAAAGCGAATAAGGAAACCTTATGCAAAAAATTCGTTGTTCTCAGTATCTTGCAATTATTTTATTTTTCCTATTTGCCTTAGCCTTAGAAGTCCTGCCGTGGCCGCAGGAATGGCAGGGTTGGCAGCCTGCGTGGCTAGTAATGGTGTTAATGTATTGGATTATCGCTTTACCCCATAAAATCAATATTGGAGCTGCTTTTTGGCTAGGGCTAGGCTGGGATTTTCTCACAGGCTCACTTTTAGGAATGCACGCATTCGTGTTGGTGATTTTCGCCTACTTAATTAGCGTGAATTATCAAGGCTTGCGCAACCTTGCGGTGTGGATTCAAGCCTTGTTGCTCATTATCGCAGTCGCAGCCATTCGCATTGGGTTATTTTTAATTGCCCTTCTTCTCTATCACGCCAGTTTCAACCCCGCCGAGTTTTACGGCGCTTTGTTAAGTGGCTTACTCTGGCCTTGGGTGGCAATTTTATTGCGCAAAGTTTGCTGCCGTTTGAATTTAGACTAATTTCACTGGGGCGGAATTTTTGACAAAATTTTGACGAAAATTCCGACCTACGTTCAGCCAGTTTGTGAAAATTTCCAAACCAAAAGCCGACATAATGGACTCAGGGTGAAACTGCACGCCGTAAAACGGCAAATGCTTATGGGCAACGGCTAAAATATCGCCTACCCCATTGCTCGCAATGATTTGCAACACCGCAGGCAAGGTTTGACGAGCCACTTGCCAAGAGTGATAAAGCCCCACAGTGAACTTATCAGGCAGCCCTTTAAACAGTGGATTTTCAGTCTGTTGATAGAGTAAATGTTGCTCGCCGTGACGTGGCTTAGCAAGCTGTTGCAACGTGCCACCAAAAAATTCACACAAACTTTGATGCCCTAAACAAATGCCTAGCACGGAAATCTGTTTCTGTTGTTCCGCCCATCGCCAAAAGCGGTTCAACTGCGGATAAGCACTTGGCACGTCAGGGCCTGGAGAAATTAAAAAATGCGAAAACTGTACCAGCGTTTGCTCGCTAGGCAAATTTTCCACAAAACAATGCTGAAATGGTACGCCCAACTGGCGTAAAAGCTCAATTAAATTAAAAGTAAAGGAATCGTGGTTGTCCACCACAAGCACTTGAACAGGGTTTGACATAGGTTTTCCGTTATGAAAATGACGGCATATCTTATATTTTTTAAAGGAATTTCGCCATTGCAAAATTTTATTCAACATGCCAACCAATTCGGTCAGCAACGTCAAGCCTTTTTCTTTTTAATTGATTTTGAAAGGCAAAAGCCCCTGCTGGTTCCCCTTGCGGATTGTGCTGAACAGGGGATTTTCTATCAATTTTCCTCGCTAAAACCACAGGAAAATCCGAGTTCGCCGCCTCGTTGCTGGCAAGTAACGCCGCCAAGTTTTGCAAATTATCAAAGGGCGTTTGATGTGGTGCAACAGGGCTTACAGCACGGCGACAGCTATTTGGTGAACTTAACGTTTGCCAGTCTACTTCAAACGGAGGCGACACTTGCCGCCCTTTACCAGCAAAGCCACGCTCCGTTTAAGCTGTATATGGCGAACCTTGCCACACCTTTTGTGTGCTTTTCACCAGAGGCTTTTGTAGAAACCAAAGCGAACAAAATTTATACCTTTCCAATGAAAGGTACGCAGGCATTTGCAAAAGGCGATGAAAAAAACGCCATAATAACCTTGCTCGCTGATGAAAAAGAACAGCGTGAACATTTCACCATTGTGGATTTAATGCGCAACGACTTGGCGATGGTTGCTGAAAATATTCGTGTGCCACGTTTTCGTTTTACGCAAACCGTCCCCACCGAGCAAGGCGGGATTATTCAAACAAGTTCTGAAATTTGCGGCGATCTAGCAGAAAATTGGCAGGAAAATCTGGGAACATTGCTTGATAAACTACTGCCTGCTGGCTCCATTAGTGGTGCACCCAAAGCCAGTACTCTCGCCATAATCCGTCAAGCGGAACAGGCACAGCGTGGCTATTACACTGGCGTTTTTGGCGTATTTGACGGCGAAAATTTACAAAGTGCGGTGGCTATTCGCTTTATTGAACAAACCTCGCAAGGGCTGTATTTTCGTAGCGGCGGCGGTATTACATTGCACAGCGATGTTCACGCCGAATATACTGAATTATTAACCAAAGCTGTGGTGCCACGCTAATGCCAAATACGCTCGACCAATTCCCTTTATTTGAAACGCTATGCTTAGAAAATGGCATCATTGCCAATCTTTCCCAGCACCAATATCGCTATGAGCAGACGGCAAAAGCTTGCTTTGCGAAAGCTGAACTGATTGATTTAGCCAGTTTTTTTGCAAAACAACGCCTTCCAATGCAAGGTTTATTTCGTCTGAAATTTGCTTACAGTGCAACCGCTTACCAATGGCAAATATTTCCTTATCAACGCCGCCAATTTAAACGATTTGTATGTGTCAACGGTGATCATTTAGATTACCGCTACAAATGGACAAACCGCCAAGCACTCAACGCCTTATTCGCCAAGCGTGGTATTGCCGATGAAATTCTAATCGTCAAAAATGGCTTAATCACCGATTGCAGCATTGGAAACCTCGTGTTCCAACAAGGCAACCGTTACTTCACCCCACGCATCCCCTTGCTCGCAGGCACTCAACGTGCCAGCCTACTCGTCAAAGGAAAACTCACAACCGCCGACATTGCCCCACAAAATCTCACCGATTTTGAAAAAATTTTCGTCATCAATGCGTTAAATCCTTTACCGTAATACTATTTTCATCCCCCCATTTTTAATACTTCCCCTCAAATGGTTTTGCAGCTAAAAAATAGTTTTGCGATCACGTTCACAAAATAAATATATTGCACTTTAGGAAAGCTTATTTTAGGCAGGCCGGAATTTTCATCAAAATTTTGTGAAATATTCCGGCCTTGGGTAAATTAATCATCGCTATTGGGATCGTGGGGGGGATTTGTAAATAAAAAAACCTTAGCGATGGCTAAGGTTTTTTATATGGGAATAAAGAAACTAGATGAGCAGTGCGACGGCTTTTACCATTGCCTCAACAGCACGTTGTTCGGTGCCTTTGATGGTTTCTTCATTTGGAATTTCTTGTTGGGTGCGGTTTACGATAACACCTGAAAGCATACCTGCACGCAAGCCCATTGCGCTACACATTGTAAAGAGTGTGGCACTTTCCATTTCAAAGTTCATTACGTTTAGTTCTTGCCACATTTTCAAGTTGCCTTGATAGTCTTTGTACACACGACCAGTATAAGTGTCGTAACGTTCTTGGCCTGGATAGAACGTGTCAGAAGACGCAGTGATACCGATGTGTGCATTACAATCGGATTGTTCTTTCGCCACTTTGTAAAGGGCGGCAGTGCAGTCAAAGTCTGCTACTGCTGGGTAGCAAAGTGGAGCAAAGTGTTGGCTTGCACCGTCTAAACGTACAGCACCTGTGGTAACTAATAAGTCGCCTACATTGATGTGTGGCTGGATCGCACCAGTTGTACCAACACGTAAGAATGTGCGCACGCCAAGTTGAGCTAATTCTTCAACAGCGATAGAAACAGATGGGCCACCGATCCCAGTGGAGCAAACCACAACGGCGGTGTCTTCGATGTAGCCAAGCCAAGAAGTGTACTCACGGGTGCTGCAAAGGTGTTTTGGACGGTCAAGTAAGCGAGCAATGCGTTCAACACGTTCTGGTGCACCTGGAACGATGGCAACTTTTGCCCCTTCTAACATTGCTTTGGTAAGACCTAAATGGAAAACTTCGCTCATAATGAACTCCTTATATTTTATGGTTGAATATCACGCAAAATGGGATTTTGCATAGAAATGAGGGTTTCAGTGGATTGAATTTCATCAATGGATTGAATTTTGGTCGCCAACACGCGGTGTAATTCGGCGATGGTGTGGGTCATTACTTTGATGAAAATAGAATAGTTGCCAGTGGTGTAATAGGCTTCTACCACTTCTGGGAAGGCTCGGAGTTTGTCTAGCACCACTTCGTAATCTTTGGCGCTTTTTAAAATGATGCCGATGAAACAGCAAACATCGTAGCCGAGCTTTTGTGGGTCTAAGCGAATTTTAGTGCCTTGAATCACCCCTGCTTGACGCATTTTTTCTACACGCACGTGAATCGTGCCGGGACTTACGTTAAATTTTTTCGCCATTTCGGCGTATGGTACACGGGCGTCTTTTACGAGAATGTCTAAAATTTGCTTGTCGAGTTGATCGAGATTAGAAATCATCTGATAGCCTCCTTATTTTTATGCCAAAATTAAATAACATTCATTATTACGTAATAGTTTTTAAAATTTGTCTAATGCTACCGCTTTTTATTCGTTGAAACGTTGACATAAATTATGTTTTATTAAATAATTTTCACCAGTTTGACAGTGTTTTTATTTAAATAAAGGTTTATTTATGAAAAAGTCATTTATTTTACAACAACAAGAAATTAGCTTTGCTAAAAACACATTTACCGAAAAATTAATGGAGCATCTTGGCATCGTTGAAGTTCAAGGTCCAATTTTAAGTCAAGTGGGGAATGGGATTCAAGATAATCTTTCAGGCACAGAGAAAGCCGTACAAGTTAACGTTAAACAAATTCCTGATGCACAATTTGAAGTGGTGCATTCTCTTGCAAAATGGAAACGCCACACCCTCGCACGTTTTAGCTTTAACGAAGGCGAAGGCTTGTTTGTGCATATGAAAGCCCTTCGTCCAGATGAAGACAGCCTTGACCAAACTCACAGTATTTTTGTGGATCAATGGGACTGGGAAAAAGTGATTCCAGCAGGGCAACGCAACTTAGCGTATTTGAAAGCAACCGTGCAAAGCATTTATGCAGCTATTCGTGAAACAGAGCAAGCGGTTGCAGAAAAATTTGCCCTAAAACCGTTCTTGCCTGAAAGCATTACTTTCGTGCATAGTGAAGATCTCGTGCAACGCTATCCAGGAATGACAGACAAAGAACGTGAAAACGCCATTTGTAAAGAATACGGTGCGGTCTTTTTAATCGGCATTGGCGGTGAATTATCAGACGGTAAACCGCACGATGGACGTGCACCAGACTATGACGACTGGACAACAGTTTCCGAAGGCGAATACAAAGGTTTAAACGGCGATATTTTGGTGTGGAACCCAGTACTTGACCGTGCTTTTGAGCTGTCATCAATGGGGATTCGTGTGGACGAAACCGCACTACGCCGCCAGCTTGCCATTACTGGTGATGAAGAACGCTTACAATATGTGTGGCACCAAGATTTAATCGCAGGCAAATTGCCATTAAGTATCGGAGGTGGCATTGGGCAATCTCGCTTGGTGATGTTGCTTTTACAGAAAAAACATATCGGCGAAGTGCAGTCCAGCGTATGGCCGCAAGCGGTAATGGAACAGTTTGAACATATTTTATAACCCCCTTTAAACGTCCTTGAACTTTGCTTTTAAGGGCGTTTGTTTAGGCATTAAAAAACGCAGGTCGGAATATTTTTCAAAATTCTGGCCTGCGTTTTTATTAAGAATAACCGTGAAAGCTAGTCGTAGTACATTTCAAATTCTACAGGGTGCGGTGCCATATTCAAACGTGTCACTTCTTTGCGTTTGATGTCAATAAACGCTTGAATGAAATCCGCCGTAAATACATTGCCTTGTAGCAAAAATTCGTGATCAGCATGCAGTGCATTAAGAGCATCGTCTAAGGTTTCTGCAACCGTTGGAATATTTTGCAGTTCTTCTGGCGGTAAATCGTACAAGTTTTTATCCATCGGCTCACCTGGATGGCGTTTGTTGAGAATGCCGTCAATGCCCGCCATTAGCAACGCAGCGAAAGCTAAATAAGGGTTGGCGAGTGGGTCAGGGAAACGGGCCTCCACACGAATGGCTTTCGGATTGGTAACCGCAGGGATACGAATAGACGCTGAACGGTTGCTGGCGGAGTAAGCCAACAGCACAGGGGCTTCAAATCCTGGCACTAAGCGTTTGTAAGAGTTGGTGCTTGGGTTGGTGAAAGCATTTAACGCACGTGCGTGGTGAATGATACCGCCGATGAAATACAGTGCGGTTTCGGATAAGCCTGCATAGCCTTCCCCTTGAAAGAGGTTTTTGCCGTCTTTGCTTAAAGACATATTGCAGTGCATTCCAGAGCCATTGTCGCCTGTGAGCGGTTTCGGCATAAAGCAGGCCGTTTTGCCAAAGAGCAACGCTGTATTTTTTACCACAAATTTGTAAATTTGCGTTTCGTCCGCTTTACGCAATAAATTGGCAAAGCGAGTGGCAATTTCATTTTGCCCAGCGGTGGCCACTTCGTGGTGATGGGCCTCGATTTCTAATCCCATTTCTTCAAGGGTTAAGCACATTTCACTGCGTAAATCTTGGCTGTGATCTTTTGGTGCAACGGCGCAGTAACCGCCTTTGTAATTGGGGCGATAGGCACGGTTGCCCTCATC
Source organism: Actinobacillus sp. (assembly GCA_020026075.1). GTDB lineage: Bacteria > Pseudomonadota > Gammaproteobacteria > Enterobacterales > Pasteurellaceae > Actinobacillus_C. Next base: position 58,085 of record JAHHQZ010000001.1, on the reverse strand, counting down.
GTAGTGTGCATCGCTATTCCACGCACCTTCCACATCGTCAATCACAAAGCCTGAACGGTGATGATGCATGCCAAAACGCACGTCATCAAATAAGAAAAATTCAGGCTCAGGGCCGAAATAGGCTTCATCTGCTATGCCTGTGCTACGCAAGTATTGTTCTGCTTTCGCCGCAATGGCACGAGGGCAGCGCTCATAGCGTTGCATTGTGTGTGGCTCAAAAATATCACAACGAATGGAAAGGGTCGGCACTTGGCAGAATGGGTCAACGACCGCCGTGTCGGCGATAGGCAATAACAGCATATCCGCCTTGTTGATGGCCTTCCAGCCTTCCACAGACGAGCCGTCAAACATTTTGCCCTCTTCAAATAAATCTTCATCAATTAAGCGGGCAGGCAGGCTTACGCCGTGTTCTCGCCCTTGAATATCAGTAAATTTCAAAATGACGAATTTAATTTCGTGTTCAGCAATCAAGTCAAGCACTCGTTGCACGGCGGAATCATTAAACATAGTTAGCTCCTAGCTGGGTCGAAAGAATTTATTATAAAAATCTTATATAAAATGGCAAAAAATTTTATTGGAAATGGCGTGAAATTTTTTTATTGGCAGGCACGATTGAACAAAATTGCCTAGGCTGGAATTTTCTTAAAAATTTTGTCAAAAAAGCGGATGCTGGCGAGTAATGATTGGTTTTTTCTAGCTAATGAGTGAAAAGCTGGTATAATCCGTTCCTTTTCATTTCTCAAAACTTACCAAATGTTTTATTTATGACCAAAGCAGTTGATACTTCAAAATTACGCAATATTGCCATTATTGCGCACGTTGACCACGGCAAAACCACGCTGGTGGACAAACTTCTTCAACAATCAGGCACGCTCGGCGAAACACGTGGCGACGTTGATGAACGTGTGATGGACTCCAATGCCTTAGAAAAAGAACGTGGCATTACTATTTTAGCAAAAAATACCGCCATTGATTGGAATGGCTACCGCATTAACATCGTAGACACACCCGGACACGCCGACTTCGGTGGCGAAGTAGAACGTGTACTGTCAATGGTGGACAGCGTGTTGTTGGTAGTAGATGCCTTTGACGGTCCAATGCCACAAACCCGTTTCGTTACACAAAAAGCATTCGCACACGGTTTAAAACCGATCGTTGTTATCAACAAAGTAGATCGTCCGGGTTCTCGTCCTGATTGGGTGGTGGATCAAGTGTTTGATCTTTTCGTGAACTTAGGCGCAACAGACGAACAACTTGATTTCCCTATCATTTATGCCTCTGCATTAAACGGTGTAGCAGGTTTAGATCACGAAGATATGGCGGACGATATGACCCCATTATTTGAGGCCATCGTAGAAAAAGTTTCTCCGCCAGACGTAGAACTTAACGCCCCATTCCAAATGCAAATTTCCCAGCTCGATTACAACAACTATGTGGGCGTTATCGGTATTGGACGCATTAAGCGTGGCAGCGTGAAACCAAACCAACCTGTGACCATTATTGACGCAGAAGGCAAAACACGCACAGGCCGTGTTGGGCAAGTGCTTGGGCATTTAGGCTTACAACGTTATGAAGAAGACGAAGCCTTTGCAGGCGATATCATTGCTATTACAGGGTTAGGCGAATTAAACATTTCCGACACCATTTGTGATAGCAACGCCGTTGAGGCACTGCCAGCCTTAACTGTAGACGAGCCAACGGTAACAATGTATTTCTGCGTAAATACATCACCATTCTGCGGTAAAGAAGGTAAATTTGTAACCTCTCGTCAAATTTTAGAACGTTTGAAAAAAGAACTCGTGCATAACGTGGCGTTGCGTGTGGAAGAAACCGAAGATCCTGATGCATTCCGTGTGTCTGGTCGTGGCGAATTGCACCTTTCTGTGTTAATTGAAAATATGCGCCGTGAAGGCTACGAATTGGCAGTTTCTCGTCCGAAAGTAATTTTCAAAGACATTGACGGTCGCAAACAAGAGCCGTTCGAGCAAGTGACCATCGACATCGAAGAACAACATCAAGGTGCGGTAATGGAAGCGCTGGGTATTCGTAAAGGTGAAGTGCGTGATATGGTGCCAGACGGCAAAGGTCGCACACGTTTAGAATACATCATTCCAAGTCGTGGTTTGATCGGTTTTCGTAACGAATTTATGACAATGACATCAGGTACTGGCTTACTTTATTCCAGTTTCAGCCACTACGATGACGTAAAAGCAGGTGAAATTGGTCAACGTAAAAACGGTGTGCTGATTTCCAACGCAACAGGTAAAGCCCTTGCTTACGCTCTTTGGGGATTACAAGAACGTGGCAAACTGATGATTGATCACGGTACCGAAGTGTACGAAGGACAAATTATCGGTATTCACAGCCGTTCTAACGACTTAACCGTCAACGCATTACAAGGGAAAAAACTCACCAATATGCGTGCGTCAGGGAAAGACGATGCCATCGCGCTCACCACGCCATTGCATTTCACCCTTGAACAAGCCCTTGAATTTATTGATGACGATGAGCTTGTAGAAGTTACGCCTGAATCCGTGCGTATCCGTAAAAAACACCTAACCGAACTCGATCGCCGCCGTGCGCAGCGTGGCAGTAATAACGGTTAAGTTATTGAGGCATAATCGCTAAACCGAAGGCCGGAATTTTTCGCAAAATTCCGGCCTTTATTTTTGTAAATTGGTTATAATTTTGACCTATCGTTTTTAACTCAAAAAAGGAGATTTTATGAGTGAATTGACATCCTACGCTTTAACGGTGTTTATGGCATTTTTTGCGATGCTAAATCCACTGGCCAATACACCCGTGTTCCTAGGAATTACGCAAGATCAAGACGACACAACTCGCAAGCAAACTGCACGGCTCGCAACGTTTGTCGCTTTTTGGGTGGTATTCGTGTTTACCATTTTGGGTAAATATATTTTTGAATTATTTGATCTCACTATTCCCGCATTTAAAATTACAGGCGGAATTTTAGTATTTTACATTGGGTTTAAAATGCTAATGTCCGAACAAGCTGCAACGAAAAAGACAGGTGCTGCCGTAACGGAAAATGACAACGTCGCTATTTCACCGCTTGCGGTACCCATTCTCGCTGGTCCTGGAATGATCGTAACTGCAATGAACTACGCCACTAACGCCTCACTTATTCACATTGCTGTTATCGTAGGAATGCTGGCGTTGATTATTTTTCTCAATTATGTCGCATTCTCTCTGGCAAAAGAGATTGTGCAGATTTGCGGACAAAATTTAATTGCTGTGGTAGGTAAACTAATGGGGTTAATTCTTGCTATTATCGGTGCAGGAATGACCATCGACGGCATAAAAATGGCATTCGCCTTATAGGTATTTTCTCAATACAGCCAACGCTGGAATTTTTGACAAAATTTTGTGAAATATTCCAGCGTTGGTTTTTTATGGTGATTAGTAAAACCTAGCGAGTACCGAAAATGGCGGTGCCGATGCGTACCATTGTGGAACCACAGGCGATGGCGGTTGCCATATCATCGCTCATTCCCATGGACAGGGTGTCGATGGCAGCTTGTGGAAATGCTTGTTGCAGTTCGATGAAAAGTTTCTGCATTTGGGCGAGTGGAATTTCTTGCGCTGCTTGGGTTTTCGCAGGGGCAGGAATGGCCATTAGCCCACGCAAGGCAAGCTGTGGCATTGCCATTATAGCTTGTGCAAGTGGCATTATTTCTGTGGGTGCTATGCCTGATTTGCTCTCTTCATCACTGATGTTCACTTGAATGAGAACATTCAGTGGCTGGGCGTGCGGGCTGCGTTGATCGTTTAAACGCTGAGCGATTTTTAAGCGGTCAACCGTTTGACACCAGTGAAAATTTTCTGCCACAAGGCGCGTCTTATTGGACTGCAATGGGCCAATGAAATGCCATTGCAAAGGTAGGCCGGAATATTTTTCCGAAAAATAGTGAATTTTCTCCACGCCTTCCTGCACATAATTTTCGCCAAACGCCCGTTGCCCTGCGGCAATAGCGTTTTCGATAGCGCTGACGGGTTTGGTTTTGCTCACTGCAAGCAGGGTAACTTCCCGACCTTGACTAAGCTGTTGAATTTCCTTGCGAATAGTTTCTAAGTTGCTGGCTATGCTCATTGTTGCCTCCGCTATTTCCTATCCTAGTAATTTTGCAGTTTGTAAGGCGTGTAAAACAGGGGCTTGGGCGGCATCACTTAGCGGGGTCAATGGCAAACGAAGCGTGTCAGAGGCGATTAAACCGAGCTGTTTGGCTGCCCATTTTGCAGGAATTGGGTTGCTTTCCACGAATAAAGCACGGTGTAGTGGCATTAGGCGTTCGTTGATTTCATTGGCGGCGTGGAAGTCGCCTTGTAGGGCGAGTTCGCACATTTTCGCCATATCGGCAGCGGCGAGGTTGTTGGTAACGGAAATCACGCCTTGTGCGCCCATTCGCATACTTTCTAAACCGATTGCGTCTTCACCGCACAAAATGATGAAATTTTCATCGGTTAAGGCTTGGATTTTGCCAATGCGATCTAAGTCGCCGCTGGCCTCTTTGATACCTACGATGTTAGGATTTTTCGCAAGGCGGCCAACAGTTTCAGGCTGTAAATCTGTTCCTGTACGACCTGGAACATTATACAAAATCACAGGGTGCTTGCTGGCTTTAGCGATGGCAGTGAAGTGCTGGAATAGACCTTCTTGGGTGGGTTTGTTGTAGTAAGGCACGACACTTAAAACGCCTGCGATGTTCATTTTATTGAGTTTTTGTACACGAGAAACCGCCGCTTGTGTGTTGTTGGTGCCAGCTCCTACCACAACAGGAATTTTGCCTGCGGCGATGGTGAGAACGTGGGAAATGATTTGCTCATATTCGCAGTCATTGACGGTGGCGGATTCTCCAGTGGTTCCGAGAACCACTAAGCCGTGTGTGCCGCTTTTAATATGAAATTTAACGAGATCGGTAAGGCTCGTATAATCAATGCAACCATCGGCACGCATTGGGGTGATCAATGCCGTCCAGCTGCCGTGAAAAATGGGAAGTTTGGACATAAAACGCTCCTTAATTTTGTAACGAAATATAAACGATTAGGATCGCAAAATTTTTTAAAAATTGCCAAAGTTTTTTATTGCATTTGGTGTTTTTTCGTGTAGATTGTCGCAATCCTACTTTGGTAGAGGTTGCGATGGCTATGAGTCGTTTTTCTGAGTGGATAACGTTGAAGAAAAATAAAAGGAGCTATCGCCGAAATCAGTGCGAAGTCGTTCAAACTGGTTGGGTGCGTATCCGAAAGGTGCGTAACTGTCATAGCTTAAATTGTTTAAACTATGGAGTGCTACTGGTTAGGTTGGTCAACTTGTCCTGCCTTTTATTCTTTACTTTCTCTTGATGTATTAGATGTCAGTGGTTCTCCCTTCACATTAGAGGAAGAACAAAATGTCTCTTATTGATTATTCACATAGCGGGTTATCTATCTTACCCCCAGTAGTGGCGTTGATCTTAGCGATCGCCACACGCCGCGTTATTTTATCCCTTAGTGTTGGTATTGTTGTTGGCGCACTGATGCTCGCCGCAGCTCACCCAATCAATACCGTTGAATACATTTTCCATAGTGTCACTTCGATTGCATATAGTAATGGTGTTGCTAACTGGAACAGCATTAACATCGTTATCTTCTTACTTTTGCTTGGTGTGCTAACGGCAATGCTAAGCGAATCAGGCACGAATGAAGCTTTTGCACGCTGGGCAAAACAACATATTAAAGATCGTCGTGGTGCAAAACTAATGGCGGCTTCATTGGTGTTTGTAACTTTTATTGATGACTATTTCCATAGTCTAGCCGTAGGGGCAATTGCTCGTCCTGTAACGGATAAATTCCACGTTTCTCGTGCAAAATTAGCCTACACCTTAGATTCCACAGCCGCACCGATGTGCGTGCTAATGCCAGTTTCAAGCTGGGGTGCGTATATTATTACGCTAATTTCAGGACTGTTAGCGTCTTATTCAGTTACCAGTTATTCGCCGATGGGGGCGTTTATGGTGATGAGTTCAATGAACTTCTATGCGATTTTTTCTATCGTAATGGTGTTTATTGTGGCTTATTTTTCCTTTGATATTGGTCCGATGGTGAAATACGAACGCTTGGCGATGGAAGCACCAGCGCAAGATGATCAAATTGCTCAAACCAATGGACGTGTGCGTAACCTGTTGTTACCGATTGCGGCGTTAATTTTAGTGACTGTGGCGATGATGATTTATACAGGGTCGGAAGCGCTCGCCGCTGAAGGACAAGCGTTCTCTATTCTCGGCGCTTTTGAATATACCACGGTCGGTATTTCTTTGGTTGTGGGTGGATTAAGCTCCGTATTTGTATTAAGCCTTTGCATTTGGCGAGATGGCTTACTTAGCTTGCCTGCCTATGTTCGTTCTTGGGGGCTTGGCGTGCGTTCAATGTTCGGTGCTATTTTAATTTTGATTTTCGCTTGGACGATCAACAACGTGGTAAGTGATATGAAAACAGGCGTTTATTTATCTCATTTAATTTCAGATAGCTTACCGATTGCCGTTATTCCAGCCTTGTTATTTGTACTTAGTATTGCGATGGCATTTTGTACAGGCACAAGCTGGGGAACCTTTGGTATTATGTTGCCTATTGCTGCTGCGATTGCCGCTACATCTTCAATGGAAATGATGATTCCAAGCTTATCTGCGGTAATGGCTGGCGCAGTGTGTGGCGACCACTGTTCACCGATTTCCGATACTACCATTTTGTCTTCAACAGGCGCACGCTGTGATCATATGGTACACGTGATTACCCAGTTGCCTTATGCTTTAACCGTTGCCGTAGCGAGCATTGTGGGCTATCTTGTGATTGGTTTTGCCATCACTGATGGTGGTTACACACTAAGTGTTGCAGCAAGTTTCGGTTTTGTGGCAACGGCAATTATTATGCTGACGACCATTTTATTATTAAAAAAACGTGACTAATTGAATATTCTAGGCAAAACTACGGTTTTGCCTTTTTTATGTTGAAAGGAAAAGATGAAAATTTTCACCCCGATTTATCAAAAAACAACCCAATGGGCGCAACATCGTTTCGCCCCTTTTTGGCTGGCGTTTGTGAGTTTTATTGAAGCTATTTTTTTCCCTATTCCGCCAGATGTAATGCTAATGCCAATGAGCTTAACCAAGCCCAATAAGGCGTGGCGTTTTGCTTTGCTCGCAGGGCTTAGTTCAACGCTTGGGGGAGTGGTGGGCTATGCCATTGGCTTTTACGCTACTCATTGGGTAACGGAAACAATGCAACATTTAGGCTACGCCCATCAGTGGGCGGAAGTGGGGCAATGGTTTGACCGCTGGGGCGTGATGATTGTGTTTGTGGCGGGCTTTTCACCGATCCCTTATAAAGTGTTCACCCTTTGTGCTGGCGTTATGCAAATGGCTTTTTTGCCTTTCGTACTAGCGGCGGCGATTTCTCGCACCGCACGCTTTATGCTGGTAGCCTTACTGTGTGCGTGGGGTGGGCGTAAATTTGCTGACAAATTACCTCGCTTTATTGAATGGATCGGCTGGGCGACAGTGGCGTTGGCGGTACTGGCTTTTCTGTACCTTCGATAGTTCAAAAGGGAAATCAAAAGACGTTAAAAAAAATTCCACAATTAGCAATGGTTCATTGTCAATTTGCCAGCGTGTAAAGCGAGCGAAGGTAATGGGCAAGGTCGGAATATTTGACGAAATTTTGTGATTTTCCGTAGAAAAGTTACGCCATCCCCAGATTTCTCGGCGTGGTTTTTGGGCAAAAAGCCACAGCCCCAACGGCGTATCACCGAGCTGTTGCAAGGTGCGAGCGAGCTTGGCGGAAGGGGTAAAGGTTTCCGCATAAATCCAAGGCACGCCATCGCCTTGCAGTACAACGCAGCGCCGCCAAAGGGAGGACGTACAAAATTTTGGGAAAAATTCCAGCGTGGAGTTTTTCCCTTTTTGTTGGGGTAAAAAATCTTCCGCCAAAACCGCCACATCAAACTGCGAACAATGCTGGCACAATGCCGCCGTAAGCGAATGTTCCCAGCTGAGCCACTGGGCAATGTTTTTAGGTAAATGAGCGGTTTCTTGTTGCCATTGGCTAGGTGAACCCAGCAACGGCTGTTGCGGTAGTTGATGAAGCGGTAATAACCCTACTTCATTTGGGGTATTTGTTAAAAATGTCGTGGATTTTTTCATAGCATTGTTTATAATTGAGAACCATTACTAATCACAATGGCATAGCCATTTTTTTGCTTTTGCATAGGATACAAAATGCAGCTACTTTTTTCATTTCTTCAATCTTATATTGATTACATTATTCTTGGAACATTAGGGGTTATGAGCTTTATTATGCTTTGGTGCGTAGTGGAGCGTTATTTGTTTTTGTCACGTGTCAATGTATCAAACTATGCGAATATTTATGATTTAGATATTGCACTAACCAAAAATATCACCCTCATCGCAACCATCGGCTCCAATGCGCCTTACGTGGGGTTATTAGGAACGGTTATCGGGATTTTGTTGACCTTTTATGATTTAGGTAGCACGGGCGGCGACATCAATGCCGCCAGCATTATGCTTAACCTTTCTTTGGCATTGAAAGCGACAGCCGTCGGTATTTTAGTCGCTATTCCATCAATGATGTGTTACAACGGTTTAATGCGAAAAGTAGAAGTTAATCGCTTAAAATTCAAAGCGTTACAACTGAAACCAACCCCTGTGGGTGAAGTAACAAACTGCCCACGTGACTAGGTTGGCCTATGAAAAAGTTTGACGAAATTAACATTATCCCATTCATCGACATTATGTTGGTGCTACTCGCCATTGTGCTGATCACGGCAAGTTTCATTTCACAAGGGAAAATTCAAGTAGACGTGCCGAAAGCACAAAATGCCGTAAAACTGAAAGCGGACGATCTCGCTAAATTGTTGACGATCACCGAAAAGGGCGACATTTATTTTAATGATCAGCCCATTAGCGTAGACGATTTAGAAAAAACAATGGCAGATTGGTCGCCTGATCAAAAAATTACCGTAAAAGTGGATGCTCGCTCGCCGTTTCAAGGCTTTGTGACGGTAACTGATTTGATCAGTAAATTCGGCTTTAAAAATATCGCCATTGTTACGCAGAAAAAAGAAAGCGCAGCGCCACAAGCTGCCGTAGGAGCTACGCAATGAGAGCCAACGGCTTAGTGGGTTTTCTTGTTTCTACTGGCTTTCACGGTGCGATTTTAGGCGGGTTATGGCTTTTAGTGGTGCATAGCAATGGGGTGAATGGGTTTAATGCACCTAATGTGGACAAGCATATTTCAATGGAAATGATCAAAGGAATGACCACAGAAGTTCCGCAGCCCGTGACTCAGCCAACCCCACCAGCACTAACGGAAAAGCCGAAAGAAGAAGTGGCGGATCCAACAGTGAAACCTGAGCCTAAGATCGAGCCGAAGAAAATCAAAAAAGAGCCACCAAAGCCTGAAAAACCAAAGATTGTAGAAGAAAAATCGAAAAAACAAAAGGTTCGCCATAAAAAGAAAACGGAAAACCTCGAAAAAGGCAAGAAAATCATTCGTTCCAAAGCGAATATTAACTCTAAGGCTACTAGTAATGGTCGTGCCACAGGGGATAATCCAAATTTAGTCGGCAGTGGCGTGCAAACGGATGAAATCAGTGCATATTTAAGTGCCTTGCGCCGTGAAATTGAGCGTCAAAAACGCTATCCAAAACGAGCGAAAATGATGCGCAAGCAAGGTACCGTGATGGTAATGTTTACGCTATCTGTGGCTGGTGAAATTAGCAATGTGCAAGTGGCGAAATCATCAGGCGTTAAAGATTTAGATGATGAAGCCGTAAGAGCCGTAAAAAAAGCTTACCCTATCGGCGTGCGTCCGCAAGGGATAGGTAGTCAAATTACTCAGCCTATCGCATTTCGTTTCCGCTAAGTTTTTTAACGAATCACCTAGGCTGGAATTTTTGTCAAAATTTTGATGAAAATTCCAGCCTTGTCTTATAGGGAGCTACCCATACCCTTTGAAATAGCCTATAATTCAGCCTTTTATTTTCCCTAAAATTCAACTGAGAAAAACGATGTTTGAAGTCAATTCAATAAAAAATCAACTCAACAATCTCACCCAACGCACGCAAGTGATTCGGGGGTATCTTTGACGTTGACGCAAAGCGTGAACGCTTAGAAGAAGTCAACGCCGAACTTGAACAGCCCGATATTTGGAATGAACCAGAACGCGCCCAAGCCTTAGGCAAAGAACGTGCTAACCTTGAAGCCATTGTCAACACTATTGCCGAACTAGAACAAGGCTTAGATGACGTGGACGGCTTGCTGGAACTCGCCATTGAAGCCGAAGATGAAGACACCTTTAACGAGGCTTGCGCTGAGGCAAACAGTCTTGAAGAAAAACTCACCAAATTAGAGTTTCGCCGAATGTTTAGCGGCGAAAATGATGCCAACGACTGCTATTTGGATTTACAAGCAGGTTCTGGTGGTACTGAGGCTCAAGACTGGACGGAAATGCTGCTTAGAATGTATTTGCGCTGGGCGGATAGCAAAGGCTTTAAAACGGAACTCATCGAAGTATCCGATGGCGATGTGGCAGGGCTTAAATCCGCCACTGTGAAAATTTCAGGCGAATATGCTTACGGCTGGCTGCGCACAGAAACAGGCATTCATCGTTTAGTTCGTAAATCACCATTTGACTCCAACAACCGCCGCCACACGTCGTTTAGTGCTGCTTTTGTGTACCCTGAAATTACCGATGATATTGATATTGAAATCAATCCAGCGGATTTGCGAATTGATGTGTACCGTGCGTCAGGGGCGGGCGGTCAGCATATCAATAAAACGGAAAGTGCAGTGCGCATTACCCATATCCCAAGCGGTGTCGTGGTGCAGTGCCAAAACGATCGTTCTCAGCACAAAAATAAAGATCAAGCGATGAAACAATTACGTGCCAAGTTGTACGAATTGGAAATGAAAAAGAAAAATGCTGAAAAACAGGCGATGGAAGATGCCAAATCCGATATCGGCTGGGGCAGTCAGATTCGCTCTTATGTGCTAGATGATGCCCGTATTAAAGATCTGCGCACAGGTGTGGAAAATCGCAATACACAAGCTGTACTAGACGGTGCCTTAGATCCATTTATCGAAGCAAGCCTTAAAGCGGGGCTTTAATTTTTAACTCGTCAACCAAGGAAAAACTATGTCAGAACAAACTTTTGAACAAGATATGAACGGTGAAATGGCGGTACGCCGTGAAAAATTACAACAATTACGTGCCAAAGGTCAGCCTTTTCCAAATACCTTTCGTCGTGATGCGTTAAGCAATGAATTACACGCCAAATATGGTGAAATGGATGCAGAAACATTAAAAGATGCGGATATTTCAGTGGCTGTGGCTGGACGCATTATGATGCGCCGCACAATGGGTAAAGCGACTTTCATTGCTTTGCAAGATATGGGCGGACGTATTCAAGCGTACGTGGCAAAAAATAACTTGCCTGAAAACGTATACGCAGAGGATGTGAGCCAATGGGATTTAGGCGACATCGTGGGTATTAAAGGAGTTTTATTTAAAACCAAAACAGGCGAACTTACTGTACGTGCGAGCGAAGTGGAACTACTCACCAAAGCCTTGCGCCCATTGCCGGATAAATTCCACGGTTTAAGCGATCAAGAAACTCGCTACCGTCAACGTTACCTAGATTTAATTTCTAATGAAGAATCTCGCCGTACGTTCGTGATCCGCTCAAAAGTGATCGCTGGAATGCGTGATTATTTTATTAGCAAAGGCTTTATTGAAGTTGAAACCCCAATGCTACACGTTATTCCAGGCGGTGCGGCAGCTCGTCCATTTATCACTCACCACAATGCATTGGATATGGATATGTACTTGCGTATCGCCCCAGAGTTGTATTTAAAACGTCTTGTAGTTGGCGGCTTTGAACGTGTGTTTGAATTAAACCGCAACTTCCGTAACGAAGGCGTTAGCGTGCGCCACAACCCAGAATTTACAATGCTGGAATACTACCAAGCCTATGCGGATTACCACGATTTAATGGATAACACCGAAGAATTATTCCGCAAGTTAGCCTTAGATATTCTCGGCACTACTATTGTAACTTACGGCGAATACGAATTTGATTTCGGCAAACCATTTGAACGTATCACAATGCACGATGCCATCGTGAAATACGGCAAAGGCATTGATAAAGCAGATCTTTATGACGAAGGTAAAACACGTGCGTTATGTGAAAAATTAGGCATTGAAGTGCAGAAATCTTGGGGCTTAGGCAGTATGGTGAATGCGATTTTTGAAGAAGTGGCAGAACATCATCTCATTCAACCAACTTTCTTAATGGCGCACCCTGCGGAAATTTCGCCGTTGGCACGCCGTAATGACGAAAACCCTGATGTGACGGATCGTTTTGAATTATTCATCGGCGGACGTGAAATTGGTAACGGTTTCTCCGAATTAAATGACGCAGAAGATCAAGCAGAACGTTTTGAAGCACAAGTTGCCGCCAAAGAAGCGGGCGATGATGAGGCAATGTTCAAAGATGACGACTTTATCACGGCCTTAGAACACGGTTTACCGCCAACAGCGGGTGAAGGCTTAGGCATCGACCGTATCGCAATGCTATTTGCCAACGCACCATCAATCCGTGATGTGATCCTATTCCCAGCGATGAAACACAAATAATTGCTAGGCCGGAATAATGACAGAAAAAATGGCGAGCAGTATGCCACAAGACGATAGCCGTGTGACTAAAATTGAACAGGTTTTGCCCCCGATTGCGTTGTTTGAGAAATATCCCTTAACGCAAACCATTCAGCAAACTGTACGGCAAGGGCGTCAAGCGGTGCGCGCCATTATTCAAGGTGAAAGTCAGAAATTGCTGGTGGTGATTGGTCCTTGCTCCATTCACGACCCTAAATCTGCACTTGAATATGCTGCTCGCCTTAAAAAACTACGGGATCGCTACCAAAACGAGCTGGAAATCGTTATGCGGGTGTATTTTGAAAAACCTCGAACGACAGTCGGCTGGAAAGGGTTGATCAATGATCCTTATCTCAATCATTCCTTTGCCTTGAACGATGGATTAAAAATCGCACGAAAATTATTGTGCGATATCAATCAATTAGGTTTGCCAACGGCAGGGGAATTTTTAGATATTATTACGCCACAATATTTGTCCGATTTAATGAGCTGGGGAGCGATTGGCGCGAGAACCACAGAATCGCAAGTTCACCGTGAACTAGCCTCTGGGCTTTCTTGTGCGGTTGGTTTCAAAAATGCCACGAATGGCAGCGTTAAAGTTGCCTTAGATGCAATGCAAGCAGCAAGCTCACCGCACGCCTTTTTATCTGTGACCAAGTTTGGTAGTTCGGCTATTGTGTACACCAAAGGCAACGAAGATTGCCATATTATTTTACGCGGCGGCGATAACGGCACGAACTATGACGCTGAATCCATTGAAAAAATTTGCTCACAAATGCCACAAGATCGTGCGCGAGTAATGGTAGATTTCAGCCATGCCAATAGTTGCAAAGATTTCAAACGCCAGCTTACAGTGTGCGATGATGTTTGCCAGCAGATCGCCCAAGGATCAACGCACATTCTCGGCGTAATGGTGGAAAGTCATCTTGAAGAGGGACGGCAAGATCTCAGCGATCAACCACTGCGTTACGGGCAAAGTATTACCGATGCCTGTATCGGCTGGCAGGATACAGAAAAACTGCTCGAACAACTGGCAGCCGCTGTACAACAACGTGGTTCAGTTTAGTCATCATCAAAAGTCGCTAGGTTTTCTTAGCGGCTTTTTTATGCCGAAAAAAGAATGAGAAAAAACGTAGGTCGGAATATTTTGACAAAAAATAGAAAAATATTTCGGCGTGGTTATTTTGAATTTTTGGCGAGTAGCGTAGAAAAATATTAGGCAAAAAAAAATCTCGCCGTAGCGAGATTTTAAGAATTTGGTGGAGGTAAACGGGATCGAACCGATGACCTCTTGCATGCCATGCAAGCGCTCTCCCAACTGAGCTATACCCCCAAAGAACGAGCGCCATAATACTGACGCTCATTTTTTTTGTCAACGCTTAATTTTGCTAAAACGTAATGGTTGCTGGAAAGTTAAGCGTTTTGTTCGATGAAATCAATCGCACGTTGCAAGCGTGCGAGAGTGCGTTCACGACCGATGGCGGCAAGGGTTACGTCCATTGATGGCGATTGTCCAGTACCTGTCACGGCAACACGCAATGGCATTCCCACTTTGCCCATTCCTACTTCAAGCTCTGCTGCGGTATCTTGAATCGCTTGGTGAGTCGTTTGTGCAGTCCAGTTTTCTTCCGTGATAGCGGCAAGTTTTTCTTTGACGGTTTTTAATGGCGTAACGGCAGCGGCTTTGAATTGTTTTTTGGCGGCTGCTTCGTCAAATTCAGTGAAATCTTCAAAGAAATAACGGCTTTTTTCGACCATTTCCACTAAGGTTTTGCAGCGTTCGCCAAGCATATCAATAATAGTGCTTAGGGCAGGGCCTGTGGTTGTGTCTACGCCTGCTTGGGTATATTGCCACGCAAGGGCTTTTTCAACCTCTGCCTTTGGTGCATTGCAAATATAATGTTGGTTGAGCCATTGCAGTTTATCCATCATAAAACGGCTAGCGGAGTGGCTAACTTGGTTTAATTCAAAAAATTGAATCATTTCTTCACGGCTGAAAATTTCTTGATCGCCGTGTCCCCAGCCTAAACGGACTAAATAGTTGATGAGCGCATCTGCTAAATAGCCGTCTTTGTGAAATTCCATTGCACTAACTGCACCGTGTCGTTTAGACAATTTTTTGCCGTCTTCGCCTAAAATCATTGAAACGTGAGCATAAACTGGGATTTCAGCGCCTAAGGCTTTCAAAATGTTGATTTGGCGAGGGGTGTTGTTAATGTGATCTTCACCACGCACAACGTGGGTGATGGCCATATCCCAGTCGTCAATTACCACACAGAAATTGTAGGTTGGTGAGCCGTCCGCACGGCGAATAATGAGATCGTCTAATTCGCTATTGCTTACTTCAATTTTTCCACGAATGGCATCATCAAAAATAACAGAACCTTCCATTGGATTTTTAAAGCGAACCACTGGCGTTTCACCTGTTTCTGCGATGCGTTTTTTAGCGTCTGCTAATGGCATATCACGATAAGTACGTGGCGCACGTGGTTTTTCTTTGTTCGCTTCTTGTTCAGCACGAATTTGATCCAATTCTTCTTTACTAATAAAGCAATAGTAGGCGAGACCCGCTTCAAGCATTTTTTCAATCACTTCATTGTAGCGATCAAAACGTTTGGTTTGGTAATACGGACCGTGATCCCATTCTAAATTAAGCCATTGCATTGAGTTCATAATGCCGATGGTTTTCTGTGGATCGGAGCGTTCTAGGTCCGTATCTTCGATGCGTAGCACAAATTCGCCATTGTGATGTTTAGCAAACAACCACGAATAAAGCGCAGTGCGTGCACCGCCAACGTGTAATTCACCTGTTGGGCTAGGGGCAAAACGAGTTCGGACTTTTACGTCAGGGTTTACGTCAAAAACGTATTTAGGTTCAAAGGTAATGTGATTTGTCATAGGATAATCCTTTGTTTTTAGAAACTATTTAGAAACGGCGTTATTTTACGAGCCAACGGGGGGATTTCAAATAGAAATTAAATAATGTTCAATAAAATGTGGTTAAGGAAAAAACATAATGACGTTTTTTAAAACACTTAACAAAAAAATAAAAAAAAGCGGTTGACGGCTCAAAGTAAATCCCTATAATGCGACCCTACAACGCAGGGCGATTAGCTCAGTTGGGAGAGCACCTCCCTTACAAGGAGGGGGTCACTGGTTCGAGACCGGTATCGCCCACCACTTAGCCTAACAGAATATCTCCTTTGTATAGTTGGTTGATTAAATGTTTTTAGTTTAGATAATTTTTACATCTCCTGTATTGCCGCATTGAGCGGTTTTTTTTGCCAAAATTTCTTAAAAAATTCCAGCCTTCCTTTTTTCTTTATATTCTCTCTTATTTTTTAATCCATTTTTCATTTTATTTTCGTTAGTTTGCTTAATGCTTAAAAATAAAAAACTCACCGCAGCGAGTTTTTGTTGTTAGGGAATTTAGCTAGGTCGGATTATTTGCCGTTTTTTTGTAATAAAAGACGGTGTGCCTCTTTTTGTTGTTTCATTTTTTCACGAATTTCACGGCGTTGTTTAGAAAGTTCCGCATTGCGAATGTTGTAGTCATCTACACGAGTTTCGTAGTCGTTACGCATATTGTCAATAATGGTGCGAATATCTTCCACAGACATATCGTCAGTGATGTATTGGTTTAAGTTTTCAAGCAATAATGCTCGTTTACGGTTATCACGAATTTTGCGCATATTGTGGTCAAGATCACGTTTTAGGCGATTTTTTAAGCGATACATACGCACGTACTCTAAAACTTCTTGGAAACATTGTTTGTTGGTGTTTTCCATAATGGCCTCTTTGGGTTAGTTGAAAATAAGTTAAAACTTGCGTAATTTAGCCTTTTTGTTTTTATTCGTCAAAAGAAATGCGTACAATGCCTCGTATTTTATGACGTTTTTTACGTGTGAATATTTTATATAACCGATTGAATTATAAGGATTATCTATGAAAAACCAACAGTCCCCAGCCGTGTATAATTTTAGTGCGGGCCCAGCAATGATTCCGCAGGCGGTATTAGCCACTGCTCAACAAGAGTTATTAAATTGGCAAGAAAATGGTTGTTCGGTGATGGAAATGAGCCATCGCAGCCCAGCTTTTATGGCGATGATAACCCAAGCGGAGCAGGATTTGCGCCGTTTGTACGGTATTCCGAACAATTACAAAGTGCTGTTTTTGCAAGGCGGCGCTCGTGGGCAGTTTTCGGCTATCCCTATGAATTTATTGGATAAAAATCAAAAAGCCTTGTATTTAAACACTGGGCATTGGTCGCATTTAGCCGCCGAAGAGGCACGTACTTTTGGCGAGATTGATGAGCTGGATTTGCTTACAAATCAAAGCGATCGTGTAAGCGTGGCAATGCCTGATCTGCGTGAAACGGCGAAAAATTATACTTATGTGCATTATTGCCCTAATGAAACCATCGGCGGTGTGGAACTCTTTACACCACCTGATGTGGGGGATGCGGTGCTGGTGGCGGATATGTCTTCTTGCATTCTTTCAAGAGAAATTGATTTTCAGCGTTTTGGGGTAATTTACGCTGGCGCACAGAAAAATTTAGGTCCTGCGGGGATTACGTTGGTGATCATTCGTGAGGATTTACTGCAAACCCCAAAACAACCAACGCCGAGCATTTGGAATTATGCCTTGCAGTCGCAAAAGGATTCAATGATCAACACGCCGCCAACTTTCGCTTGGTATTTGTGTGCGTTGGTGTTTAATTATTGGTTAAATAATGGTGGTTTGCCTACTATTGCCCTTCAAAATCAACAAAAAGCGGCGTTGCTTTATGATTTTTTAGATAATTCAACGTTGTTTAAAAACACGGTGGATCCGAAGTATCGCTCCGAAATGAATGTGCCGTTTACCACTGGCAATGCGGATCTCGACACGCAATTTATCGCAAGTGCCAAAGCAGCAGGCTTACTGGCGTTGAAAGGGCATAAAGTGCAAGGCGGAATGCGAGCGTCCATTTATAACGCAATGCCGTTGGCAGGCGTTGAGAAACTCGTGGCTTTTCTGCGTGAATTTGAGCAAGCACAGGCGCAAGCTTAGGCTGGAATATTTGGCGAAATTTTGAGGTAGTAATGCAGTTTTCACCGATTATTATCATTGGCGCTGGTGCGGCAGGATTATTTTGTGCAGGGCAACTTGCCAAGCATGGGCAGGGCGTTTTGTTGCTCGATCAAGGCAAAAAAGTGGGGCGGAAAATTTTGATGTCCGGCGGCGGATTTTGTAATTTCACCAACCTTGACGTGCAAGCCCAACATTACATTAGCCATAATCCGCATTTTGTGAAGTCTGCGCTGGCACGCTTTACCCAGTGGGATTTTATCGGTGATGTGTTGCAAGCTGGCATTGCTTACCACGAAAAAGGCGATGGACAGCTTTTTTGCGATGACAGTGCTAAGCAAATTGTGCAACTGTTGATGAGCCATTGCCCGCAAGATTTAGTGAAAATTCAGCTCGGCGAGAAAGTGGAAAGCGTAGAAAAATTGCCAGCTACAAAGGCGAACAAAGCACGTTTTGCTATTCAAACTCACCAGCAAACTTACCATTGCCAGCATTTGGTCGTGGCTACAGGTGGGCTTTCAATGCCGGGTTTAGGTGTAAGCCCACTGGGTTACCAAATCGCCGAGCAGTTTGGGCTTAATGTCGCCCCTATTCGAGCCAGTCTAGTTCCTTTTACTTGGGCTGAAAAAGATAAACATTTCAGCGAGTTAGCAGGCGTTTCGCTGTTGGCAAGCGTAACGGCGCAAAATGGGCAATGTTTTACCAATCAACTATTGTTTACACATCGTGGGCTTTCAGGGCCAGCCATTTTGCAAATTTCCAACTACTGGCAGCCGAAACAATGCGTAAGGATTGATCTTTTGCCAGGTCGGAATATTCGTGAATTTTTAATGGCGCAACGTCAGCAATCTGCCAAACAGCAGTTAAAAACCGCCTTAACCCAAGTGTTGCCAGCACGATTGGTGACCTTGTGGCTGGAAAATGGCTTGGCAAACCCAACCCTTGCCAATATGACGAATGCACAGTTAGCGGCGCTGGAACAGCGTGTTCATCATTGGCAATTTTTGCCAAATGGCACGGAAGGCTATCGTACGGCGGAAGTCACGCTGGGCGGCGTGGACACAGCGCAAATTTCTTCAAAAACGATGCAAGCGCACAAGGTGGCAGGTTTGTATTTTATTGGCGAAGTGCTGGACGTAACAGGCTGGCTCGGCGGCTATAACTTCCAGTGGGCGTGGAGCAGTGCCTACGCTTGTGCGGAAAGCATTGCAGAGGAAATGGCAAGGTCGGAATAATTTAGCAAAAAATGCCGAGTAGTAAGGCGAAAAATACCCAGCCGCCCACGTAATTGTTGTTTAAAAAGGCTTGAAAACAGCCGTTACGTTGGCGTTTTTTGGTAAGTTTGGCTTGATACAGGAAAAATGCCACAACGCCAGAAACCATCACAAAATAAAGGGGACTAAGTTTAGCGCTAACGCCCACAGCGTAAAGCATTAGCAGGAAAAATCCTTGTAGTAGGCGAATGATTAGGTTGTCGTTTTTGCCGAATAAAATGGCAGTAGATTTAACGCCGATGCGCAAATCATCATCACGATCAACCATCGCATATTGCGTGTCGTAGGCGACCGTCCACGCTAGGTTGCCAGCAAATAATAGCCAGCAACTTAGCGGTAAACTTTGCACTGTGGCGGAAAATGCCATAGGGATTGCCCAGCCGAAGGCACAGCCCAGAACTACTTGTGGCAAGTGGGTGTAGCGTTTCATAAAGGGGTAAATGAATGCCAGCAATAAAGCGATGACGGACAAGACTTGTGTCATTGGGTCGAGGAAACACACCAAAAGAAATGCGATAAAAATCAGCCCAGCAAACAGCCATTTTGCTGCGTGCGGGGTAACTTCGCCGGTGGGAAGCGGGCGAAATGTGGTGCGTTTTACATTGCCGTCAATGTTGCGATCTGCGTAGTCGTTAATAACACAGCCTGCCGCTCGCATTACAATCACACCAAGAACAAAAATGACCAAAATATTCCAGCGTGGCATTCCATCAGCTGCCAAAAACAATGCCCACAAGGTCGGCCACAGCAATAGCAACGTGCCGATAGGGCGATCAACGCGCATCAGATGAAGGTATGGACGCAAATTGGCATAAGTAAAAAAACGGCACATAGTAGAAAATAAGGTTAAGTCAGCGACATAATTGCGATATTCTACCGAAATTTTGATTTACAACAAATACAGCAAACGCAGTAAGCGTATAATTTATAAATTTTTTTATCTATTGGGGGCGCAATGAAATATCAATGGTCTGATTTACATTCTTTCACAAAACGCTACATTGACTGGGTGATTCGTTTAGGGCGTTTGAAGTTTTCCTTACTCGGCGTAGCCATTTTGGCTACTTTCGCCTTACTGATGCAATTTTTGCTCAGTTGGATTTTCTTAGAGAAAGTACATTTTCACGAAATTATTCGTTCTATTGCGTTTGGTTTGGTGTCTGCCCCATTTGTTGTGTATTTTTTCACCTTGCTAGTGGAGCGCTTGGAACGTTCTCGAATGAAATTAGCGGAGTCGGTTACTGCTTTGCGTCAAGAGGTGAGCGAACGCATTAACGCTGAAAAACGCTTGTCTGAGGCACTGGAAAGTTTGGCACAAAATCACCGTGATAAATCTGCCCTGCTCGCCACAATGAGCCACGAACTTCGCACGCCGTTAAACGGTATTATTGGGCTAAGTCGTATTTTGCTTGATGATAACTTGAGCGAAAATCAGCGTGATTATCTACAAACCATCAATATGAGTGCCATTTCTTTGGGGCATATTTTCAGCGATATTATCGATCTCGAAAAAATCGATGCCAACCGCATTGAATTAGATTTAAAAGAAGTGGATTTCCCTCGTTTTATAAATGATATTGCTAATTTTGCGATTTTAATGACGGAACAGCGTCATTTGCGTTTTACATTGCATTGTGAGCCGAATTTGCCTAACTGGCTATGCCTTGACACTGCTCGCTTAAGTCAAATTTTGTGGAATTTAATCAACAATGCGGTGAAATTCACGCCCAAAGGGGAAATTAAACTATCCGTTACTCGCAAAGGTTTAGACGAATTTCATTTTGCGATACAAGACACGGGGATTGGCATTCCAGCGGAAGATGTGGATAAAATTTTTGGAATGTATTATCAGGTGCAATCCAGTGGCTACAAGCCCGCTGGGAGCGGTATTGGTTTATCCATTTCTAAAACCATTGCTCAGCTAATGGGCGGCGATTTAACCGTTAGCAGTGAGCTGGGCAAAGGTTCAACGTTTTGCCTAACCATTCGTGCGAAACCTGCGCTAAGACCACTGCACGGCTTGGATAAAATTCCAGCTACATTGCGTATTTTGCTGGTGGAGGATATGGAGGTTAATGTCATTGTCGCTAAAGCGGTGTTGGAAAAGCTCGGCTATACGGTGGACGTAGCACGCACAGGGCAAGAGGCATTGGAATTATTCGATAAAAATCAATATGATCTCGTGTTGTTGGATATTCAACTGCCAGATATTTCAGGCTTTGACGTGGCGCAAACCTTGCGTAAAAAATACGAAGATGGCGACTATGATTTCCTACCGCCGTTAATTGCGCTGACCGCCAATTTAATGCAAAGCAAGCAAGATTACGAGAAAAAAGGAATGGACGATGTGCTGCGTAAGCCTCTTGCGTTGGACGCTCTGATTGCTTGTTTATTGTACTATTTTGATGCAGAAGATTGCCTGCAACCACGCACTAATTTGCCGATGTTGCCATCTGAAACCATCAGTACGCCGAATTATAATTACCTCGATCCAACCAAGTTTGATCTCAGCCTGTTGCAGGAATTAGAACAAATTTTAGGCGCTGAATTTGTGATTAAAAACCTTGAACTGTTTGCCAGTACAATGTCAGAGTATGTAGCCTCTTTACAGCAAGCCTTGCAAGATTACGATGCCGCACCGCAGGATTTGGCGAAAATTACCGAACTTTCCTCCATCGCTCACAAAATTAAAGGAGCGGTGGCCTCAGTAGGCTTAAAGCAATTACAGCACCTTATGAACTGTGCACAACATCACGAATCCTCTCATTGGGCGGCGCATATTCATCAAGATGTCGCATTGGTTTGCGATAACTGGCAAGAACAAGTGGCACAGTTGATTGCGGTACTGCGTGGTCAAGGGAACGCTAAATAAAAGTTAAATGAACAAAGAAAAACGATAAAAAGGCAAGGCCGGAATTTTTGTTAAAATTTTAGCAAAAATTCCGGCCTACCTTTTTTGAATGTCGCACGAGGGCTGATTAAAAGCTACCTACAGGCGTAAAAATCTGTATAATGGTGCGGTTTAGTTTTTCCGTTGGCGTGCGACTATCAAAAGTGATTTTGCTCGCTATTTTAGCGCTGTTAAAACTGCATTGCACAATGCGTTTTTTTATGATCAAAATATTGCGAAATAATTTTTGCTAGTCGCAATCGGAAAATTAAACTACTGATAATACTAACTTTAAATAAGGATTTTTTATGACTCCGATTGTCAAACAATTTCAATACGGTCAACATACCGTAACCTTAGAAACGGGTGCCATCGCCCGTCAAGCAACCGCTGCTGTAATGGCGAGTATGGACGACACCTCAGTTTTAGTCACCGTAGTTGCGAAAAAAGATGTAAAAGAAGGGCAAGATTTCTTCCCTTTAACGGTGAACTACCAAGAAAAAACCTATGCCGCAGGTAAAATTCCAGGTGGATTTTTCAAACGTGAAGGTCGCCCAAGCGAAGGTGAAACCCTCGTTGCACGTTTAATCGACCGCCCAATTCGCCCACTTTTCCCAGAAGGCTTTTTCAATGAAATTCAAATCGTGGCGACTGTGGTTTCTGTAAATCCACAAGTAAGCCCTGACCTCGTGGCAATGATCGGCGCATCAGCGGCACTTACCCTTTCAGGCGTGCCATTTAACGGCCCAATCGGCGTTGCACGTGTTGGTTTCATTAACGATCAGTTCGTATTAAACCCAACCACAAGCGAACAAAAATTCAGCGCATTAGATTTAGTGGTAGCTGGTACTGAAAAAGCGGTGTTAATGGTGGAATCCGAAGCGAAAATTTTAAGCGAAGAACAAATGCTTGCCGCTGTGGTATTCGGTCACGAACAACAACAAGTCGTCATTCAAGCTATTAAAGAATTTGCTGCCGAAGCAGGTAAACCACGTTGGGATTGGCAAGCACCAGCGGTTGATCACGATCTCATCAACAAAGTAAAAGCCCTAGCGGAACAACGTATCGGCGATGCTTACCGTATCACTGAAAAACAAGCACGTTATGCAGCGATTGATGAAGTAAAAGCAGATGTTATCGCACAACTTCAAGCAGAAGACGAAACCATTGACGCACAAAAAGTGGGCGACATTATCACTGAATTAGAAAGCAACATCGTGCGTGGTCGCATTTTAGCGGGCGAACCACGTATTGATGGTCGTACCAAAGATACCGTGCGTGCCTTAGATATTTGCACTGGCGTATTGCCACGTACTCACGGTTCTGCACTTTTCACTCGTGGTGAAACCCAAGCCTTAGCAGTTGCCACACTTGGTACAGAACGTGATGCACAAATCATTGATGAATTAACTGGCGAACGTAACGACCATTTCTTATTCCACTACAATTTCCCTCCATACTCTGTGGGAGAAACCGGAATGATGGGCTCACCAAAACGTCGTGAAATTGGTCACGGTCGCTTAGCAAAACGTGGTGTTGCTGCGGTAATGCCAACCATCGGTGAATTCCCATACACCGTGCGTGTCGTGTCTGAAATCACTGAATCAAACGGTTCTTCTTCAATGGCCTCTGTGTGTGGTGCCTCTCTTGCCTTAATGGACGCTGGTGTGCCAATTAAAGCAGCAGTTGCAGGGATCGCAATGGGCTTAGTGAAAGGCGAAGACAATTTCGTGGTATTGACCGACATTCTCGGCGATGAAGATCACTTAGGTGATATGGACTTTAAAGTAGCAGGAACCAAAGAAGGGGTTACTGCACTACAAATGGACATTAAAATTGAAGGTATCACCCCTGAAATTATGCAAATCGCCCTTAACCAAGCGAAAAGTGCCCGTATGCACATTTTAGGTGTAATGGAACAAGCGATCCCAGCGCCACGTGAAGAGCTTTCTGAATACGCCCCTCGCATTTACACAATGAAAATCGATCCGAAGAAAATCAAAGATGTGATCGGTAAAGGTGGTGCAACCATTCGTTCATTAACCGAAGAAACCAGCACGTCTATTGATATTGATGATGATGGTACAGTGAAAATCGCCGCAACAGATGGTGCATCAGCACAGTCAGTAATGAAACGTATCGAAGAAATCGTAGCCGAAGTAGAAGTGGGCAATGTTTATCAAGGTAAAATTACTCGCTTAGCAGATTTCGGTGCATTCGTTGCAGTACTTGGTAATAAAGAAGGTCTGGTACATATTTCACAAATCACCGATGAACGTGTGGAACGTGTGGCTGACTATCTTCAAGTTGGACAAGAAGTGAAGGTTAAAGTGGTCGATATCGACCGTCAGGGCCGCATTCGCTTAACAATGAAAGACATTGAACAAGTTAGCCCAACAGAAGAAGTTGTTAGCACCGTTGAAGCAGAGGCGGAATAATTTTTCAAAATATTCCAGCCTTCGGTTGCATCGCTATTTTAGCATTTAGGTAGAAAATTAAGTCGCCTCGCTGCTAACGCAGTAGGTGGCTTAATTTTCTTTTTCTTTTTATTTTATTGAATTTAAACAATATTTTTATACGAATTTTTATACACAGAGAAAACTATGACAGAAAAACAGTCTGATTTAGACGTAGCTTTAGCTACACAAGAAACCCAAGTACCAACCTTTAATGAGCTTGGTTTGCCACGCTTTATTTTAGATGCAGTGGCAGATTTAGGGTTTACCGAGCCATCACCAATTCAGCAACGCTGTATTCCGGCCTTGCTTTCTGGGCGTGATGTGCTGGGTATGGCACAAACAGGGAGTGGTAAAACAGCGGCATTTTCCTTGCCTTTGTTGACCAAAGTGGATGCCGATGAAAAATATCCACAGCTACTGGTAATGGCACCGACTCGTGAGCTTGCCATTCAAGTGGCAGACGCTTGCGAGCAGTTCACCAAATACGCTAAAGGCGTGCGTGTAGTAACCCTTTACGGCGGTCAGCGCTACGATGTGCAGTTGCGTGCTTTGCGTAACGGCGCACAAGTGGTTGTGGGAACGCCAGGTCGAATTTTGGATCATCTCCGTCGTGGCACATTGGATCTTTCTCAATTAAAAGGCATCGTGTTAGATGAGGCGGACGAAATGTTGCGTATGGGCTTTATTGATGACGTGGAAACCGTGATGGATGCCTTGCCAGAACATCATCAAACGGCGTTATTTTCAGCCACAATGCCAGAGCCTATTCGCCGCATTACAAAACGTTTTATGCAAGATCCACAAGAAATTAAAATCAAAGCCACCAACACCACAGCGCCTGATATTACGCAAAGTTGCTGGTTCGTGCGTGGTTTCCGTAAAAACGAGGCCTTATTGCGTTTCTTAGAAGTGGAAGATTTTGACGCAGCGATTATTTTTGCTCGCACCAAAACCGCTACCACAGACATTACTTCTCTTTTAGAACGTAATGGCTTTCGTGCCGCCGCCCTTAATGGTGATATGACTCAGCAAGCACGTGAGCAAACCTTGGATCGCTTACGCAATGGGCAGCTGGATATTCTCGTGGCCACAGATGTTGCCGCTCGTGGCTTAGACGTTGAGCGCATTAGCCTTGTAGTGAACTACGATATTCCACAGGATGCTGAAAGCTATGTGCATCGCATTGGTCGTACAGGTCGTGCTGGTCGTGCTGGGCGTGCGTTGTTGTTCGTTGAACCACGTGAACGTCGCTTGTTGGGCAACATTGAACGCTTAATGAAAAAGCCGATTGATGAAGTTTCCGTGCCGAATCACGAAATTTTGCAAGAAAAACGCCGTGCGAAATTTGTTCAGCAAATCACCAAACAGCTTGAACACAAACAGTTGGAAGAATACCGCAGTTTATTGGAAGATCTCTTTACGGCGGATCAAGATCAAGAAGACATCGCTGCTGCAATGCTGATGTTATTGCAAGGCAAACAAAAATTGATTCTGCCAGCGGATCCAGACATTAAAGCGATGAGCCGTGAACGCCGCCAACGCAATGAACGCAACGAGCATGGCAACGATAACGGACGTGGTCGTGGCTACGGCAACCCAATGCCGATGGATCTTTATCGCATCGAAGTGGGACGTGCAGACGGCGTGGATGTTCGCCACATTGTGGGCGCAATCGCCAACGAGGGCGACATCAGCAATCGCAATATTGGTCACATCAAATTATATGATGATTATTCCACCGTTGAATTACCGCAAGGAATGCCAAAACACTTGCTCAAACACTTCGGCAAAGCCCGTGTAATGGGGCGACCAATGCAAATGTCCTACGTGGGCGAAGCGAAATCGCAAGGTTTTCAAGGTCGTGGCTTTGATCGCAACGGCAAAGAAGGCAAAAAAGGCAACGGCGAGCGTAAATTCAAAGCACGCAACCGCAACTTCAAAGAACGTCGCCGCTAAGCTGCCATTTCACCTAGGCTGGAATTTTTGACAAAATTTTGCGAAATATTCCAGCCTACCCATTCTCAAAAGATTGCTCGCAATGCGGTTTGATTTTTTGGGAATTTTTTTATAATTTTTCAGTCTTAACTTTGCATTTTCAGAAAACAAAAGGAAACATTATGCAGCGTATGTTTAAATTTATGACTTATCTCGCCGTCGCCATTGTGGGAACGGCTTTTGCCTGCACAGGGATCACCATTAAAACCGCCAAAAATGAACTGATTCAAGCCCGTACGGTAGAATATGGTGACGGTTATTTAAACAGCGAGTTAGTCATCACTCCACGTGGCCAGCATTTTCAGTCGCTGACCCCAGCAGGTAAAACGGGCTTGAAATGGACAAATAAATACGGCTATGTGGGAATTTCAATGATGTACCCAATGTTTATCGGCGAGGGAATGAATGAAAAAGGTCTAAGCGCAGGGATTTTCTATTTCCCACATTCGGGGAGCCTTGCTAATTTTAACGCCAAAACAGCAGATAACTCCTTGTCTGATATTGAATTTGTAAAATGGGCGCTGGGGAATTTTAGTACCGTTGACGAAGTGAAAGCGGCGTTAAAACAGGTGCAAATTGTTTCCCTTGAAATGCCAACAGGCCATTGGCGCATTGCTGATAAACAAGGCAATAATGTGGTGCTGGAAATCGTCGATGGCGGAAAAGTTCATTTTTACGACAACAAAGTCGGCGTATTAACCAACGCCCCAGATTACCCGTGGCATATCAAAAACTTAAATAATTACATCAACTTATACGCAGGTAATGCCACAAATTATCAAGATAATGGAGAGCAAATTTTTTCCTTTGGCGCAGGCACTGGAATGCTCGGTTTACCAGGCGACATCACACCGCCATCTCGCTTTGTGCGTGCTTTTTTCTATTTGAAAACCCTACGCACGCCAGCGGATGCACAATCAGCCACATTAAATGCGTTTCACATTTTGAATAATTTTGATATTCCCATCGGCTTAGAATACTCCGCCGCCAACAAAGATCGCATCGCCAAAGGCTTGCTGTCCGCCACCCAATGGACGAGCGTAAGCGACTTATCCAACGGCTTGTTTTACTACAAAACGATGTATCAATCCAAAATCAACAAAGTGGATCTAAACGCCATCAACTTCGCCACCGTCAAACCGCAAAACATTGCCTTTGACACCAAAGAAACCTTTAATAATATTCAAGTACAATAAAACTAAAAGGCCGAAATTTTCTTAAAAATTCCGGCCTTGTTTTTATTCAATATCAGTCAATCGTTATCCTACAACCTTTTGCACCAACGCAATTACGCCGTTTTCGGCGAAGTGGTTTTGTTGTGCCATTTCGGCGATTTGTTGGGGTTGGTAGTGGCGTTCATCGTAGATGACGACGATACTTTCATCGCCTACTTGCAAGAAATGGCTTTCGCCGTAAGGGGTGTAGCGAGTGGCACCAATGGCAAGCACGAGTTGGGTTGGGTAGTGGGCTTTTTGGATTAAGTCATGAATATCGTTCATCGGATCTTTATCTGGCTGATGATTCATTTTATCTAATACCCAATCGAGCAGTTTTTCGTGAAAATATTGGTAATCCACCGCACGACTATCCAGTCCATAGGCGTGCAATTTGCCAGCGTGGCGATGGAAAGACGTAATGCGGAAGTAGTCAATGACGCTACCTTTCTCAAAGCCAGCAAAGGCAAATGCTGTGCTGGCGATACCTTTACTATTCGCTCCCCAGTTTTTCTTTTCACAGATTTTCTTCGCCCCTTGACGGCGGATAGAGCAGTCATTGTAGGCGGTAAACGCATAAGGAATAATTTTCTTAACCTGCTGATTTTCATATTGAATATGGCAAAGCAAGGCAATTTCTGGCTCAATTTGTAAATGATCGCCCGCTTGCTGGACAGGGAAGTGAATTTGCTGGTGGCTTAAAGGAAACGTGCCTAAAAAATCCACAGCGTTTGGCACATAAAAAGGAAAAATCGCTTTCGGTGCTTGCACTTCGCTCGCCACATTGGCGAAGTCGCTCGCCTCGCCTGCTTGCTCCAAATGCCCAGCAAAATTGCCCGCCACGCCAAGTCCTAAAAAATCCTGCAAATCAGTAAAGTTGAGTGTGATTTTAGAAAGGTTAGTCATTGTTACCTCGAAGTGTTTGTTTGGGAAGGCATAATAACGTAGGCTGGAATTTTCACCAAAATTTTGTCAAATATTCCGACCTACGTTTTATTGTTCATACCAAATTTTATCGACAAACCACGTACGCATGCCGCTTGGGGTTTGTACGTGAATTTCATCATCTACGCTTTTGCCGATGAGCGCTCGAGCGACAGGGCTGTCGATGGAAATCCAGTTTTTAGCGCCGTCAAACTCATCGCCGCCTACAATGCGATAAGTTTGCACCTCGCCATCTTCATCTTCTAAGTTGACCCAAGCACCGAAGAACACTTTGCCTTCTTGTTTGGGGGAATAGTCCACGACAGTGAGCGCTTCTAAGCGTTTGGACAAAAAACGCACACGGCGGTCGATTTCTCGTAAACGGCGTTTGCCGTAAATGTACTCGGCGTTTTCACTGCGATCGCCAAGTGCTGCGGCCTCAGAAACGCTTTGAGTGATGCGTGGGCGTTCTTCTTTCCAAAGATAACGTAGTTCTGCGACTAATTTTTCATAGCCCGTGCGGGTGATGTAGTTACTTTTTGCCATTGTTTTTCCTTGTTGGTTTGGCTTAATTCTGTAAAAGAATAATGATACCATAGCCACTTCTTGCGGTCGCTGGGCGACCGTTTTTTATATAGGAAAAACAACGATGTCAACGACTATTGCTCAAATTATTGCCAATGAATTAGCAGTGCAGCCACAACAAATTTTAGCGGCGATGACCTTGCTAGACGAGGGAAACACCATTCCATTTATCGCACGTTACCGCAAAGAGGCCACAGGGGGATTAGACGACACCCAGTTGCGCCATTTTGAAACTCGTTTAATTTATTTGAAAGAATTAGCCGCACGCCGTGAAACTATTTTGTCCTCTATTGGTGAACAGGGAAAACTCACCCCTGAATTGGAACAGCAAATTAACGCTTGCCAAAGTAAAACCGAGCTGGAAGATTTGTATTTGCCTTTCAAACCGAAACGCCGTACCAAAGGGCAAATTGCTCAAGAAAATGGGCTTGCGCCACTTGCCGAGCAACTGTGGGCGAACCCAAATTTAGATCCTGAAACGCAAGCGGCGGCGTTTATCAATGAAAATGTGCCGAATACTAAAACCGCATTAGATGGCGCTCGTTATATTTTAATGGAACAGTTCGCCGAAGATGCCAATCTAATCGCTAAACTTCGCCACTATTTACAGCAAAATGCCGAATTAGAAAGTCACGTTATCGCAGGGCAAGAGGAAACTGGGGCGAAGTTCCAAGATTATTTTGATTATAGCGAGGCGTGGAAAAATGTGCCGTCCCACCGTGCGTTGGCGATGTTGCGTGGGCGCAACGAAGGTGTACTAAATTTGTCTTTAAATTCCGACCCAGACAATGAGGACACGCTACGCAAAAGCCATTGTGAAACCATCATCGAGCAACATTTAGGTGTGCAGTTGGGCAATCAGCCAGCGGATAAATGGCGCAGCCAAGTGATTAGCTGGGTATGGAAAATCAAGTTAAGCCTGCATTTGGAAACGGAACTTATGGCAAGCCTGCGTGAAAAAGCAGAAGACGAGGCCATTCGTGTGTTCGCGCAAAATTTAAAAGCCTTGCTAATGGCTGCCCCAGCGGGAGCGAAAACGACCATTGGGTTGGATCCTGGTTTGCGTACTGGGGTGAAAGTGGCGGTTGTGGATCACACGGGTAAACCTCTTGCCACAGCGGCGATTTATCCGCACACAGGGCAAGCCCAGCAGGCAGAGGCGCAATTATCCGCCTTGATTGAACGTTTTAAACCGCAACTTATCGCCATCGGTAACGGCACCGCCTCACGTGAAACGGAGCGTTTCGCCAAAGAAGTGATTAAGCACTTACCAGCGCAATGCACAAAACCGCAAGTGGTGGTGGTGAGCGAGGCGGGGGCATCCGTTTATTCCGCATCAGAATTGGCAGCGAAAGAGTTTCCTGATATGGATGTTTCTCTGCGTGGGGCGGTTTCCATTGCACGCCGTTTGCAAGATCCACTGGCGGAGCTGGTGAAAATTGAACCCAAAGCCATTGGGGTGGGGCAGTATCAGCACGATGTCAACCAAAGCCAGTTGGCACGTCAGCTTGACGCTGTGGTGGAAGACTGCGTAAACGCCGTAGGCGTGGATTTAAACACCGCCTCGGTGGCGTTATTAGCACGAGTGGCAGGAATGACGAACACTATAGCGCAAAATATTGTGGATTACCGTGATGAGAATGGCGCATTCACTAACCGTCAACAACTCAAAAAAGTGGCTCGTTTAGGGCCGAAAGCTTTTGAACAATGTGCAGGTTTTATGCGTATTGCGAATGGGGATAATCCATTGGATGCATCAGGGGTTCACCCAGAAGCTTATCCGCTCGTAAAGAAAATTTTACAAGTTTGTCAACGTTCAGTGCTTGACATACAGGGTGATTTCGTTTACTTAAATAATCTCGATGCTAAGCAGTTTACAGACGAGCATTTCGGTTTGCCAACCGTAAAAGATATTTTTGCTGAATTAGCCAAACCAGGACGTGATCCTCGAGGTGAATTTAAAACGGCAACATTTATGGACGGCGTGGAAGACATTGCAGATTTAACCGCTGGAATGATTCTCGAAGGAACGGTAACTAACGTGACAAACTTCGGTGCCTTTGTGGATATTGGCGTGCATCAAGACGGCTTAGTGCATATTTCTGCACTTGCCGATAAGTTTGTGGAAAATCCACACGATGTGGTGAAAACTGGCGATATTGTCAAAGTTAAAGTTGTGGATGTTGATTTACCACGTAAACGCATTGGCTTAACGATGCGATTACAGGAAAAAACATCGCCAATTACAGAAAATAACGCTAAAACCACTAAAAAACGAGCGGACAATGACAGCCGTCATTCTCGCTTTACAAACACAACATTAGGTAATGCGTTTACAGACGCACTTAAAAATTGGAAAAAATAAAAGGTTGTTTTATGAACAAAAATGTTTTTGTTGTTGGGTTTATGCTGTTCGCCATCTTCTTTGGCGCAGGAAACCTTATCTTTCCCCCTAAGCTCGGGGCGGAATCCGGCTTAGATTTCTGGGCATCACTTTCAGGATTCGTACTCACAGGTGTTGGCTTGCCACTGCTTGGCATTATTGTGGCGGCTTTTTACAAAGGCGGCTATAAAGAGGTATTAAAAAAAGTTAGCCCCGCCTTTTCGTTGGTTTTTTTAACGGCGATTTACTTGGCGATTGGGCCATTTTTCGGCGGACCTCGCACTGCGGCGACTGCTTATGATATTGCGGTGAAACCGTTCATCAGCGGCGATAATATGATCCCGCAGATCATTTTCTGCTTAATTTATTTTGCAATTGTGCTATGGCTCAGCCTTAATCCAAGCCAAATGATCGACCGTGTAGGGGCGATTTTAACGCCTGTGTTATTGGTTAGCTTAATTGGGCTTATCATACGTGTGTACTTTTTATTGCAAGGCAGTGAACCATTGGCTGCGAAACCGATTGAATCACCATTCTTTAATGGGGTTATCGAAGGCTATTTTACGCTTGATGCCCTAGCGGCTGTGGCGTTTTCTGTGGTTGTACTTACTGCGATTAAAGAAAAAAGCACACCTGGTGCCTCACTTGCGAAACAAACCATTTACGCAGGGTTAATCGCTGCATTTTTCTTAGCAGTGATCTATGTCGCATTAGGTTGGATTGGCAATCACTTAGCTTTTAGTGTAGAAGAAGGACAAAATCTTGGTACGCAAATTTTAAACGTCTCTGCTAACACAGCCTTTGGTGAAGTTGGTCGCATTATACTTGGTGTTATCGTAACTCTTGCTTGCTTAACGACGGCTATCGGTATTTGTGCTGCGGCGAGCGAATACTTAAACGACGTATTCCCACGTATTTCTTACGAGGCCTATGTTTACGCTTTCGTATTAGTGAGTTTCACTATCGCTAACATCGGTTTAGATGCGGTGATCAGCAAATCTGTGCCAGTATTATTGATTCTATACCCGATCACAATGACGGTCGTGTTAATGTTGCTAATCAACTTATTCACAAACATTCCTATCGCCTCTTACCGCTTTGCACTAGGTTTTGTTACGATAATTTCCATTTTATCCGTACTTGGCAAGGGGCATTTAGAATTGCTGGATAAATTGCCATTAAAATCTTACTCAATGGAATGGATTTTATTCTCTCTTGCGGGCATCGTTGCAGGTTACGTGTGGAAAATCGTAACCCCAGGTGAAAGTGCGGTGCTTACTCGTGATTAACAAATGATGAATTAACCCACGCCGGAATATTTCAAAAAATTTTGAAAATATTCCGGCGTTTTTATAGGAAAAATAAATGAAACAACGAATCGCAATTTTTATTGATATTGAAAATGTTGGAATAAATTGCTTATCACACATTCAAAATCAAATGGCTAAGAGCGGGCAAATCGCTTGCTGTACGGTATATGGCAACTGGCGTAGCGAACAACTGAAAAACCATTACGATACGGTAACGGCACTGGGAATGATCCCCAAAGACACGCACCCTGTGCTTTCAGGCAAAAACACTGCCGATATGGTGCTGTGCATTGATGTAATGCAAATGGTATGTGAAACCAATATCCAATCCATTTGCATTGTATCCAGCGACAGTGATTTTATTCCCCTCGTGCGTGTACTGCGCCAACGCAACGTTACCGTATACGGCATAGGCGATCGCAATAAAATCAGCGATAAAGTCAGCCAAAGTTACAACGAATTTTTTTATTTGCAGGATTTAACGCAACAAAACACGCAATCAGAGGCTCAAATTGCCCCTTCGATTGCGACCGATTTAGTACAAACCGTATCAAGTGTTGCACAAAAAGAGGAAACCCCACCGCCAGAACCTGTGCCAGCGTTTGATTTACAATCCATCTCTTGGCAGGAACAGCAGAAATTACTTAATTTACTACGCCGTTCGCTCAGCTTGTGCCAGCAAAAAGGTAAAAGTGAATGGGTTTATTTAGGCGATCTTAGCGCTGAGATGAAACATCAAATGCCTAGTTTTTCTATTGCGAATTATGAGCGTATGACACTCAAAAAACTAACCGAGCAGTTTGGTATTTTTGATATTTGTTTTGGTTCCATAGGCAACTGTAAAGCTTATATTAAAGAAATTGATTACACGCCGTATCTTAAACGATTGCCGTCACTGGTTTTAGAATGCACGCCCGTGCGTCATTTTGAGCAAGTGGCTCAGCAGTTAAGTGAACTTTCTGCGTTTAAAAATAAAACCATACCGCAGTTAAAATTAATCCTTAGTTGCCTTGAACATCCTGATTTTGAAATTTCTATCAATGAGCAAACCATACGACGTAAAACGTTGCTCAAACGTGATTTAACGCTAAATAACGTGCCTAAAACTGATGAAAATAAGGTTACTATCCCGCAAGATTGGCTGAAAAAATGGCAATTATTAGGCATTATTATTCAGGCAGTTAGGGCGAGTAAGAAAGATAAGTCAGGTAGGAAAGCCAATATTGGCGCAGTGGGATCTTTAATTAAGCAGCAATTACCTACATTTTCAGTGAAACAATACGGTTATAAAACCCTTTCGGCACTATTGGAAAGTTTTGGTAATTTTGAAACGAGCAAAATGAATAGCACAGTTTATGTTGAAGAAATAGACTACTCACCTTACGTGAGTAGGTTAGGCGGATTAATTCCCAAAAGTGAACCTGAACAATCTATCGCTTATTTAGCAGAAAAATTATCCAAAATGAAGAAGTTCAAATCCAAAAGCCAAGCGGAATTGCAGTTGATCTTAGCGTGCATTGATGACAAAACCTTTAAAAGTGAGCCAGAAAAATTTGTAGTGAAACGCCGTTAGCATGCTATCTAAAAAGAAGAAAGAAGGTCGGAATTTTTACAGAAATTCCGATCTTCGTTTTATTGAAATTGTTTTAGTACGTGATCAATATTTTTTTCACCCGCTAAGCTATCAAGCCAAGTGAGTGGGCTTTGCCAGCCACGTAGCCAAGTGATTTGGCGTTTGGCGAGTTGGCGAGTGGCGCAAATGCCACGAAATACCATTTTGGCGTGGTCGTAGTCGCCTTGCAAAAATTCCCACATTTGGCGGTAGCCCACGCAGCGAATGGACGGCAAGTCTAAATGTAAATCGCTGCGGCTAAATAATTTTTCCACTTCTTGTTGAAAGCCTTGTTCGATCATTTTGTTGAAACGTAAGGCGATGCGGTCGTGCAAAATAGCACGTTCTTGCGGAGCGATGGCAAAGGCTTGCACGTTGTAGGGTAGCTCAGGGGATTTTTGCGTGCTTAATTCGGTGAGGGTTTTCCCGCTGATGTAAAACACTTCTAAGGCTCGGTTTATGCGTTGGCTGTCGTTAGGATTTATGCGTGCGGCGGCGACAGGGTCGATTTTTTGTAATTCTTGATGCATTGCCGCCCAGCCTTGTTGGCTGGCTTGTTGTTCAATGTCCGCACGAATGGCTGGGTCGCTACTTGGCAAGGGGGATAGCCCTTCTTGCAAGGCTTTGTAGTACAACATTGTGCCGCCCACGAGGAGGGGAATTTTGCCTTGTGCGGTGATGGCTTGCATTTCTCGCAAGGCATCGTTGCGAAATGCGGCAGCGGAGTAGCTTTCAGCTGGATCTTTAATGTCGATCAAACGGTGCGGTGCTTTGGCGAGTTCTTCTGCTGTTGGTTTAGCGGTGCCGATGTCCATTCCACGATAGATCAAGGCGGAATCTACGCTGATGATTTCCACAGGCAAGCGTTCACGCAGGGCGATGGCGAGATCGGTTTTACCAGAGGCAGTGGGACCCATTAGAAAAATGGCGGTAGGGCGAGGGTTAGGCATTATGATTCCTGTAAAAAATAAGGTTGAAGATCAAAGGGTTGCAATAGTTTTTCTAGCTCATCGGCTTGTGCTGGCAGTTTTTGTTCCACATCATTGAGCATTTGCAAAGCGGTGCCAAAATTTTCCCACGCCGCAAATTGGCATTCGTGAATGAGAGCGTGTAGAAAATCTGTAAAATTCGTACAAGGGTTTGTGAGTAGCTGTAAGATGATTTGCTGTAAATTTTGCTGACGCAATAGTTGTGGTAGGCGTTGCACGCTAAGCCGTCCGCCGACTTCCAAAATTTCAAAGCCTGCTTTTTGCCAAAAGGCTTTTTGCTGCTGCCAATGAGGTTCTGTTGTGGCATCAAGGCGTAAGCTTAGGGGAATGAGTAGCGCCGTGTGTGGGCTGTTGGCTCGGCTTAATTCAAGTTTTGCGTGCAGCCGTTGTAGGCGTGGCGCTGTTAGCACAAATACTTGGCTGGATCGTTGCAAGAGCAGGGCTTGCAGTTTGTCGCCGTTGGGCAAGCTTTGTTCGCTTAACAATAAGGCTCGCAACAAGCCGTTTGCTGGGGGCGTTGTTGGGAGGGCTGTGGTAAGCGGTGCTTTTTCGGTGTGAGCTGTAACCGATGGCGTTAGCGGATTTTCTTGGACTGGCGGCGCCGTGTTTGTTGATTTTTCCACTGAAAATTCCGACCTAGCACTAGGCGTGCTAGTGCTTGCTGGCGGCGTTGGGCGTGGGCTTGCGAAATAATTCGCCCCTGCACTGGCACGGTTTTTCTCGATGCTAGCGGTTTTGGCGAAGGTCGGAATTTTTTCTGAAATTTTGAAGGTTGAACGAGGCGTAACCTGCCAAGTTCCTGCAGTTTCCGCCACTTGCGATGTGCTGTGCTGTGCTGGCTCAGGCGTTATGCTTTCAGGGCTGGCGGGCGGTGCAGGCGTGCGGTGTAGCACTTGGCGCACCCCTTGATAAATAAAATCGTGTACCAAGCGTGTTTGGTGAAAGCGTACTTCGTGCTTAGTTGGGTGAACGTTCACGTCCACTTCGTGGGGATCAATATCCAAAAACAGCACGAAATCTGGGGTCAGTTCAGCGTTATTTTCCAGTGAGCAAGCTTGACGAATGGCGTGCAAAATGACTTTATCTCGCACCATTCGACCGTTCACATAACAATAATTGATAGGCGTTTTCTGTACGCCCAGCGCTGTTTGATTGTTGAAATCAATCCAACCGTGCAGGTGAAACTCCGAATGCTGCCAATTTATAGCGACGGCTTGGCTGGCAAAATTGTCGCTACAAATGGTCGCAAGCCGTTTGCGTTGTTGCTCAGGCGTTTGTGCCGCCTTGTAATGTCGCAAAAGTTTGCCGTTGTGCGTGAGCTTAAAGGTGATGTTCGGCTTGGCAAGGGCAATGCGGCGAATGACTTCGTCAATGTGGGCAAATTCGGTTTTCGGCGTACGGAGAAAGCGGCGGCGAGCCGGCGTGTTGAAAAATAAATCCGCTACTTCAAGGGTGGTTCCCACAGGGTGGGCGGCGGGTTTTACCACGCATTCCATCAGTTCGCCTTGCGTGAACACTTGCCACGCCTCGCTTTGCGTTGCAGGGCGAGAGGTCAGGGTCAAACGTGATACGGCGCTGATACTGGCTAAGGCCTCGCCACGAAAGCCTAAACTTAAAATGGCTTCTAAATCTTCCAAGCTGTGAATTTTGCTGGTGGCGTGGCGAGTTAAGGCAAGGGCTAATTCATCTTTGGGAATGCCGCAGCCGTCATCTCGAATGCGAATTAGGCGAATGCCAGCGTTTTCTAAGTCGATTTGAATGCTTTTCGCCCCAGCATCTAGGCAGTTTTCCACGAGTTCTTTCACCACAGAGGCTGGGCGTTCGACTACTTCGCCAGCGGCGATTTGGTTGGCGAGCTGGGGAGATAAACGTTGAATGGCCATAGCTTGTCCTTTCAAAATTAACGAAAAAATTCCAGCCTAGCGTAAATGTAACCGCTGTCCAATGAACAAGGCGCGTTTTTTTAACAGCGGATTTTTAGCTTTCAAGGTCGCCACGCTCACGTTAAAACGGTTGGCGATACTAAACAGCGTGTCGCCCTTGCGTGCTACATAAATGGCTGGAATATTCGGCGATGTTTTGGTGTTTGGTAGTTGATCTAAAATTGCAAAAGCATCGGTTTTGGCGGTTTCCACTTTTGGCGTAACCACGAGTTTTTGCCCAATACGCAAAGTATTCGATTTCAAATTATTGAGTGATTTGAGTTGCGTTAGGCTTATTTTATAGCGGCGAGCAATGCCTGAAAGGGAGTCGCCTTTACGTACGGTATAGGTTTGCCCTTGCTGAACTTTTGCTTGCTCCGCTTGTTGTTTGAGCTGAATTGCCATTTGCTGGGCGTAATAAACACGGAGGCTTTGGTAAATGGCGTTGGCGATTTTTTTTCGATGCTGTGAGGTGCGTAGCAAGCGTTCTTCCGTTGGGTTGGAGAGAAAACCTGTTTCAACCAAAATAGACGGAATATCAGGCGAACGCAAAACACCTAAGCTAGCGTGCTGTGGCTCTTTCTTGCTCAATGGGGTGAATTTTTTGAGTTGAGACAACACTAACTTCCCCAGTTCATAGCCCACAAATTGGCTGTGGCGGAACTGTAAATCTAGTAAGGTTTTATTGAGGTATTTTTCGTTGTAATTGGCGAAAACTTCCCCTGCGCCGCCGAGTAATTCGGAGCGTTTTTCGTGATCTTCCAACCAGCGCCCCATTTCACTGGAGGCACGCTTGTTGGAAAGCACCCAAACAGAGGCACCACGTGCGTTGCTATTCCTTGCGGTGCTGTCGGCGTGAATGGAAATTAAATACTGGGCTTTGTGCTTGCGGGCGATTTCCGACCGCTTGGGAACGGAAATAAAATAATCACTTGTACGTGTTAGCACGGGATGAAAATGGGGATCTTTTTTAAGTAAAAGTTGTAGTTCTTTAGTAATGGCGAACGTTACATCTTTTTCTTTCACTTTTAAGCGCCTGCCGATGGCACCAGGATCTTGTCCGCCGTGACCTGCGTCAATGGCGATAACCCATACGTCTTGTGGGGCAACGGCTAACGCGTTGAAAGGAAAGCTAAAAAAAATCAGCGTCAACCAAAGGCCAACGCAGATTTTTTGTTTAAGGTGCCAGCGTTTTAGCATTGAGACACTCCGTCAAAATTTTGCAAAATATTCCGACCTAAGGCGGATTGTGCTTTTACAGAAATATTGCGCCCTTGCTCGGCATAGTCTAGCAAAACGATGAGATCCGCTGCTGGAAGAAAGCCTTCGCCCTGACTTGGCCATTCGATCAAACAGAGGCTGTTTTCGTTAAAGTAATCACGAATGCCCATAAATTCCAACTCTTCAGGATCCGCTAAGCGGTACAGATCAAAATGGTAAACCTGCATTGCGGGTAGGTGATATTCTTCCACGAGGGTGTAAGTGGGGCTTTTCACATTGCCTGTAAAGCCAAGACTTTGAATGAGCGAACGGCTAAGGGTAGTTTTCCCTGCGCCGAGATCGCCTTCTAAATAAATCACCGTGCCTTGTTGCTTGGGTGTTGCTAAGATGGCGTGCATCAATTTACCCCCCCACGCAAGTAGGGCGGTTTCGTCAGCGGTATGGAATTGAGCTTGTGCGCACATAGAGGTTTCCGTTAAGCGAGGGTAACACGAGCGAACTTGCGTTTACCCACTTGGTAAACTTGCGTACCAGCGCTTAATGGCGCTTTGGTGGCTTCGGCGGAGACTTTTTCGCCGTCAATTTTTACCGCCCCTTGTTTGAGCATACGGTGTGCATCTGAGGTTGACGCAACGAGATTGGCCTCTTTAAGCAAATTCGCTAAGCTCCAGTTTTGCCAGTCGTTAAAAGTAAATTCTGGCATTTCATCAGGCATTGCCCCTTTTTGGAAACGGTTGATAAACTCTTGTTCCGCTACGTTAGCGGCGTTTTCATCGTGGAAACGAGCGATGATTTCTTTTGCTAATAAAATTTTCACATCACGAGGGTTGCGACCTGCGGCAACGTCTGCTTTGAGCTGGGCGATTTCGGTTAATGGGCGGAATGAAAGTAAATCGTACCAGTCCCACATTAAGTCATCGGAAATAGACATTACTTTGCCGAACATTTCGCTTGGTGCTTCGTCAACGCCAATGTAGTTGCCAAGTGATTTGGACATTTTTTTCTCGCCGTCTAAGCCTACCAATAATGGTAATGTGATGGCCACTTGCGGTTTTTGACCGTTGGCTTTTTGTAATTCACGTCCCATTAGCAAGTTGAAGGTCTGATCGGTGCCGCCTAATTCCACGTCCGCTTGCAATGCAACGGAATCTTGTCCTTGCAACAACGGATAAATAAATTCGTGAATGGCGATGGATTGGTTGTTAGCGAAACGTTTTTTGAAATCATCACGTTCTAGCATACGTGCCACTGTGTAGTGGGACGCTAGGCGGATCATTCCCACACTGCCGAGATCGTTTAGCCAGTCGGAGTTGAACACCACGTGGGTTTTTTGAGGATCAAGAATTTTGAAAATTTGCTGTTTGTAGGTTTCAGCATTTTTGAGTACGTCTTCACGAGAAAGCGGCGGACGTGTGGTGCTTTTGCCTGTTGGGTCGCCTACCGTGGCGGTGAAGTCGCCGATTAAAAAATACACATCGTGTCCAAATTGCTGGAATTGACGCAATTTGTTTAACACCACTGTATGCCCTAAATGAATGTCCGGTGCTGTTGGGTCAGCGCCTAGTTTGACACGCAGCGGACGTTTTTCTTTTAGTTTTTCGATTAAATCCGCTTCGGAGTAAATTTGGTCGGTGCCACGTTTGAGTTCGGCAAGCATATTGTCTAAATCAGCCATTGGAAAATCCTTGAATAAAATAAGTTGCAAAGTGCCACATTATAATGATTGCACTTAAAAATTAAAGCGTTGTAAGAGCAACTTACGGATAAAAATAAAAGCACCTATTTCGTGGGGGAGTAATAGGTGCTAAAAAGGTTGGAGTGAATGTTTTTATTTGAGATGGGCATATGATAACGATTCTCAAAAACTTGTCAAGGGTAAATAGGAATAATTCGCAAACATAAAACTGACCGCTGGAATTTTCGCCATTTTTTTGACAATTATTCCGACCTAGCTAATTGGCGTAAGCTGGGATCTTCGCCCAGTTTGCGCTGAATATCGGCGAGCCGTTGCCCATTTGGCAAGCGTAAATGGGGGGCGATTTCCCACAGAGGCTGAATGACGAACTGGCGTTCGGTCATTGCGTAATGGGGAACGGTCAAGCGCTGGCTGTAAATCATTAGGTTGTCAAACAGCAATAAATCCAAATCCAGCGTGCGTTCCCCCCAGCGGCGTAAACGGACACGTCCTTGTTTTTGTTCAATTTCTTGCAGTAAATCAAGTAACTGAAAGGGCGTGAGCGTAGTTTCTACGCGTGCCACAGCGTTGACAAAATCAGGCTGATCCTGCGGCCCCAAAGGCGAGCTTTGGTAAAACGCACTCACCGCCACAAGGCGACAATGGGCAGCGGCGTTGAGCGTTTCTAAGGCGTTGCGTAGTTGCTGGGCTGGGTCATTTAAATTACTGCCGAGCGCAATATAAGCCGTATGCGCCATTAGCTTTCACCTTGCGGTTTTTTGTGTACCTTGCTGTGGCGACGGTGGCGTTTTTTCGGCTTATCCGTTTTCACAGGGGCAATGGCTGCGTTTTCGCAAGGCTCCGCTGGTTTTGCTTTGCGTGGCTTAGCACGACGTTTACGAACTTTGCTTGGCTGTTTTTGATTGCGTTGCGAATGCTGACGCACCAACGTTTCACGCTGTTCACCGTTGCTTTGCTGATATTCAAACCACCAGCTCGCTTGCTCAATAGTGTCTTGTCCTTCAATTTGCGCACGCAACATTAGCAAATCAAAAGCGGCACGGAATTTGGGGTGTTCAAAAGTGCGCACGATGGTTTTAGGTTGGCGTTTGGCGAATTTCAACTGCAACAGCCAAATATCACGAATCACGCTGGTGTGGCGGCGTGGGGCGTTTAAGCGCAAGCAGAATGTGGCCAGCACATCGTTAATCGCCACGCCAAAGGCATCGTGATTATTTAATCCACCCTCGTTTTTGAGCATTTCAATACGTTCTCGTAACGGATACCACAAAAGGGCTGCAAACAGAAAAGCTGGGTTAATCGGCAGCCCATCGGCAATGCGTTCGTCTGTGGCATTGAGCGACAAGTCGAGCATTTTTTCCGTATCCGTGTCGCCCTTTTCAGTAAAAAACGGCATTAAAATCGGCATTAAATGCCCAAATAAGTGAAATTGGCGTAAGAGTTTGTAGGTTTTTAAACCATAGCCAGTTTGGAATAATTTAAGACTTTCATCGTACAAACGAGCGCTTGGAATATCCGCCAGCAGGGGCGCAAGTGCTACGATAGGCGCTTGGGTTGGTGCGTCTAAAAAGAGATCCAACTTCGCCATAAAGCGAATAGCACGCAACATTCGCACAGGATCTTCTTTGTAACGCATTTCAGGATCGCCAATTAAACGCAATTTGCCAGCGTTTAAATCCGCTAAACCTTGAAAGAAATCAATAAGCTGATTTTTGGCAGGATCGTAATAAAAGGCGTTGATAGTGAAATCACGGCGACGTGCGTCATCTTCTAGCGTGCCGTAGACGTTATCACGTAACAACATTCCGCTTTCGCTACGGCGTGATTGGTTTACACCTAAATTGCCATCGTGGTTGGCTCGGAACGTTGCCACTTCAATAAATTCTCGACCAAATAAAATATGCGCAAGGCGAAAGCGCCGTCCCACAATGCGACATTGGCGTTGGAATACTTTTTGAATTTGTTCAGGGCGTGCGTTAGTTGCCACGTCAAAATCTTTTGGGGTTTTACCTTGCAATAAATCACGCAAGCAGCCGCCCACAATGTAAGCCTCAAAGCCATTTGCTTGCAGTTTTTCTACAATTTTCAATGCGTTACGCTGAATTTTGTTCGGCGTAAT
Source organism: Actinobacillus sp. (assembly GCA_020026075.1). Taxonomy (GTDB): domain Bacteria; phylum Pseudomonadota; class Gammaproteobacteria; order Enterobacterales; family Pasteurellaceae; genus Actinobacillus_C. Next base: position 15,696 of record JAHHQZ010000001.1, on the reverse strand, counting down.
GCCGTACTGGTGAGCATTTACAATATGCTTTTGACATTGCACATCAATGCCAGCCTGCGCCGTTGGGGTTGCACTCGCTGGGCATTCTGGGCTTTGTGCTAGGTCGGAATTTTTGTCCGAATTTTTTTTGGTTTTTTTGTGCCAAAAATGTTTAATCAGGGAAAGAATAAAGCACCTCAATAGTTATGTCGTATAACGGTATAAACAAGAAAAGGGCTTTACGCCCTTGTGTTTGGTTTTGCTTTGGCTTACGCCATCATTTGTTTTTCACGGATTTCTGCAAGGGTTTTGCAGTCGATGCATAAATCAGCCGTTGGGCGTGCCTCTAAACGGCGTAAACCAATTTCTTCACCGCAAGAATCGCAGTAGCCGAAGTCGTCCGTGTCTAATTTTTTCAATGTGTGTTCAATTTTTTTCAATAAACGGCGTTCACGATCACGAGTGCGTAACTCTAAGCTGAATTCTTCTTCTTGCGTTGCGCGATCTGAAGGATCCGCGAAGTTATCTGCATCCTGCATACGTTCTACGGTACTGCTGCTGTCCGTTATGATTTGCTCGTGCCACGCGTCAAGGATCTTCTTAAAATGAACACGTTGCTCATCGCTCATATATTCTTCATCTTTTTTGAGCTTGTAAGGTTGCACGCCTGCGAGTGCTAATAAACTAAGCGATGATTTTTTCATCAGTGAAATCTCCTAAATTTAGGGTTGTTTGGTTGATTTTATAGTCCCTGTTTTTGGGGGCGGTATAAATAACAGAAGTTTTTTTAATAAGCAAATAAAAAATGCACAACGAGCGAAATTTTTGCTGTTATTTTTTGCACTTTGTAACGAACGAAGATTTTCTTAAAAAGTTTTGCGAGCGTGATCGCAAAATGAGCTTGGGTTGATTGATCTTTAGTAAGGATTTTTTACGATGAGCTTAAAGTCGATAGCGTGAGGTTGTGCGGTTTTTACATTTTTCTTCGCTCACGCTAGACGACCTTTCTTTTTGAAGGCTGGAATAAATGGAGAATTTTCGACACAAGGCTCGGCAATGGATAACACAAGGGGGCTTAAAACGGTTGAAAAGAAACAGCAAAGGGCTGGCATTGGCGGTTGGACGCTATTTTTTACCCAATGGAATGGTTTTTTTATTGTGCGTAGCGCTGGGGGCTTTGAGCCTATTGCTAACGCCTGCTCGCTGGCTTTTTGCACCGCAAATGGTGTTGAGCGGGCTTTGGGCGGCGATTATGCTACAAGGCTTGTTTCATTGGGCGTTTAAAGGGCGAAAAAGCTCCCTGCAAAAGGCGTTTAATCCAATGAAAAACTGGCTTTGGGCGTGCTGGCTGTTGGTTTATTTTCAGCAGCCCGCCTTTGATTTATTGCAAGACTACGCCCAGTTACGGCACGTGCCACAGCGACTTTCGGCAGAATTTGCTATTGAAAGGCAACTGAAAGCGGTACCGAATGCAATGTTTGTGGTGCGAGTGATGTTGCCTGCCACAAAACCTTTTTTAGCCTATGTACGCTGGGAAGTGAAGGTTGGGGAAAAAATGCCAAAAGTGGGCGATTTTTGGCAGGGAAAATTGCAGTTGCGACCCGTTACGGCACGGTTAAATTTCGGCGGTTTTGATCGGCAAAAGTGGTTTTTAAGCCAAAAAATTATTGCTGAGGGTAGGGTGCGAATGGCGACTTGGATCGCCTCGAGACCTAATTGGCGTGAACGGATTTTGCAAAACGTGCGTGGTGAAACGGAGCATTTATCTCAGCAGGGAATGTTGCTGGCTTTGGCGTTTGGTGAGCGTGCTTGGCTGCCTTATCACACGCTTGCCTTGTATCAACGCACAAATACGGCGCATTTAATCGCCATTTCTGGTTTGCATATTGGTTTGGCAATGTTGCTCGGAATGGCGTTAATGCGTGCGGTGCAGTTTTTTTTGCCCACAAGGTTGATTTCTCCATTGTTGTCGTGGCTTGGTGGCGTGTTCGTTGCCACATTTTATGCCAGCCTAGCAGGCTTTGCGCCGCCAACGTTCCGTGCGTTGGTGGCGATTTTGTTGGTGAGTTTGTTGCATTTTGCACGCATAACCTTAAACCGTTGGCTCATTTTGGGCTTAGTGCTGGCGTTGCTGGTGTTGATGTCGCCTTTAATGGTGTTGTCGATGAGTTTTTGGCTGTCCGTTAGTGCCGTTGTAAGTTTGCTACTATGGTATCAATGTGTGCCGTCCATCAAATGGCAACAATGCCTGCGCCTTTGGCACGATTGGCGAAAAACGCCGCTAGCCCCCAAAAAGCGAGCGTTGAAACCGCAATGGTTGCAGGGGTTGCTGAAATTCGTTGGTGGCAGTGTCAATATTTTTTTGGGGCTTTTGCATTTACAACTGGGGCTGTTTTGGCTGCTCACCCCCACACAGCTTTGGATGTTCAATGGTAGTTCTTGGGCAGCATTGGCGGCGAATTTGCTGGTGGTGCCTGTGTTTAGTTTTGTGATTATTCCGCTGGTGCTGTTGGCGACTTTGTTATCGATGTTGTCCATAAGCTTGGAAAATTTTGGCACGCTGGCGGCGTTGTTAAGGAATTTATCAAGGGCGTTATCAAAGGAATTATGGCAAGGCGGGAATTTTTTGCTGGAAAATGTTAATCACGCCTTACAGCCACTGGCGAGCCATTGGCTGGCGGTGTCGCAATGGCAAGCACTTGCGATAAGCTTGGGGCTTTGGGGCAGTTTTGGCGGCGTGATGTTTCTTCGGCATTATTATGCTACGCCCCAAGCGCAGCGTTCACTGAAACAAACGGCAGTTTGTGGGGTGTTGCTAGTGTTGCTGGCGTTGGGCTATGCAGGTTGGCGTTATGAGACGCGTAGCCGCCTTAGCGTTACAATGCTGGACGTGGGGCAGGGGCTGGCAGTGCTATTGGAAAAAAACGGACGGGCTTTGCTTTACGACACTGGGGTTAGTTGGCAATTTAACCAGTCGCAAGGCAGTATGGCGGAACGTGAAATTTTTCCTTATTTGCAACGGCAAGGCTTGCAACTAGACGGCATCCTGTTAAGCCACGATGATCGGGATCACGCTGGAGGAATGACATTTTTTTTGCAAAAATTCCCGCGTACCCTTTGGCGTAGTGCCTCGCTTAAAAAGTATAACGGACAAAGGCCTAAGCCTTGTATGGTGGGTGAGCAGTGGCAATGGCAGGGCGTGGCGTTTACGGTTCTGTGGCCGCAGTATGTGGGACAGCGTGCGAAAAATGAACATTCGTGCGTGGTGCTGGTGCAGGATAAAAGTCATTCTTTATTGTTGCTAGGGGATGCAACGGCCAGCGTGGAGAGTGCCATTACGCCAGCATTGCAACAGTATTTGAAAGGAAAATCTTTGACTTTGTTGCAAGTGGCACATCATGGCAGCACTACAAGTACTACGCCGGAATTTTTGCAAAAATTCCGACCTAGCTTGGCGTGGATTTCAGCGAGCCGTTGGAATATGTGGGGGCTACCGAAAAATGCGGTGGTGCAACGCTTACAGGCGGCAGGGGCACACGTAGCGAACACTGGGGAGCAAGGGGCGTTACGCTTTACCTTTGCGAACGGGCGTTTTGAGCAGGCGAGAAGTGACTATTCAGCGTGGTATCAAGGGGTGCTAGCGCCACGAAATTATACCGATAAATCCTATAAAGCGATGAAATAACAAGCACCGTGCGTGGTTTGTTGCTGGGCGTAATTCAATGTACAATACGCCTATTTTTTTGAATGAGAAACGCACTTATGCACGATACTACACAAGATAAAGATTTATCAACTCTAAAAACCTTCAAACGCCTGTGGCCTTACATTTCACCCTATAAATGGGGGCTAGTGGCTGCGGGCATTGCCTTAATTATCAACGCACTTGCGGATGCAAGTTTAATTCAAATGCTCAAGCCTTTGTTAGACGATGGTTTTGGCAAAGCCGATACACATTTTCTAAGAATGATGGCAGTGGTTGTTGTGGTGTTAATTTTCTTTCGTGGCTGCTCCAATTTCGTGTCAACCTATTGTTTGGCGTGGGTGTCAGGCAAAGTGGTAATGACCTTGCGCCGTGCCTTATTCCGCCATTTGATGTTTTTACCTGTGGAATTTTTCGACAAAAACGCTACAGGGAAATTACTTTCTCGTATTACCTACGACAGTGAGCAAGTGGCTAATTCGTCATCAGGGGCTTTAACGACCATCGTACGAGAAAGCGTTTATGTTACCTCTTTGCTGTGCGTGATGATGTACACAAGCTGGCAGTTGTCGTTGGTGCTATTTTTAATTGCGCCGATTATTGCGGTGGTGATTAGTTTTGTTTCAAAAACCTTCCGCCGTTTGGGCAAAAATATGCAAAACACAATGGGGCAACTGACGGCAACCTCAGAACAAATGCTCAAAGGGCATCGTGTGGTGCTTTCTTTTGGCGGACAGGCGGTTGAAGAGGCTCGTTTTGCCAAAGTGAGTAATGATATGCGCCGTCGTGGAATGAAAGTAATGACCGCCGAGGCCATTTCTGATCCTGTGGTGCAAATTATTGCCTCTTTTGCGTTGGCGGCGGTGTTGTATCTTGCCACGATTCCTGAAATTATGACCAATCGCTTAACCGCAGGGGATTTCACGGTGGTGTTTTCCTCAATGTTAGCCTTAATGCGACCGTTAAAATCCTTAACCAACGTGAATGCATCATTCCAGCGTGGAATGGCAGCCTGTCAAACCTTATTCGCTTTGTTAGATTTAGAAACCGAGCGTGATAACGGCACTTATGAAAATGCCAAAGTAGACGGCGAGCTAGCCTTTAATGACGTGAACTTCACCTACGCTGGCAAAGAAACACCAGCGTTACACCATATCAATTTCCGTGTACCGAAAGGCAAAACCGTGGCGCTGGTGGGGCATTCAGGGTCTGGCAAATCCACGATTGCGAATTTAGTTACTCGTTTCTACGATTTAGACGATGGGCAAATCACCCTAGATGGCGTAGATGTGCGTGATTATTCCTTAGCCAATTTACGTGATAATTGCGCAGTGGTTTCCCAGCAAGTGCATTTATTTGATGACACCATCGCCAATAACATCGCCTATGCGGCAACGGATAAATACAGCCGTGAAGAAATTATCGCCGCCGCCAAAGCCGCTCACGCAATGGAATTTATTGAAAAGCTGGACAACGGTTTAGACACAATGATTGGCGAAAATGGAATGAGCTTATCTGGCGGTCAGCGCCAGCGTTTGGCCATCGCTCGTGCCTTATTGCGTAAATCGCCAGTTCTTATTTTAGATGAGGCCACATCAGCGCTGGATACGCAATCAGAACGTGCCATTCAGGCGGCATTGGAAGAATTGCAAAAAGATCGCACCGTGTTGGTGATCGCACATCGTTTATCGACTATCGAAAAAGCCGATGAAATTTTAGTAATGGAACACGGTCGCATTGTGGAACGTGGCAACCATCAAACCTTGCTCAATGCAGGCGGACGCTACAAACAGCTTTACGATATGCAGTTTAACCAATAGGAAAACTATGCGTTTTTGGTACGAAAAATCCCGCAAAGCTCAGCTCCAGAGCTTTTTGCTAATGCCCTTAGCACTGTTGTTTGCAATGGTCAGCCACGCTCGGCGCTGGCTTTATCAACGGCAAATTCTCGCCAGTTATCGCCCACGCTTGCCTGTGATTATCGTGGGGAATTTATCCGTTGGCGGTAACGGCAAAACCCCTGTAACCCTGTGGCTCGCCGAACAGTTGCGTAAACGTAGTTTTCGAGTGGGCATTATTTCTCGTGGTTACGGCAGCCAATCTGCTTACTATCCACGCTTGGTAACAGCGGATGATGATGCACGTGAAGTGGGCGATGAGCCGTTACTGCTTGCCAAACGTAGTGGCGTACCTGTTTGTATTGGGGCAGATCGCCGTAAAACTATTGAATTATTACAGCAACAGCACGAGCTAGACGTGATTTTAAGCGATGACGGCTTGCAACATTACGCCTTGCAACGTGATGTGGAAATCGTGGTTATCGACAGCCAGCGTGGGCTGGGTAACGGTTTATTGCTACCCGCTGGGGCATTGCGTGAAAGTGCTAGCCGTTTGAAAAGCGTGGATTTTGTGATTTTTAACGGCCACGCTCCGCAAACGTGGGCGGTGGACTTGCCCCCTTACGCCACAATGACATTGCAGGCTGGGCAAGCGGTGAATTTGCTTACTGGCGAACAACAGCCGTTAGCAAATTTGACGCAATCGCCAACCGTTGGCGCATTTGCAGGCATTGGCAATCCTGAGCGTTTTTTCCAAAGCCTAGAACAGCAAGGCTTTCATCTCACACTAGCGGCACCCTTGACTGATCACACAAAGCCTACGCCGGAATTTTTACAAAAATTCCAGCCTTGCACCTTGGTGTTAATGACGGAAAAAGATGCGGTTAAATGCCAAGCTCTTTGCCAACAGGATCCTAAGCTTGCGGAAAAATGCTGGTACATTCCCGTCAACGCCCAAATTCCCCAACTCAATCACTTACTTGCGTGCATTGAACGCAAGTTGGTTTAAGCCAATAGCCGGAGGTTCTCAATGACACTCATTCATTCTTCTTTTCAGCCGATTCCTTTTGTGGTGGTGATTCCAGCTCGTTTTGCATCTACTCGCTTGCCGGGTAAGCCGTTGTTAGATATTGCAGGGGAGCCGATGATTTACCACACGTGGCGGCAGGCAAAACTTTCAGGGGCGGTGCGAGTAATTGTGGCGACCGATGATGAGCGTATTGCGCGAGCGGTGCAAAATTTTGGCGGCGAAGTGTGTTTAACGGCGGAGAATCATCATTCTGGCACGGAACGCATTATGGAAGTTATTGAAAAATGCCAGTTGCCAGCGGATACCTTAGTGGTGAACGTGCAAGGCGATGAGCCTTTAATTCCGCCTGTGATTATTCGCCAAGTGGCAGAAAATTTACACGCTAGCCAAGCCAAAATGGCAACGCTTGGCGTGCCGATTGAGGATTTAGAAGAATTATTTAACCCTAACGTGGTAAAAGCGGTGGCGGACGCACAAGGCTATGCAATGTATTTTTCTCGAGCCGCCGTGCCGTGGCAACGTGATGCCTTCGCAACCACACCAAAAACTTTTGAGCCACAATGGCAACGCTACTATTTGCGTCACATTGGGCTTTACGCTTACCGAGCGGAGTTCGTTAAACAATATGTCAGCTGGCAGCCAAGCCCTTTAGAAAACATTGAAAGTTTAGAGCAATTGCGTGTCTTATGGTACGGCGAGAAAATCCACATCGCATTGGCAAAAGAAGTGCCAGCGGTGGGCGTGGATACGCCAGAAGATTTAGAAAAAGTTCGTCAAATTTTGGCGAGCGACAAGAAAAATGAGAAATAGGAATGGATATATCAAGATTATTAGACGGATTAAATGACCGCCAGCGTGAGGCTGTGGGTGCGCCTTTGGGCAATTATTTGGTGTTAGCAGGGGCGGGCAGTGGTAAAACTCGTGTGCTAACACACCGTGTGGCGTGGTTGGTGGAAGTTGAGGGTATCGCTGAAAGCCACATTTTGGCGGTAACATTTACTAACAAAGCCGCTGGAGAAATGCGCCATCGTATTCAACATATTTTGCATAAAAATTCGTTTACAGTGAATAATTATGGCGTATGGGTCGGCACTTTCCACAGCATTGCAAACCGCATTTTGCGCACCTACTACGCAGAGGCAGGCTTGCCGCAAGATTTCCAAATTATGGATTCGCAAGATCAAACACGCCTTTTGAAACGCCTGCTCACTCAGCATAATTACGATTTAAAAATTTACCCTGAAAAAAACGTTGCTGGCTTTATCAATCATCATAAAGAAGAAGGGCGACGCTGGCAGGATATTGGCGAAGAAAAGGATTCGCAAAAGCGAGAATTGAAGAAAATCTACCGCATTTACCAAGATTATTGCGACCGTTGCGGCTTGTTGGATTTCGCTGAATTGCTGTTACGTTTGTATGAATTATTGCGTGATAACCCTGCTATTTTAAGCTACTACCAACAACGTTTTACGCAAATTTTGGTGGACGAATTTCAAGATACCAACACCATTCAATACCGCTTTTTACGCTTATTAGCAGGTCAAACGGGTAATTTAATGGTAGTGGGCGATGATGACCAATCCATTTACGGCTGGCGTGGGGCGAAAATTGAAAATATGCAACGTTTTTGCCGTGATTATTCCAGCGTACAAACTATCCGTCTCGAACAAAATTACCGCTCCACAGGCAACATTTTAAAAACCGCTAACGCCTTAATCGCTAACAATGACGAGCGAATGGGGAAAAACTTGTGGACGGCAGACGGAGACGGCGAAAAAATCAACGTTTACGAGGCGTTTAACGAACACGATGAGGCCTTGTTCGTGAGCGCTCAAATTGAGAAATGGCGTGAAAATGGCGGTAACTTACGGGATTGTGCCGTGTTATACCGCAATAACCACTTATCTCGAGTAATGGAAGATGCACTCATTCGCACCCAATTACCATACCGCATTTACGGTGGCGTACGCTTTTTTGAACGCCAAGAAATCAAAGATGTTCTTGCTTATTTGCGTTTAATTGCGAACCCGAAAGACGATGTGGCTTTGGAACGTGTCATCAACACCCCAGCGCGTGGCATTGGCGCTCGTAGCCTTGATGTACTCCGCCAAGTGGCACGAGAACAGCAAATTACGCTGTGGCAAGCGTTGCACATTGTGGTGAACGAACGTCATCTCGCCCAGCGAGCTTGCACGGCATTAATGCGCTTTGCAGAACTTATCGATTATTTGCGTGTGCAAAGTAGTGAAATGTCCCTTGGCGAGCAAACGGATTTTGTGGTTAAAAATTCCGGCGTATACCAAATGTACGAAAAAGAAAAAGGCGACAGTGGCGAAGTGCGTTTAGAAAACTTAGACGAATTAGTTGCTGCCGCTCACGAATTTAAAAAGCCAGCGGAACTAGAAGATTTATCCGACTTAACCGCCTTTTTAACCCAAGCCTCTCTTGATGCTGGCGAAGCACAAGCAGACAGTAACCAAGATGCCGTACAGCTAATGACCTTGCATTCTGCCAAAGGCTTAGAATTTGAAAATGTGTTTATCGTGGGCGTGGAGCAAGGCACCTTACCATCTCAACGTAGCGTGGTGGCTGACGACATCCAAGAAGAACGCCGTTTGATGTACGTGGGCATTACTCGTGCGAAACAGCAACTTACGCTGTCTTGTGCGGAGTCTCGCCGTACCTTTGGGGCGGCGGATAACCAGCGTCCTTCGCAATTTCTGCTTGAGCTACCGCAAGAGAGCTTACATTATGTGCGAGTACGTTCTCGCCGTGCGGTACAACCAAGCTATACGCTTAAACCAACGGCAATGCCGAAAACCATCGAACGAGTAAGCGAGTGGAAAATGGGCGATAAAGTGCAACACAGCACATTCGGCACAGGGACAATTATCAACCTAGAAGGCGAAGGTGATCACTTACGAATGCAAGTGGCTTTTCAGGGCAACGGTATCAAATGGCTAGTGGCTCGTTTTGCCAAACTAGAAAAAATTTAATGAGGGAACTAATGCGATTAGATAAATTTTTGGCGGAAAATTCCGGCCTAACCCGTTCGCAAGTGGCAAAATTATTGCGTCAAAAACGGATTACCATTAATGATAGCGTGGAAAAATCAGGCCATTATCAAGTGCAGGAGAGCGATCAGGTTTGCTTAGACGGCGAGCCAATGTTGCCATATAGCGCAGGCCACTACATTGTGCTAAATAAGCCTGCTGGCTTTGAATGTAGCCACAAAGAAGAAAACTATCCTAGCGTGTTGAGCTTTTTTGATTATCCTTTGGCAGGCAAATTACATTGCGCTGGCCGCTTAGATGCCGACACCACTGGGCTTGTGCTATTAACTGATGACGGTCAGTGGTCGCACCGCATTACTTCACCGAAACACCATTGCCCGAAAACCTATTTAGTCACCTTAGCGGATCCCATTGAGCCTGATTACGAAGAAAAACTTGCGAGCGGTTTAATGTTGCGTGGCGAACAAACGCCTACGGTACCAGCGGTTTTTAAGGCGATTTCCGATTATCAAGGCTACTTAATCTTAACTGAAGGTCGTTATCACCAAGTGAAGCGAATGTTTGGCGCACTGGGGAATAAGGTGATCGACTTGCACCGTGAGCAAGTGGGCGATCTAGCCTTAGGGGATAGCCTTGCCGAAGGTGAATGGCGTGAATTAACGGATAGCGAAATTGCCGCCTTAGCACAACCGAGCTTGAAAGCTATTTAAGCCGTATCAAAGGTTATCAAAGCGTTACCGTGCGTTACAAAAGTCTTGGATTCAACAACGAAGTGGTACTCCAAAAAATCAAGAAGTAGCGGGCGTTTCTTATTTGCAAAGAGCAAATCAGTATACTGATTTGCTCTGTTATTGACATAACAGAGCAAATAAAGATTGTTAATAATATTTGAGGGAGCTAAATGAAACACCATAAACAATCAGTTCTTACATTAAGTGTACTGGCATTATCAATTAATACTGTTTTGGCTGAGGCTAATAATATGCTTGTCAAGGATAATGAGGTAATGCTCAGTGAAGAGTATCAAAATATCTATAATGATAATAAGGCACATACGCTGAGTAATGGAAGTGTGAATCTTAAAGAGAAAGGAGGTGGCATTCAAGTTATCGGCAATACTACCCTAACTATAAATAACTATGAGATAAAAGGTGATGGGACAGAAGATAGTAATAATTCTTTCTTAGATGCAGAAGGGGTTTTACCAAATCTACCTGCCAAAGTTATTCTTAACAATGTAACCATTACTGATACATATTTCAGTCTTTTTTCATCCTTTGGAGGCATTATTGAAGCGAATGATTTAAAAATTCAAGGTAGTGCTGGTGGGAGTATATGGCTTAAAAAGAAAAGCAAGATGGATGTTAATGGTGGTTTCATATCAACAGATAAATTTAGGTTAATGGTAGAAGATGGATCACGTTTTTCAGGTAAAAATTTAAAAATTGTAAATGAAAAAAGTGATTCTTTAATTTTCAGTGTAATAGGCGGAGGAGTTCTTGAATTATCGGATTCTGAAATAATTCAAGGTTCTAAAGGGATCTCGATAGGTAATATAGATGGTATAAATACAGAAATAGCATTCACTAATACATCGTTGACAGGGGGATCGAATTTTATAATACCTACTACTGGCTTGTCTGATGCTTTTATTGACCATCAGACAAGAATTGATAGCTATTTCAGGTTAAAAAATAGCAAGCTGTATGCCTCAACAAGTAAAAAAACACATTTAATCCATAATGATTATGGGCGTTTTTTTCTTTCAGCAGACTCTTCTGAAATAGCGGGAAATACTACTGAAGCTCCATATGCTTCATATCATGCTTCTACGAATCTTTCTTTGGTTAACAACAGCATCTGGAGCTATGCAGCTGGTTCTACGCTAACTAATCTTCATAATGAAACAGGAAGCCATATTTATTTTGGTAACAAACAAGGTGCGGAACTAAATGCGGGTAACATTTATGTTAATGGAAATTACGTTGGTAACAATAGTACTCTTCATTTTACGACAGTGTTAGGTGACGACAACTCAGACACTAATCAATTAATCGTTAGTGGTAATACAAGTGGACATACCTACGTTAGCGTTACCAATGCAGGTGGTAAAGGAGCCCAAACAGTTAATGGGATTAAACTGATTGAAGTTAAGGGACAGTCAGACGGCGTCTTTGAACAACAAGGGCGTATTGTCGCAGGGGCGTATGATTACCGTTTAAGTAAAAAAGGCAAAGATTGGTATTTGAATAGCCAACTTTCAGTACTACCACAGCCTGTACCACCGCAGCCTCAACCACAGCCTGTACCACCGCAGCCTCAGCCACAGCCTGTACCACCGCAACCTCAGCCTGAGCTACAACCAAACGAACATATGGTGCGTCCAGAAGTCGGTGGCTACCTTGCCAATAGCATTGCTGCCGCAAATATGTTTAATCTTAATCTCTTTGACCGTCTTGCCAGCGCTCGTTATCTCGGCGAAACAAGCCTAGGCTTATGGCTTAAAAATACAGGCGAGCATATTTCCTTCAAAGATGCTTTGAATGCCAGTGAAACCAGTATGAACCTCTACACTGTTCAATTGGGCGACGACTTCTTAAAAGGTCAATTTGGTGCGAATGATAGTTTCGTCGTCGGTGCCTTTGGGGGGTATGGTTACAGCAAATCTAAAACCACGGCTCGCTTAACAGGTTATCAAGCTAAAGCGAAAACCAATGCTTACAACCTCGGTTTATACGGCACTTGGTTCGCCAATGCCAACCAACAACAAGGTACTTACCTTGATACTTGGGTACAATATGCATGGTTTAAACAATCTGTCAATGGACAAGATTTGGCCGCTGAAAAATATCACACCTCAGGTGTCAGTGCCTCTCTCGAACTTGGACATATCTTCCGCACTGGCGAAAAAATCCAAGCGAATGGTGACAAATTAAGCTTCTTCTTTCAACCGCAAGCTCAAGTGATTTACATGGGCGTGAAAGGCAAGGACTACACCGAAAGCAACGACACCATCGTGAAAACCAACCGCTCAGGTAATGTCCAAAGCCGAATTGGTGCGAGAATGGGCTTTAACACAATTTCTGTGGAAACAGGCAGAAACCTCACTCCATATTTTGACGCGAACTGGATCCACAACACCCAAGCTAACGCCATCGAGCTAGACGGTATGCACATTGCCCAAGCTGGTGCGAAAAATCTCGCTCAACTCAAACTTGGACTTGACGGCAATATCACCCGCAACTTAAGTCTCGGCGTCAGTGTCAGCGTGGAATTCAACGGTCACGGCGCCCACGAATACAAAGGCACTAAAGGTACGTTCATTTTCGGCTACAAGTTCTAAACTAAATTAAAGTTTCTTACCACAGAAACCATAACACCCCAAAAGCGACAAGGCTCTTGGGGTGTTTTTTATGCAGAAGAAATTTAGCAATACGTCCAAAATTCGGAAAAATTTTTCCGATTTTAGCATGCACCCCAAAAGTTGGACAAAACCGTTGGGGTATTTTTATGAGATTGGATTCAACAACGAAGTGCGCCTCCAATAAATCTAGATTTTACCTCCAATGGAGTTAAATAACCTAACACTTTTCTCGGGCGATTGTTGAGATTTTATTCAATCGCTCGAGCTATCTTCAACAACGAAGTGCGACGTTTTTAAATTGAGTTGATTGAAAAGTAAGATGTGCGAAGTTGCATTTCGAAATTCAATCCCATAGGAAAACGTATGAAACATTACACGCACCTTACCGAAGAGCAAAGATACCAAATTTCGGCATTGCTTAAAAGTAATAAAGTAATATAGCAATTGCAGAGATTGCATGAAACTTAAACGTCCATAAATCAACCATTTACCGAGAGATTAAACGTAATTTGGGCAAGCGAGGCTATCGCCCTAAACAAGCTCAACAGTTTGCCAAACAACGCAAAACCAACAACGCTCAAGCCGTCACAGATTTCGGCTTGGCATATGTTGAACATTTGCTTAAGCGGTTGTTTTCTCCCGAGCAAATCACCGACCGATTACGACTATTAGGTTGGAAGGATGTGCCAAGCCACGAATGGATTTATCACCATATCTATGCTGACAAACGAGCAGGTGGCACGCTTTATCGCTACTTGCGAAATCAAAAGACCTATCGCTAAAGAGGCTTGCCAACCACGACTGACGCGGGCAAATCGTTGCCAGACAAAACATTGATGGAGGTCCAGCTATAGCAGATAATAGCATTATCCACCAATATTTACTTTGCCAAACCTTATCATTCTTGGGAACGAGGCACGAACGAAAACACCAACAGTTTAATCCGCCAGTTCCTGCCGAAATCCTTGGCGTTAGATGAGGTGAGCGAAGATGAGTTTAGTTAGGAAAAAAAGATAAAAAATAAGGAGAATAAATATAGAAAATAAAAAGTCCACAGTTTCATAAAAAAATTATACAACAAAATAAAATATAAACCCAAGGAAGGAAGTTATGATAAATGAAAGTCAAAGAAAATCTTTATTCTAATGGAAATATTTTTATGAAAGAAACATTTGACTCAATTAATAATATAGAAGAGATAAAGTATTTTTCTAAAAATGGGGATTTAATTGCAGAAATAAAGAATAATAGAATGAATAATGAAATTTGCATTTATGACCTGTACTCAAAAAAAATTTGATGCACAAAATGGTGCTTTTTATTCTGAGAACAAAATTCACACATCCAAGATAAAATTTTATAATTATCATCAAATTATCGAAAACGAATTTGATGATTTGGGAAGAGTTCATGGACATCGAAAAATATTTGATATCGATGGAGATTTATGTGAGGATAGTTTTTGGGAGCACGGGAATCCGATTGGTATTAGCAAAACATATTATAAAAATGGAAACTTACGGAGTGAAGGATATCAAAAATATTATAATTATGAAGGAAAGTTCAAATGGTACTATGAAAGTGGAAAATTACATATGGAAGAAAACTATGAAAATGGAGTTCGCCATGGTGAAAGAATTATCTATTCTAAAAATGGAGAAGTTATAAAAAGTCAAAATATCAAAATGGAAAATTAAAAAAAAAGGAACACTGGAAAGAATAATAAAAAACCTGAAGTGGTTGACTTAATGGAATTACTACGAAGAGCAGATGTTAGCATGACTAATAAAGAAATTGATGAATTATAAGATTTTATAATTAAACATCATAAAAAATAACCAATCAACTAAGTTAGTAACTTAATTAACTGAAAATTTATTTACAGATATTATAAGAAATTTTAAATATACTCGAAAGGAGAAATGAAATGTTTAGGATTGTTTTTATATTTTTATCATTAACAAATCTTTGTTTTGCCACAGAGATAAAATTAGAATTATACACTAATCCCGCAATAACAACTGGAGAGATAAAAACAAGTAGAACGAATAATGAAACTAAAATATACATCGAAGGATTAGAGAGACGGGAGCAAAGATACTGGGATGAGGAATCTGGTGAAGCGTACTATGGTTACGATGAAGAAGAAACTAGTATTTTAGTAGATAATATTTCAAAAAATTATTCAATTATAGATATATTTACTATTGATTTGAATTTTGATGATAATGAAGAAATATGCTTAGTTTTAAAAAAAGATGGGAAAAATTATATAAAAATATATTATTATTCCTCTGAAGATGATAAATTTTATGACTTCTTAAATAAGGAGCAAAATCAAGAGACAAAAGGACTATTTTCAACTGATAAAAATTTTTCAATAGATAAGTTAAAAAATATTTAAATGGCAAATTACCTTTTGTTGAGCTGGAAACAAGAGAGTTTTTATATTATATAAAAAAGGAATTTGATAAAAATCTATTAAAAGAATATATTTACAGAAATGGCATTTTGTCTAAAAAAATATTGTATACATATTCAAGCAATGGAAATCGCGAAAAAGTTGTAGAAAATTATGATGATTTTAAACAAATACAAAATTGGCAAAAAGACAAAAATGGAAAATTAAAGGGGAGATACAAGACAGAGTTTCAAGAATTAGATGTTTCAAAAGGATATCTTGTCCGTGAGACTTTAAATACTAGATTATATCTTCTCTATAACAATAAAACAGAAAAATGGTGTTATGTTTTAATGGAAAGGCATCC